>CAKZPT010000066.1 GCA_937139365.1 uncultured bacterium | reverse complement strand
CCGGGGGCTGACGCGGCTTTCGAGCATGGCGCGGGTGAGCCGAAAGCCGTCTTCAGCCCGGGTGGCCACGGGCACGGGCACGCCGTGGGCGAAGAGGACCAGGGCCCGGTAGGAAACGTAGCAGGGCTCGTGGTAGAGGACCTCGTCGCCAGGGTTGAGCAGGGCGCGCAGGGCCAGGTCGAGGGCTTCGCTGACGCCGACGGTGACGAGGCATTCGGTCTCCGGGTGGTAGGCGACTCCGTAGACGGACTCGACGTAGGCGCAGATCGCTCGGCGCAGGCGCAGCAGACCGAGGTTGGAGGTGTAGTGCGTGGCGCCGCGTTCGAGGGCCCAGATCGAGGCCTCCCGCACCCGCCAGGGCGTGTCGAAGTCCGGCTCGCCGATGCCCAGGCTGATGACGTCGCGCATCGTCGAGACAATGTCGAAGAAGTCGCGGATGCCCGACCGCGGGATGCACCGCACGTGGGCCGCGACCCGCTCAGGGAGAGATCGGGATCCGCTCGTGTTCATCCGGGGCGTCCATCATGAATCCGTGCGATTTGTAGGTCTTCAGCATGAACGAGGTCGCCGTGGCGGTCACGCCGGGGATCACGGCCAACTTTTCCGCGACGAAGCGCGCGACGGTGCGCAGGTCGGGCCCTTCGATGAACAAGACCAGGTCGGCCTGCCCGCTGATCAGGTAGGCCGACACCACCTCCGGGAAGCGGCAGACGCGGGCCGCGACACGGTCGAATCCGCCCTCGCGCTCGGGCGTGACCTTGACCTGGATGATCGCGACGACCTTTTCCTCGTCCATCGCCTCCTCGTTCAGGACGGCGCGGTAGCCGCGGATGATCCCGCGGCGCTCGTAGTCCGCCATCCGCGCGCGGACCTCGTCGGGCGGCAGCCCGAGCATCGCGGCGAGGTCCTCGACGCTGTCGCGGGCCCGAACGCGGAGCAGTTTCAACAGCGGATCCATCGGTGGTTCCCCCGAACCCGGCCGGTGCGGAAAGAAGAATCGCGACCCGGTCGGGTCGCGATTTCTTCGATGCTGGAGACCCGGGTTATTTCTTCCCCAGCACGGCGTCCTTCGCGACCTTGGCGATGCGGAACTTCAGGACTTTCTTCGCAGGCACCTTCACGGTCTGACCGGCCTTGGGCCCGAAGCGCATCACCATCTCGCGTGCGGGGCGCTGCGAGAGCACCAGCTTGCCCAAGCCGGGAATCATGAAGCCGTCTTTCGCGTTCTTCAGCGCGAGCGCGACCAACTCCGAGACCACCACGCCCGCCTGCTTGCGGCTGATCCCCGCCTTGTCGGCGAGCGCCGACAGGACCTTGGACTTCGTCATCTTCGCCATGTCCGTCCCTTTCCTCTGTGCGCGGGCCGCCCCACGCGGCCCCTCCGGATTTGCGCGCCATCCTACACGGGCGCTCGCAAATTGCAATCTCAAGTCCACGCCCGCACGGCGGCCCGCACGGCGAAGGCCACCAGCGCGCCCATCATCAGGCCGGCCAGGACCTCGAGGCGGGTGTGTCCCAGAAGCTCGGCCAGCTTGTGCTCGGACAGACGGTGGTTCTTGAACAATTCCTCGACGATCTGATTCAGGAGTCGGGCCTGCTGGCCGGCGGCGTGGCGCACGCTCTGCGCGTCGAACATCACGACGGCCGCGAACACGGCGGCCAGCGCGAAGAGCGAGCTGCCGAATCCCTCGACCAGGCCGATCGAGGTTGCCAGGGCGGCCACCATCGCGGTGTGGGCGCTGGGCATCCCGCCGGTGCTAAAGAGCAGGCGGAAGTCCATCCGCCCCTGCCGCCACAGCCCGCGGCCGACCTTGATCGCCTGCGCCAACGTCCAGGCGGTCAGCGCGCTCGCGATTGGCTGGTTGAACGGCGATGACCCGGCGGAGTCCACGTCGGCATCATCGCACCTTATCGCGGCCGGCGGCAAGCCGGGACCTGCGGTGACGACTAAATTGATGTAGATTTTGCAGGCATGAGCCCACGATCCGCCCGATGGGGAAGTCTGGTGGCGGCGTTCGCGGCCGCTGCGATAGGAGGGACCAATGTGACGTCAGACGGCGCATCCCGCCTGGAGACCGCCACGTTCGCCGGCGGCTGTTTCTGGTGTATCGAGGAAGTCTTCCGACAGATCCCCGGCGTCGTCGGCGTCGTGTCGGGGTACACGGGCGGGACCACGACCAATCCCACCTACCGCGAGGTGTGCTCCGGCCGGACCGGTCACGCCGAGGCGGTGCAAATTCGGTTCGATCCAGCCCTGGTCAGCTACGAGCGGCTGCTGGAGGTCTTCTGGGACGCGCACGATCCGACGCAGTTGAACCGGCAGGGCAACGACGTCGGCACCCAATACCGCTCCGCCATCTTCATGCACAGCGAAGTCCAGCGGGCCGCGGCGGAGCGGTCGCGAGAGGCGGTGGGCCGAAGATTCGATCGGCCGATCGTCACGGTCATCGAGCCGGCGGGGCCGTTTTACCCCGCGGAGGCCGAGCATCAGGAGTACTACCGGCGAAACCGCGATCAGCCGTACTGCCGGTTCGTGATCCGGCCGAAGCTCAAAAAACTCGGGCTCTCGGAATGACGGGCGTACTGCGCCCGCGGATTGGCGATCCGGAGCGGGGCCTGCTACACTCGCCGGAGATATAGAGGCTCTATGGCGGTACGACGACAGTACAATCTCCAGGGCACGAACGACTTTCTGATCGCGGCGGTGGTGTTGTTGGGGCTGGGGATCTGGGCGGTGAAAGACGGCTGGTTCCCCTCGCCGCGCGTCCTCGAACGGCATCCACGGCAGGTCGAACTGCGCGCGCCGGGGGACGGCACCGTGCTGGACGTCCGGGTGATCCCCGGCCAGAGCGTGCTGTCGAACCAGGTTGTCGGCGTCTTCCAGCCGTCCGTCGCCGGCGGCTCGACCCGGCAGGACAACGTCGAGCTCCGCTCCCCTGCGTTGGGGACGGTGGTGGAAGTAAAGGTCGCCCGGCTGGACGAGGTCAAGGCCGGCAGCGTGCTGATGACCTTCGCGCCGGACGACATCTTCTACCTATTCAATAAGAGCTTGGCGGTGCTCTCGCTGATCGGCGCGGTCGTTTGTCTGGTGATCCACCGGGCCGTCCGATAGCCCGGTCCGCGTCGACGCCTCAGCGATCCGAGGGGGCGGCCTCGTGGTCGGGCGGGGCCTCGATGAGAACGAGCAGAGCCGGCGGTTCCCCGAGCCGGATGCGCAGGGTGTCGCCGGCCACCTCGAGGGGCAGCGTACGACCGAGGGGCACCCCCGTCGGCGACAGCGCCCGAGCGCGCGCGCGGCGCAAGGGCACGTCGCGCAGCTCGAGGGTGCCCACCACTGGTTCGATCAAGACGGGGCCGCGGCCCCATTCGAGAATCGCCTGCCGGCGTTCGTCCCACTGCATGCCGGTGTTGCCGCACCATGCCGTCGCAGCCAGCAACAGACGGCCGGACCGGCCCACCGGACGGCCGTCGAGCGGCACAAGCAGCAGCGAGCAGAAGCGGTTGGTGACGTCGGCAGCCAGATGGCGGGGAAAGCGAGGGGCGTGGCGCACGAAGCCGATGAGTGCCTGGGCGCCGGGCGCGTCCACGACCACGCAGCCCTGCTGGCGGTCCGCCCCGTACCAGGCCAGCTCGCGGGTCTCCGACACGATCGCGCCCGGCGGGGCGGCTGCGAGAGAAGGAGCGGTACCCGGTCCGCCGTCGAAGCGAAACCTCGTCGCGTGGACGAGCGGTATCGTGCGGTCGGATCCGGCGGTGAAGAATGGGCGGTCGACTTCGGCATCCGGAGCATCTCGATCATCTGGGCGCGGGAGTAGGACCGCACCACGACCGTCTGGGCCGTTGAGATCCCGCCCTGGCGCCACAGCGCGGCGCAGGCGATGAGGTTGGCGACTTTGACGGGGGCGGGCGGGAGGGTGAAGAACCGGCACGCCGCCGTCGCCTCCCGGCCGCGGATGGTCCCACGTGAACAGTCGATCCCGTCCCAGTCATGAAAGAGCGCATAGGCCGTCAGGATGGGGAACCCCTCGCACGCGGTTTCGTGAGGGAAGGGGTGGTTGACCTCGGAGATCGTGAACGCGCGGCCGTGCACGGGAGTGCGCGCGAACTGAACCACCGTCGAGTCCAGGGGATCATTCACCATGGGCGTGTTCCGGCAGGTGGGCGGCGTCGATCGCGTGTTGGGGTGTTGCCAGTATCCGTGGCCGTCGATCCAGTCGAACATCGCGTTGGCTTCGATGTGCGCATAGGCGGCGAACCCGTCGTTGTGATCGGAGGTGCCGACGACCGGGGGACGCACGCGGAGTTCTTCTTTCAGAAGCCGTCTCGTCCCGGAGAAGAACCGGCGCTCCAGCTCGATGTAAAACTCCGCCTCGGCGGCGAAACGCCCCGCCGATGCGCGACCGAACTCGGCCGGGGCCAGACGGGGAATTCGCTCCCTGGGCCCGACGCCGGCCTCGGCGCGAAGGGCCTCGACGACCGACGGCGGCCGCTGCGTCGACAGCCACGCGTTGAACAGATCCGTCAACTCCTCCGAGTACGAAGCCGGCAACGGCGACCAGGTGTCGGGTTTCTCGATCCGTCCACCGGCCAGCCGGCCGGCGGCCCATCCCTCGAGCACGGAGTTTTCGTTGACAATCTCGACCGTCGCGACCGCCGGCTCGAACCGATACTCGACCCCCGTGTGGGGGTTGCGGTGGGTCAGCAACTGACGGGCGTGCTACAGCTCGATCAGGCGCAGGTTGAAATAGGTGGCCGATTTCCCGTAGCCGAGCTGGTCGGCGTCGCGGACGCCGTCGCCCGGCCGGAAGCGGCGCCCGACGTTCAGGTTGAGGTTGATGTAGATGCCGCGTCGTTTGAGTTCGGCGACAAAGAAATCGAGCCGCTCGAGGGCAGTCGGGTCCATCCGCCGTGTGTCGGGGGCGTCCTTCGGAAACAACGGGCTCCACGCGGAATCCATGTGGTGGAAGCGCACGCAGTTAACGCCCATTCGGGCCAGCTGATCGGCGGTCCGCATGGCGACCTCGCGTTCCGGAAAGCAGGACGGGCCGCAAATGTTCACGCCCCAGAAGCGAAACCTCCGTCCGTCGGGCAGCAGTATGCGCCCTCCCTCCGCGCGCAGGAAGCCATCCCGGCCCGCCGGCGCCTCGAGGTGGCGGCTTAGGTCCACCGCCGACTCCGCCGCGCGCTCCCAATCCACAGGGCACGGCACCGGTGAAACCGTTGCGACCACGCCCGCCAGCAGAATAATCAGGCCCATCGACGCGACCTCCTTTCGCGCTCAGCACGGTACACGTTTCCGCACGGACGCACAACGGCCGGCCCTGGGGGGCCTTCGAGGCCCGCGCGGCTACCGTCCCCCCCGACGCCGGCGCCGCCGGCCGCCCTCGGGGGCGGACGGCTCCGGCTCCTCGACGCGGTAGTACATGGCTTCGCGTTCGGATAGGCTGCCCGCTCGCTGGCGCTCGCGAATGCGGCGCAGCGCCCCGGCGTCGATTGCAACGCCGCCCTGCCGCCGAGGTTCCTCCACCTCCGACGCGCGCCAGGTGGCGGCCCGGTGGACGCACAGGGTGACCAGGGCGGCGAGCGCCGCCAGGATCAAGGCCGCCGCAAGGGCCGCGCGGGCGCGGGATGGCGTCTCGCAGCGCGGCTCGGCCTCCCGAAGCCGGCAACGATCGCAGAGCAGACAGTCGAGGTCGTGAGGGCTCCGGACGCCCAGATCGCACCGGCGCGGCAAGACCCGTGGCCACCACCGGGCCAGCGGACGGGCGGCCGAGATCACCGAGAGCCACGCGCCGACGGGGCAGAGCATACGACACCAGAACCGTGGGATCGCCCAGGAAGACGCCAGCAGCCCGAAAATCAACGCGCCCATCGCGGGCGTCGCACTTCCGCCGAATACCACCGCCAGCGGATCGAGCTCGTCCGCGCGCAATTCCGGATCGGCCAAGAAGGCCACCACGGCCGCTACGAGAACGGCATATTTCAGGTGACGCCCCCATCGCCAGGCCTTCGGCGGGGGTTCCCATCGCCAGCGGGACGGCCGAAGGGCGAGCGTCAACTCCTGCAAGGCTCCGAACGGGCAGAGCCACCCGCAATACAGGTTCCCGAAGAGCGCGACGAACAACGGCACGGCGAACGGGAGGATGAAGGCCAGACCAAACGACGGCACCGCCCACGGGTACGAGCACCACGCGCCGATGTGCACGACGCTCATCTGCACGTTCAGCGCAATGCCCAGACCCGCCACGACGGCTGCCATGGCCAGCCGGCGGCCCAGGACCGGTAGCGTGCGGCGGCGAAGCAGCAACGCCAAGAGGGCGCTGGCGCCCAGCACCCACGTTTCCAACGGGATGCGGACCCTTCGTTCATGACCGTCCGCGGCGCTGCCCAGTCCCGCGGCGGCCGAGAAGGCGATGGACGCTGCCTGAACGGTCTCCAGAATGGCGCGCGACGAAACGGTCGCGCCGCTCACGGCGTCGACCGGCGGCCGTTCGCCGCTCCGGACCGCCCGCCAGCCGGCGAGCGCCCCGAACCACCCCTCGAGTCGCGCAAAGTACCGTGGCGTTTCGCGCGAGCGCAGTACCCGCACACCCTGGACCACACCCGCGCGGTCGAGGCTGATGGCCACGTCGATCGGTCCCGCGTAGCCCAGGGCCAGCGGCGCAAAATCGGATGCGGCGAAACAGTACCGTTCCGGCGCAGCCCTGTCGGGGGCGACAAAAACGGGGACGCTGCGCCCCGTCCGTCCCCCCAACTCGATGCGCTCCGCTGAAGCGGGCAGCAGTTCGCGCGCGGCGGCCGCGAGCGGATCCCCCGCCTCCTTTGCCGATTCCGCACGGTGTAGGACCGTGAACACGGCTGCGACGCACAGGGCCCATGCGGTCAGCGCGCCGATCCGGGGCCCCCAGACATCCACGCCGTCGCGCCCGCCTGCGGCCAGGGGGGACGGGCGAATCGCGGGGAAGGCGCACAGCACCCAAGCGGCCAGCACCCCGGCGGCGCCAAAGATCCCGAGGCCGGGCAGGACAAACAGGGCGAGTGCGACGCCGCCGGCCATGCCGCCAACGTTGTCGAAAAATTCCAGCCGCGCGCCCAGGGAGGCCGCCGGCTGCGGCCCCAGTCTCCGCAGGGCGGCCGGGATATAGGCGCCGCCCAGCAGGCCTCCGGCCAACATGGCCCCGGCCAAGACCGGCCGGCCGTGCTCGCGGCCGGTCAGCGAGAAGGCGCCCAGCGCCACCAGGTGCAGGAAGGCCACGGCCGCGATCAGCCGTCCCGCCTGCCGGACGGCCTCCGCCGCCGCCGTTTCGATTCCGAGGCGCGACAGGTACCGCTCGGCGAGTGCCGCACCGGCCCACAATCCAAGCATGAACAGCGAAGAGAGCAGCCCAACGTGGATGAACAACCCGCCATGCCATGTCTGCCACGCGCACATCAACGTGATGCCGGTGGCCATGCCGCATGCGCCGATCGCGCCGATCATCAGGGACACGTCGGCCGACGAGGCGCAGCCGGGCAATCCATCCCTCGCTTTGCGCCGCCGCGCCAGCCGGACCATTGCCGCCAGCGCACCAGCGACGCCCACCGCCCAGGCGGCCGGGCGGGCGGCGGTGGTCATCCAGGCCGCGGCGGCCGGATGGCCGGCTTGCTTGAGGGCAAGCGCCAGCGCGACGTTCAGCGCGGCGGGCCGGCGATCGGACCACACCAGTTCATCGTCGCCCCAGCGCTGCCGATACGTCTCGTAGAGCTCCATCTGCCGTTCTGCACGCCGCGGCGGAAACGCGTGCAGAACGGCCTCCGGCGGGGCGATGCGCTCGGAATCCGGGATCGCCGCGAACGACCGGGCCATGCGGGACGGCGGGGCGAACCCCGACAGTCGGTCGGTCAGCAAGAGCCGACTCTCGTCGCCGGGCCGAAGGAGGCTGTGGCGGAACACCGACTCCGCGGTGGCGATGATCGAGGCGCCCATCCGGACCAGTTCGGGGCCAAGGTAATTTGCCCCGCCGGAAAACCTCAGGCTGGCCACACCGCCCTCGGCGAGGCGGCGCTGAACGAGCCGGAGGAACTCGCGAGTGAAATAGCGGTGCAAGGACAGGGTGACAGGATCGGGGTGTTCGAGGACGATCAGATCGAAGGGGACGCCCGGCTCGGCCAGCCATGCGCGCAGGTCGCGTTGAACCACCTCGAAACGGGCCGGATCGGGAAGGCGATCCCGAGGGACCAACGCCGCGATCACGAGTGGATATTCCGGGTCGCTCGGGGCCCAGACCACCTTGTCCACTCCGGCAAGGCGAAGAAACGCGGTGGCCAGCGTCCAGTCCCCGCCGCCCGCCACCAGAATCCGCCGGGCGTGCGGCGCGGCGGCCAGGTGCAATGCGACGGTGGCCAGCGCGGCGTCGTCGGGCTCGACCGTTTCCAGCACGGAGTTGCCGAACAGAACGACGGTGGTTCCTTTGTATCGGCCATATCGGTAGATGCCCTGTGCGGTGGCAATGCGGCCGCCGTAGTCTCCGCCGGGCATCAGGCGGGTCCATACGGCGCGGTCGCGCTGCGCCGCCCAAGCCCGGTCGAGCCGAAGGGCGAGGGCGGTCAGCAGGGCCATGGCGGCGAGCGGTGCGGCGGTGCGCAGAGGGCGTCGCGGTGCGGCGGCCGCGGCGGTTGCGACCAGCAGCGCGGCGGCCGACGCGACGACCGTCTCATCGGCCGCCCCAAGGGCCAGCGCCACCGTGGTGGCGATGCCGCCCGCCGCCCCCCCGAAAGATTCCAGCATGTACACCCGCGCCACTGCCCCCTCGCCGGCGCAGCGGGCCGCCCCGCAGGCGCGAGTGAAGATCCAGCCGGTGGCCAGGCTGACCGGCGCGTTGAGGGCGAGCGCCCACGGGAGCAGCCTCAGCAGCGGGAAGACTTCCTGCGCCCCGATCCCAGCCCAGATTCTCGCCCGGCCGATCCCTTCCATCTGCAGCGTCAGGGCGGCTGCCTGCGCCACGGCGCCGGCGGCCACCCCAGGCCATGATGCGCGTTCCCCTCCGACACGGCCGATGAGTGCGCCCACGGAGACCCAGAAAAGCCAGGAGAGGAAGAACGCTGCGACGCCAAGCTCGGTGCCCTCGAACTGCTCGAAAAACGCACGGAAGGCCAGGGTCTGCGCCGCGACGGAAAAAAAGCCCGCGACGGTGACCAGCGCCGAGGGCGCGGCCGCGAGGTGGGTTGGTTGTGACGGCGGTCCCGGCATATGCACGGCAGCCATCGTACCGGCGTGACCGGACGGTGGCCAGAGCCGCTGGCGGGCCGCGTGACCTGCCATCAATGTTGCGGGGGGATGCGGTCGGGGTAGAGTGGGGTATGCGGATCCTTTGCCTACAGCACGCTCCACATGAAGGGCCGGCCGCCTTCGCCGACTGGGCCCGCCGGCGCGGCCACGACCTGCGGGTGGTGCGCGTGTGGCGCGAACCTCTGCCTTCTTCGCGCGACTTCGACCTGGTTCTTTCCATGGGCGGGCCGATGAGCGCGAACGACGAGGATTCGCTGCCCTGGATCGCGGCCGAGATTGCGTTGATGCGGGAGGCGATCTCCGCCGGGCGCCGTCTCCTCGGCATCTGTCTGGGCGCCCAATTGATTGCGAGGACCTTGGGTGGGGCGGTACGGCCGAGCGCACACAAGGAAATCGGCTGGTGGCCGATCCTTCCGGCGGCCGGCGGCGAAGGCTCGGCGCTGTGGCGGACGGCTCCCGAAACGGCCGTGGTGCTACACTGGCACGGGGAGACCTTCGACGTGCCGGCGGGGGGCACCCGGCTGGCGGCCAGCGCGGCCTGTCCCAACCAGGCCTTCGAGTGGGGACCGCGGGTTCTAGCGTTGCAGTTTCATCTCGAGGCCACCCGCCCCCTGATCGCGTCGTGGCTGCGGCAGGGGGCGGAGGAGATGGCCGCAGCGAGGGGGCCGTGGGTCCAGGCGGCCGCAGACCTCCGCCAAGGAGCGGAGCTGCACGCGCGGATCTGCCGACGGTGGCTGTGGAACCTGATGGCCTCGTGGGCCGAGGCCGGAAGTTGCCGTGCGTTGGCGGGAGGATCTAGGAGGCGGGCCAAGGCCCCAGGATCCTCTCGAGGTGGGCCAACGTGACCAGCCGCACGTCGAGGGCGTGCCCGGCGCGGTAGGATGCGACCCGGCCGACGAAGCGCCCTCCTTCGACGAGCGCGATGGCGGCGGCCAGGTCCAGCGCCGCCCGGTGCCACACCGCCTCCAGTGAGCGTCCCTCGTGAATCAGGCGCGGCTGGTTGAGGTATGCCCGGCGCCCTGCGATCAGCAGGTTGCGGCGGTTGTAGCCCAGGCGCCGGACGTCGGCGAACAGGCGGCCGATGGTCTGGCAGTACAACTTCTTTGCGGCGGTGGCGTTGGTGCGGGCCACGGCGACGCGGCGGAATGTTTCGGGGTTCATGTGGAACCGGATGCGCTGGCGACCGATGACGTTGGAAAAATCAATGGCCACGTCCATCGTCAATGCCGGCTCGCCCGCGGCGGGAGGCGCGAACGCAACGAACGCGCCGGTGGGCGAACACACGGCGACCGCTTCCCGCGGGGCGACGTATCGGGCGGGGCGGCTGGTGGAGACGATGCCGGCCTGTTCGACCGCCCGGACGAGTTCCAGACTGCTGTCGTCGAACAGCGGGGGGTCGCCGGAGTCGAGGCGAACGACGACGTTGTCCAGCCAGAGGTTGGGTTTGAGGGCCACGATATGCTCGACCATGCGGACGTAGTTGTGGGGGTCGCCGCTGCGAAGCACGATGTTGCTGACGATCTGGCCGGTCGTCCAGACGTTCCGTACCGACACGAGGGTGGGCAAGTTGTCCGGCCGGTCGGTCCGGTCGAACCACCAACCGGGATCGTCGCACGGTTCGAACACGATGGTGCGGGTTTCGTCCCCGTTGAAGGTTCCGGGGCCACGAACCCGCGCGGATGCGGCCAGCGTGGTTTCGAACGGCGGGGGCGGGGGCGGAGGCGTACTCGTTTCGTCGAGGTCCACCGGCTGTGCCGCCCATGTCTCGACGGCGCGGCGGTACACCTCCGGATCGCCGCGAAGCAGGCGGGCTTGGAAGGGCCAGTCGTTCATCGCGCGCGACTATCGCGGACGGTTGGGCATTGCGCAAGCGACGAGAGTCGCCCCGCCGAATCACTGGCGTGCATCAGCGGACCGCCACCCGGTCACGGCGGGGTTTCGGGGCCGGCGGACCATACGGTCCATTGGCCGTCGCGACGTTCGCGAATGCGCCAGAAACCGCGCGGATCCTCCAGCCCGTCGGACGTGCGACAGAAAATGCTTGCCTCGAGGTCCGGGGATCGGGCCAAGAATCCCTCCGGCGCGATGCGTGTCCCGTCGTCGAGGTCGAGGGGGCGGGGGCCGAGGTTCGCCACGATGTCGAGATCGCCCCAGCGGCTGCGGACCTCGAGCGGCGAGCGGTGGTCGAAGAAGTCGAGCGGCCGGCCGGCGCACCGCGGACCGACGGCTTGCTGCACCCGGCACAGGCGATCGATCCAGTCGCGTTCAGCATGCGGCGGGCCGCCCGCTCGCGTCCACCAGCTCAGGCCGTAGCCCATCACCAGGCTGATCGAGAGGTCCAGCCGATCGCGGACGGATCCGCCGAGGTTGTGGTGGAAAAAAAAGACGCGGTCGTGGGCTAACCAGAGCGCGAGCGGCTCGAACCGCCAGGCGTCCGAGAGCCAGCTTTCCCAGTAAAGTTCGCGATCCCTCACGCCGCGCCGGTTGGGCAACCACGGAAAGCTCAGGCCGCAGAACGCCAGCTCGCAGTCGATTAGGCGATCGTGCCCGTCTTCGGTCGCCAGCGGCACGTAGCGGGAGTCGGTTTTGGCGATCCGATGAACGCCCTCGAGGTAGGCGCCGGGATGGGGGGCGGCGGGGTTGAAGTCCCATCGGTGGCCGCGCGCTCCGACCTGGTCCTGAAAGAGAATGTCCACCGGATGTTCTCGCGTAAACTGCTCGCGGATCACGTCGTTGGCGGCCCGCACTGCGGGGTGCCAGGCGCAGACCGTGTAGCCCTGCACGCCGACCGGATCGCCGTACGACTCGGGCATATGCCGGCCGTCAAGTCCCACCGAGAGCGGAGCCTCGCCGACGCGTTCGAAGGTCGAGCCGCGAGGATTCACGCACCACCACGTCGGATTGGTGTACGGCATGAATAGATGGCCATGCTCCCGGCAGGTACGGATAAGGGCGTTCAGGTCCTCCGGTGTACCGACATCCGGCCGCGGGGGAAGGTGGTCGGGATACTGACGATCGAACCCGCCGTGCAGGTGCTCGGTGGTATGGAAAAGGACGGGGAAGGGGAGTCCGCGGGCGACCTCGGCGAGGTCCGTGAGCCGCGGCCCCGACACCTTCAATAGAATGCAGCGGCGGAGGGTCTCAACGAGCTTCGGTTCGGCCTTCTCCTCGATGCGTCGGACGGACGGGTTGTCGGCGGCGTATCTCCGCAGGGCGTCGCGTGGCGCGCGGCCGTGGCGTCCGGGCGCCATTCGATCCAGCCGATTCTCGCGCGGGCGGCCGGCCCCTCCGGCCGCCGGTGCCGGAGGTGGGAGAGCACGGCGATGACGCTGGCTACCTGCGGCCGGGAGTCGGTTCCATCGCAACGTCCGCCAAACCGGAACAGCCAACCGCGGCCGCCGAGCCGGTAGCCGGACAACCAGGAGCCGTGGTCGGTCTCTAGCAGCCTCAAGTCGTGTCGGTCGCCCTCGGGGCATCGGTTGGCGGTGACACGCCATCGGGGCGCAGCGGCACGGGACCATGCCGGAAACCAGTCCTCGGCCTCCGGCGGGATGCGGACGGGCACGGAGTCGTGGCGCCAGGGGCGATTCCGGCAACTATCGCCGGTGACACGGCGCAGGCCAGCGGGGCCGAGGGCACGCGCCTCCAGACCGGCGCCTCTGGGCTGGAAGAAGCGCGACAGCAGCGCCAACCCCAGGTGGTCGGGGAACACGAACCGATCGACGTCGGCCGCGTCGAACTCGACGCGGTCGGGAAATCGCCATGCCAGCATGGTGCCCCGAAGTGGAGCAACCTCGCCGCGCCAGACGAGGCCATCCGTGTCGGCAGTGCACACCAACGCCGCCTTGGCGTCCGCGTTGGAGAAGGTGAGCCGCCAGGAGCCGTCCGCTGCGCGCTCGTGTCGGAAGACGGCGCCCGTCGGAGAGGCATCCGACATCTGGTAGCCGTCGATGGCCCAGAGGGCCGAACCTCCGCGAAACAGCGGGCCGCGGCCGGTGGTATCCTCCGCGCGAAGCGGCGCCCCGGTCTGGGCGTCGAGCACGAAGGCACCCGTGGGGCACGACAGGCGCAGTTCCTCGGCCGCGCTGCCCCATGTTGTGGCGATCACCCCGCCTGCGCCCACCCAGGCACGAAGGGCGGCCCACGGACGCCGCTTGGAGGGCGGCCTACCGCCTTCCAGGCGTCGGGGTGACATCTTTCGACAGGGTCTGTGGGTGGAACCGCTGCACGAGGATCCGCCCCTCGGGGTCGAGCAGGCTCACGATGATGCCATGGAACTCCTCGCCGCTGAAGCTGCGGCCGCTGCCGCGGCTGGCGACGGTGAGGGTTTCAGCCCGGTAGAGCGAGATGCCGTTGAACTCGACGGTGTGGGATTCGCCGCGTCCGATCCACGGCAGGAGGCTCTGTTCGCTGCTGTGGTACTTCTTCTCACCGTCGGTCATGGAGCGGCTGAAGTACTCGGCGATTACGCGGCTGCCGGCAGGGACCTCGCTATTGCGGCCGGAAATCGTGACGCGAAACCGGTAGGCGACTGTACCGGAACGGCTTTCGCTCCGTGACCGGCTGTATTCGCTCTTTGTCTCGCGCAACCGCGACGTGTCCTCGATCATCCCGACCTCGATCGCGTAACCCATCAGTGAGGCGGCGTCCTCATTGCCGAGGCGGTACAGTCGCAGCAGTCGCTCGTTTGGGGTCTGTTCGGCACTGGCGTCGGCGGCGACGACGAAGTTGGTGGGGATGACGATCCCAGCGGCGGCGGAGGCGACGGCGATACGGATGCGCGGGTTGGTCAACAACCGGTCGCGCTCGGCGTCGAGCTGCAGGAGCACGTCCGGATCGCTACGCTCGGCGAGGGAGCGCCGCAGGATCGCAATGCTTTGAAGATAGACCGCCGCCGCCCGGGCCACCGCGACGTGGTTGCTGTACTCCGCCGTCCGAAGCGCCTTGACGTGCTCCTCGGCTAGGATTCGAAGCTCGGGCGGCTCCATCGCGGGGGTGGGCGTAGGGAGCTGGCGCTTGGTCTGAAAGCGATGGTACTCGTCGTAGACCGACAACAGATCGCGCAGCCGGCCGGCGTACTGAAGCGAGTACATCAGCTGTCGCAGCCGATCCACGTAGGCGATCTCCAGACCACGTTGGACCTTCTGCCACGAGTCATCGGCCGCTCGCACCGCCGCCTCGAACTCGCCATAGTAACCGGCCACCTCGGGCGCCGGAGGCGTGGCTCCGACACCGGGGCACAGCGCGACCTGGACGACGAGCACCGCCGCCCACCCCACGATGGGCCGTCGTTTCATGAGGGCAGTTTACCCGCGGCCCGCCCGGATCGCCAGCGGTGCGCGTCCATCAAAGCCGGGCCCGCACGGCGACGAAGTAGACGGTCACCGCCAGCGCGATCACGACCGCCGGCAACCGGATCTCGCGGCCGCGACCGGCCAGGAATTTCAGGGCACGCCAGCTCAACAGGGCGAAGGCCAGCCCGTCGGCGATCGAAAACGTGAGCGGAATGCCCACCATCGCCAGAAAGGCCGGCACACCCTCGGTGAAGTCGTCCCATTCCACTCTCCGGGCGTTGTTCATCATCAGGGCGCCCACGATGACCATGGCTGGCGCGGTGATCGGCGGGTCGCCGGCCACCATCCGGATCAACGGCGAGAACAAAGGCGCAATCAAAAACAGCTTGGCGGCGGCCAGCGCCGTTAGGCCGGTCCACCCGCCCGCTAGGATGCCGGCGGCGCTTTCGAAAGTGACAGTGCTGGTTCCCAGTAGCGCGCTGACGACCGTCCCGGCCGCGTCGGAGATCAGCGCCCTGAACGTGCGCGGGAGATCCCGCGCATGACGCCAGCCAGCGGCCTGCGTCACGCCGACTAGCGTGCCGACCGTGTCGAACATGTCCATGAACAGGAAGACCGCTAAAAACGGCAACGTTCGAAACGACAGTGCAGCGGCGACGTCGAACCCTCCGACGCCCGAGGTGTTCTACGAGGGTCAGCGGACCAGCTTCGTCCAGCGGGTGCGGCCGGTGCCCAGCGCGTCTGCCGCCCCGGCGAGGATGCCCAGCGGAATCGCGCCGCGCCGTCCGCGGGCCTGCAGGGCGGCGGCGACCGCCAGGCCCGCCGCGAACACCGCCAGGGCAGTCGAAGGGTGATCAGGGTCACCAGCGTGCCACGCGAGCGCGCGATCAGGCCCGAGTTCTTGAGGCCGATGAAGGTCATGAACAATCCGATGCCGGCCAAGATCCCCGCACAAAACGATGGACTGATGCTGCCGATGACGGCCTCTCTCACGCGCAGCACCGGCAACGCGAGAAAAGCGCAGCCTGAGAGGAACACGATGCCGAGGGCCGTCCATTAGGCCTCCACCACCCCATTGCCTGCAGGGCCATCACGACGGTCACGAAGAAAAGTACTCGCTCATTGCCGGTGCCAGCGCGATGGGATACCGCGCCTACAGGCCCATCATCGCCGTCGCCACGGCCGACGCCAGCGCCGTACCCAGCAGCACGGCGGCGGGGTCCAGTCCAGTCGGCCGGCCCTGAAAGTCCACCGACAACACGGCCGGCTGCACGAAGAGGATGCAGGACATCGTCAGGAACGTTGTCACACCCGCAAGCAACTCGAACCGGAAGGCTAGGCGGCGGAGGAGGTTGGCGGGCCATAGGCGATGCGGAGGACGTGCAAGGGTACAGGTGCATGAGGGCGCGATGCCGCCGGTGGACGCGCGACGTCAAACCCGCGGTCGTTTCTGGTCGGCAACGGCACACCGTTGACCGGGGTCATAGGTTTTGGCAGAAGTAGGCAGAGGCGACGATCCTGACGAACTGGCAACGACGACGATTTCTGGGAGCCGCGGCCGCCGACCTGGCGGCGTCCTCCGCCAGCCCCTCCGCGACCGTGGGGGACGTGGTGCCGCCCGCCGGCGGCGCGACGGTGCGCGGCCCTGCGCGCGACGTGCCAGTGACCGGATTCTTCGATGTGGGGGTGGCGGGCGGTGGGCCGGCAGGCGTGGCCGCGGTGCTCACGGCGGCGCGGGGCGGAGCGCGGACCTGCCTGTTGGAGCAACACGGATGTTCGGGCGACATTTGGACCGCCGGGTTGTTGCGATGGCTTCTGGATCACACCAACAAGAGCGGCATCATGGCCGAGATCCTGGCCGAGCTGGTCTGGTGCGGCGGGCGCGGGGCGGCGTCCGACGGACGGCTGACCAATGCCTATGACCCGGAGGAAGCTGCTCTTGGAGGTGCTGGGCGGCACGACAGGGGTGGACGTCCGTCTTCATACGCGCGTCTGCGCGACCCTGCGGTCGGGCCGGCGCGTGACCCATGCGGTGACCGAGTCGCGGTCCGGACGCGAAGCGGCCGCCGGCGGCGTGTTCATCGACGCGACACGCGATGGCGACCTTGTGCTCGGGCCGGTTCCGCTTTCGACCTTGGGCATCCGGAGACCGGTCGGCCCCAGCCCATGTCGCTGATGGCGCTGGTCGCCAGCGTGAACCCGCCCGAGATCGCGCCTTCTACCGCGAACAGGAGGGGCAAGATCGGGCGAAACCGAAGGACCGGCTGCGGGCGGAGATGGAACGCGGCGGCAAGTCGCCGGCCTATTCGAAGTCTACGCTGTTTCAACTGCGCGACGACTTGTGCGCGATGATGGCCAATCACGAATACGGCGTGCTCGGGATCAACGCGCGGGATGTGACCGCCGCGACGTTGCGCGCGCGCGGCGAGGTCCACGCGCTGGTGGCGGCGCTGCGATCGCTCGGCGGCCCCTGGAGCCGGATGCGCGTGGTGGCGACCGCCACGCAGATCGGCGTTCGCGAAGGTCGTCCAGTTCGCGGCCGGTACGTCGTCACGGCCGATGCCCTCAGGGAGGGCCGGCGGCACGAGGATGCCGTTTGCCGCGTCACGTTCGGCGCGGATGTCCATGCCACGGATCCGACGAAAGGCAAGGGCATTGGGCGATCGCCCTTCCGGACCAAGCCCTATGATATCCCGCTTCGGGTACTCATCTCCGCGGATGCGGACAACCTGCTGATGGCGGGGCGTCGCATCAGCGGCGATTTCATCGCCCATTCCAGCCATCGCGTCACCGGAAACGGAGTTCGGCTGGGCGAGGTGGCGGGCGCGCTGGCGGCCCTGGCGGCACTGCGCGGCGTGGCGCCACGCGACGTTCCGTGGAACGAGGCCGGCGCCCGTCTGGGCGCCGCCGGATGATGGACACCGAACCCCAGGGGCGGTCGCGACCAGTCGTATCGGAGGCGGTGGCGATTCTGCTGGCGGGTGGACTCGTTGGCCTGGCGGCCAATGCGTGGGGGCCGTGGAGGATTCCCTGGTCGCTCGAGGCCGATCGACTGACGGGCCTGCGGGCCGCGGTTGCGGGCCTGGAGGTCCTGACGGAAGGCGAGGCGGCGGAAGACTGGCGGACCGGTCGAAGCCTCTGGGTGGACGCACGCCCTGCCGCCGATTACGCAAAGGGTCATGTGCCATGGGCAATCTCCCTGCCCGTGCCGGCCGTGGAGGGCTGGAGACCGGACCGACTGCCGTTCGGCGACTTCGATCAGCCGCTGCTGATCCATGGACGCGGCGGCCTGGACGAAGAGGCTCTGCGCGTGGCGGGACGGTTGAAGGCCATGGGGTTCCGTTCGGTTCGTATCTGGGCCGGCGGCGTACGGGCGTGGACCAACGCGGGCCGGCCGCTGGAGAAAGCGGAGGGAGGATGACCGACCGCGCCGCGCGGCTGGCCGAGCGTGGAATGGGGATCGCGGCAGGCGCGGTCTTAATCGGGGCCGCGTCGGGCAAAATCCTGGCGCCGCTGGAGTTTGCATGGGCCATTGCGCGCCAGGGAATGCTCCCGGCCTGGGCATGGGCGCCGGTGGCGGTCGCGCTTCCGTGGATGGAGTTGGCGGTGGGAGTCTGCCTGGTTGCGCCGTGCCCCTGGCGGCGCGGCGCCTGGGGCGCCGGCTCGGCGCTGTTCGCCCTGTTCACGTTGGTGGTCGCCCGTTTGTGGCTCGGCGGGATCGAGGCGCCGTGCGGATGCTTCGGGGCGGTCGACTCGCCCGCCGGGCCGGGACATGCCGCGTTCAACGCGCTGGCCGCGGTGTTCTGCGTGCAGGGGGGACGGCTTTCGGTCCGGCTCCAGAGGGGGCGGCCGCGTTGACATTTGGATCGGCGAGTTTAGGATTTGAGCATTTCGGTTTCGAGCACCGGATTCGAAAGGAACCATGCCATGTCAGAAGCGCGCGCGGACATCGGAATGATCGGGTTGGCCGTGATGGGTGAGAATCTCGTGCTGAACATGGTCAACCACGGCTACACGGTGGCGGTCTACAACCGCACCACCAGCAAAGTGACCGACTTCGTGCAGGGGCGGGCGAAGGGGTTGAACGTGATCGGCTGTATGTCGCCCGCGGAACTGGTCCGTGCGCTCAAGCGGCCCCGCAAGATCATGATGCTGGTCAAGGCGGGCAAAGCGGTGGACGACCTGATCGAGCAACTGCTCCCCATGCTGGAGCCTGGCGACATCCTGATCGACGGGGGCAATTCGCATTTTCCCGACACGATTCGCCGCACCGCCTATGTCGAAAGCAAGGGGATGCTGTACATTGGCACCGGCGTGTCCGGCGGGGAGGAGGGCGCGTTGCGCGGCCCCTCGATGATGCCCGGCGGCTCCCCCGCCGCCTGGCCCCATGTCAAGGGCATCTTCCAGTCCATTTGCGCCAAGACGCCGGAGGGCGAGCCGTGCTGCGATTGGATCGGTGAAAACGGCGCCGGCCATTTCGTCAAGATGGTGCACAACGGCATCGAGTACGGCGACATGCAGATGATCTGCGAGACCTACCAGTTCATGCGGGACGGCCTCGGCATGACCAACGAGGAGATGCACGCCGTTTTCGACGAGTGGTACCGGGGCGAGCTGAACTCTTACCTGATCGAGATCACGCGCGACATTTTGGCCTACCGCGACGAGCAGGGGAACGCGACGCTGGACCTGATCCTCGACGCGGCGGGGCAGAAGGGCACGGGAAAATGGACGGTCATCGCGGCGCTGGACGTCGGTCAGCCGCTGACCCTGATCGCCGAGGCCGTCTTCGCCCGGTGCCTGTCGGCGATGAAGGAGGAGCGCGTGGCCGCCTCGAAGGTGCTGCCTGGGCCGCGGAAGACGCGGCCACCGGCCAACCGGGCCGCCGTGATTCAGGCGCTCCGCCGGGCGCTGTACGCGTCAAAGATCTGCTCGTACGCGCAGGGATATCAGCTGATGCGGGCCGCGGCCAGGGAATATCGATGGAATTTGAATTATGGCGGCATCGCACTGGTCTGGCGGGGTGGATGCATCATCCGGTCCGTGTTCTTGGGCGAGATCAAGAAGGCCTTCGACCGAGACCCGGAGTTGGTCAACCTGTTGCTCGACCCGTTCTTCCGGCGCGCCGTGATCCGAGGTTTGCCGGCTTGGAGGCGGGTGGTAGCCATCGGCGTCCGCATGGGCATCCCGATGCCGGCGATGTCCTCGGCGCTGGCCTACTACGACGGTTATCGCACGGAGCGGCTGCCCGCCAACTTGCTGCAAGCGCAGCGCGATTATTTCGGCGCGCACACCTACGAGCGGGTGGACCGCCCTCGCGGCGAATTCTTCCACACCAACTGGACGGGCCGTGGCGGCACCACTTCGGCGAGCACCTATACCGTCTGACGTGGCCCGGACGCGGCCCGCAAAGGAGACCTGCCGATGAGCGCTGCATTGGAGATTCGGAAGGACGGAACGCTGGACCTGCTGTCACTGGGCGCCCTGGTGCACCGGCTGGACCCCGACCTCGTGCCGTTCCGCAAGGCCACGACCTGCCGCATCCACGTCAGCGGCGGGGAGTTCAACGTCGCGGCCAACCTCGCGGACTGCTTCCGGATGCGGACGGCCGTGGCCACCGCCATGGTGCGCTACCCGATCGGCGACCTGATCGCCGAGCGCGTTCGGGCCATGGGGGTGCGGGGCATCTACAAGCACTTCGAGCACGATGGCGTCCGCGGACCCAACATGGCGACGGTCTACAGCGACCGGGGCTTCGGCGTCCGTCCGCCGGTCGTCTTCTACAACCGCTGCAATGAGGCGGCGGCGATGCTTAAGCCCGACGACTTCGACTGGGCGTCCATCTTTGCCGAAGGGGTCCGGTGGTTCCACAGCGGCGGCATTTTCGCGTCGCTATCCGCCAGCACCGCCGAGACGGTCATCGCCGCCATGAAGGCGGCGAAGGCCGCCGGGGCGGTGACCTCGTTCGACCTAAACTTTCGCGCGAAGCTGTGGAAGGCCTCCGGCGGGGCCGATCGGGCGGTCGAGACGCTCAGCCGGATCGTCGAGCATGTGGATGTGCTCGTGGGCAACGAAGAGGACCTGCAAAAGGGCCTTGGTCTGAAAGGGCCGGAGGTCGCCGCCGCATCCAAACTGGATCCAGCGGCGTTCATCGGCATGATGGAGACGGTGGTTCAGAGGTTCCCCAACGTGAAGGCGGTCGCGACCACCCTCCGGGAGGTGGTGTCCGCCAATCGGCACAATTGGAGCGCCGTGGCGTGGATCGGCGGACGGGTCGTTCAGGCGCCGACCTGCGCGCTGGATGTGTACGACCGCGTCGGCGGAGGGGACGGTTTTGCCGCAGGATTCTTCTACGGGCTGATGACCAGCGCATCGCCGGACGAGGCGGTCCGGCTGGGATGGGCGCACGGTGCGTTGCTGACGACCTTCCCCGGCGACACGACAATGGCGACCCTCGAGGACGTCGTCGCGTTCGCCAAGGGAGGGTCCGCTCGGATCCAGCGATGAGGCTCTGGCTGCGACGGTGCGGGGGACGGGCGGCGGCCGTCGTCGCGGCGGCAGCCGTGGGGGCGGGGGCCGCGGCGGCCGGCACGCTGGCGCAGCTACGGATCCACGGGTACGGTGGTTTAGTCGTGCCGCTCGAGGTGGAACTCTTCGACGATAAGCCAGCTACGGTGGCCAATTTCGTCCGCCTGATCGAATCCGGCGCATTCCGGAATATGTTTTTTCACCGGCTGGTCCCCGGCTTCGTAATGCAGGGAGGCGGCTACCGGCTGACTCCGGACTTAACCGGTGTGGAGGAGGTGCCGCACTTCGGCCCGGTCAGCAACGAATTCGCGGTCGGGACGCTTCGCTCGAACGCCGATGGAACCCTCGCGATGGCGAAACTGCCCGGCGACCCCGACTCGGCCACCTGCCAGTTCTTCATCAACCTCGCGGACAACTCCGCGAACCTCGACGTCCAGAACGGTGGATTCACGGTTTTCGGGCGCGTCCTCTCCGACCCGATGGGCCTTCTCTGGTTCTGGAACAGCCTCTCCCACGGAAATGGCATCGTGAACGTGGGGGATCCCTTTGGAGACTTGCCGGTGAACTATGCCGGCTCTCTACCGCCCATGCTGGACAACCTGATCTATTGCGAAGTGTCGCTGCTGAAGGTGGCCGTCTCCAACGGCCCTTCGGGAAGGGTGATTTCCTGGCCGGCAGCCGTGGGGATGACCAACGTCCTGGAGAGGGCGACACATCCGGCCGGACCGTGGACCCCGGTGTGGACCACGAACGCCGCAAGCCTCGGCACGATCCACCACGAGGATTCCTCCTCGGCGCCGGTCCGGCTGTACCGAGTCCGCGTCCAGCCCTGACCCGGCGGTCGCGTTCAGGGGCGCGGGTGGGCTTTATCGTACACCTCCCGAAGGCGTTCGATGGACACGTGCGTGTAGAGTTGCGTGGTGGACAGGCTGGCGTGCCCCAACAGCTCTTGGACGCTCCGCAGGTCCGCGCCAGCGTCGAGCAGGTGTGTGGCAAAGCTGTGCCGGAGGGTGTGCGGAGTCACGTCCGGCGGCAGGCCCGCTGCGGCAAGATAAGGTTTCAGCAGGCGCTCGACGGACCGGCCCGTCAAGCGTGTTCCGTGTCGGTTGACGAATAAGGGCCGATCGCGGCCGCCGGTCGTCGGGACCACTGCGTCGCGCAGCTCCGTCGCGCGGCCCAGCGCGCGAAGGGCTGGGCGACCAAGGGGGCACAGCCGCTCCTTCCGGCCTTTTCCCGCCACCCGGACCACGCCGGCGAGCATGTCCACCCTGGAGTCGGTCAGCGACGCGCATTCGGCCAGCCGCATCCCCGTGCTGTAGAGGAGCTCCAGGATCGCGGCGTCGCGGGCGGCGGCGTATTCGACCCACCGGCGTCGTTCAGGGCGTGGGGCGCGGGCCAGCGCGGCCTCGGCGATCCGCGCGGGCGCATCGAGCAGCCGGCCGACCTCGGCGACGGATAGCACGCGGGGAAGCGCGCGGCCCTGGCGCGGCGATCGGACGGCGCGAAAGGGGTTGTCCGCGACCAGCCCTTCGCGCTCGAGGAAGCGGAAAAAGGTCCGGAGGGCGGAACCTTTGCGGCCGAGGGTCGTGGGCGCGGCGCCAGCGCGGTGCAGCGAGGCGAGAAAACGCCGAGCGGCGTACCGGTCGCATTCCGCCCACGGGAACGGCGGGGCGGCGGCCGGCCCCCAAGTGAGGTCCGCAAACTGCGCCAGGTCGCTCCGGTAGGCGGCGATCGTGTGCGCGGAGGCGTTGCGCTCGGCCTGCAGATGCGCGACAAACCGGCGGACGGCCGGATCCGCCTCCACGGCGGCGGACGCGTTGCGGTTCATGGGGGATAGACGCGGCGGTCCTCGTGTGCGGCGCCGTGCTCGCGCTCGAACCCCAGGTCGATGCGGCGCAGACCCGGCACGTCGCGCCGCAACTGGTCCTGCAGGCGATTCCGCATCGGGCCGACGTCCGCAGCCGCGCCGTCGGATTCGCCTCGCACCACGATGTCCACTGCGAGGTCGGCGGAGCCCGCCGGCCCGGTCAGGCGAAGGTCGTGGTACCCGGCCACTTCGGTATGGTCGCCCACGTAGGCTCGCAGCGAGGCCTCGGCGGCCGCGAAATCCGGATGGCGGCGGTCCACGGGATCGACATGAACAACCACCTTGGATCCCGTCGCGGCGGCAACCCTCGCCTCGGCGGCCTCGGCGATCCCGTGCGCGTCGTTGAGCGACAGCGAGGAATCCACTTCGATGTGAAACGAGACCAGTTTCGCGTCCCCGTAGCTGTGGACCAAGATATCGTGGACGCTCTGCACGCCCGGTACGGAGGCGGCCAGCCCCCGGATGCGTGCCAGGTCCGCGGGAGAGGGGGCCTCCCCGATCAAGGCGCTGAGGGCGGTCCGCGTGTAGCGGATGCCGGTCCACGCGATGAATCCCGATACCCCGATTGCCGCCCACCCGTCCAGCCGGTGAACTCCAAGCCGGGCCCCGCCCAGCGCGACCAAGACCAGCGAGGTGGCGGCGATGTCGAACAAGTGGTTCCACGCATCCGCCTCGATCACTTCCGATCCCGAGGTTCGCGCGGCCACCCAGGCGAATCGCGCCATCCCGCTTTTGAGTGCGATGGCCGCCCCGACCGACACCAGCAACCAGGGCGGCGCCGCACACGGCTCAGGCCGCCAGAGTCGGCGCACGCCCGCCCCGGCCACCTGCAGGGCAACGGCGATCAGAAAGAACGAGAGCACCAACGTGGCTACCGTTTCCATCCGTCCGTGGCCGAACGGGTGACGGGCGTCGCCCGGCTTGCGGGCCCATCGGCAGCTCAGCGCAATGAATAGGCTGCTGGCGATGTCCGCGGTGTTGTTCACCGCATCGGCGAGCATCGATATGCTGCCGGACACCCAGCTCAGCACCGCCTTGAACGTCGCCAACGCCACGCTGACCGCCGTGCTGAGAACCCCCTCGAACTCGCCGAGCGCCTGCCGCGCGGCCGTGCTTCGGGGATCGCGGCCGGGGCTGACGGCCAGCCGGATGAGACGGCCGGTGAGGCCCCCCGGCAGACGGATGGATTGTGGTGTGGCGTCGCTCACGCGTCCAGTGTATGCGACGGCGGTTATCCGGTCGAATGCCCGTGCCCGCGCCGCCATGCGGAGGGTGACGCACGGCGTGGACTTGTGTAGTGTTCGTCAGGGGAGTTCAATCGTGGACGCGGAGATGGCATGGTTTGCGGGGGGGGCGGTGGTGGGCGCGATCGTCGCATGGATTGCTGCCCGTGGCCGCGCCGCGCCCCGGCTGGCCCAGTTGACCGAACGGCTGGCGGCGGAGGAACGTCGGGCGTCCGAACAGGAGACGGCGGGCCGGCAGCTCGAGCAGGAACGGGACCGACTCCGGTACGAGCTCGGCGAAGCCCGCACCGCCGTGGCGCGGCTGGAGGCCGAGCTCAAGGCCGGGCAGGCCGCGGCGGCGGAAAAGCTCCAGTTGCTTGAGCGGGCCCGGGCCGACCTCCAACATGTGTTTCGTGAGATCTCGGCGGCCGCGCTAAAGGAGAATGCCGAGCAGTTTCTCGCCCGGGCCCGGCGCGAGATGGAGACGGTGCGCGCCGAGACGGCCGGCGATCTGGAGGAGCGGCGCAAAGCCGTCGAAGGGCTGGTGGCCCCAGTCCGCGAGGCGTTGGGCCGTCTCGAGGCCGCCACCCGCCAGATCGAAAGCCTCCGCGAAGGCGCCTACCGGGGCCTGCTGGAGCAGGTCCAGATCCTTCGCCAGGAGACCGGCACTCTGTCCCGCGCCCTGTCGGCCCCCCAAACCCGGGGGCAATGGGGCGAGCTGCAACTTCGCCGGGTCGTGGAACTGGCCGGCATGCTCGAACATTGCGATTTTTCCGAACAGGTGAGCGCGGGCGCGGAGGATCGACTGCGTCCGGACATGGTGATCCACCTGCCCGAAGGTCGGCAAATCGTGGTGGATGCCAAAACGCCGATCGCCGCCTACCTCGACGCGATGGCGGCGGCGGACGATGCAACCCGCTCCGAGCACCTGGCCCGCCATGCCCGGCATGTGCGCGAAAAGCTTCGCGAGTTGAGCCAGAAGTCGTATTGGGAACGCTTTCAGCCGACCCCAAATTTCGTTGTGATGTTCCTGCCCGGCGAGTCGTTTCTCAGCGCTGCGTTCCAGCAGGATCCCACGTTGATCGAGGACGGATTCAGCACGGGCGTCATCCCCGCCACGCCGACCATTCTGATCGGGCTACTGAAGACCATCGCCCATGGCTGGCGGCAAAAGACGATCGAAAAGACGGCGCAACAGATCGCCGAGTGGGGGCGGGAACTGTACAACCGGCTGGCGACGGTCCTGGAGCACTTTGACAAAGAGGGCGATGCTCTGCGCCGGGCGGTCGAGTCCCACAATCGCTGCGTCGCCAGTTTGGACAGCCGGCTGTTGCCGATGGCGCGGCGGTTCGCCGAACTGGACGTCGCGACGGGGCTCAAGGACCCGACCGAGCCGTCCCTGATCGATCTGCGCCCCAATCCGCCTCCGTGGCGCGAGGCGGGCACCACCTCGGGGACGGAGGCCGGCCTGGAGGAGAACGGCTAGGAGGCGACCGTCGATTCGCGGTCCATGCGCTGCAGCCGCATGGGGCAGAATTTCGGCCCGCACATGGTGCACCAGTCCGACCCTTTGGCCGGCGCGGCGGCTGAGCGTGCAAGGCAGCGGTCGCGAATCTCTCGCGCGCGCGAGGGATCGAGCGCATGGGCGAACTGGCTGGCCCAGTCGAGACGGGCGCGCGCTCCCGAGATGGCGTCGTTTCGTTCCCGCGCGCCGGGATGTCCCAGCGCAACGTCGGCGGCGTGGGCGGCCAGCCGGAATGCGACCAGTCCCTGCCGGACGTCCTCCAGGTCGGGCAGACCGAGGTGCTCGGCCGGCGTCACGTAGCAGAGCATGGCCGCCCCGTGGAAGGCCGCCCACGCGCCGCCGATGGCGCCAGTGATGTGGTCGTAGCCCGGCGCGCAGTCCGCGACCAGCGGGCCGAGGACGTAAAAGGGCGCGTCGTCGCACGCCTCCCGCTCCCGTCGCATGTTGTCCGCGATCTGGTGAAGGGGGACGTGCCCCGGTCCCTCGACCATCGCCTGCACGCCCGCCGCGCGCGACCGGCGGACGAGTTCGCCGAGGACGCCCAGTTCTGCGAACTGCGCTTCGTCGGAGGCATCCGCCAGGCAGCCCGGCCGCAGCCCGTCGCCGAGCGAGAGGGTGACGTCGTGGGCGCGACAGATGTCCAGAACGTCGTCGAACCTCTCGTATAGGGGATTCTCCCAGCCGCGCCGGCGCATCCAGTGAATGATCAAGCCGCCGCCACGGCTGACCACCCCCGCCAGCCGCCGATCCACGAGTGGAATGTGACGGCGCAGGACGCCGGCGTGGAGCGTCATGAAATCCACGCCAATCTCTGCGTGAGCCTCGATGGCGGATAGAAAATCGTTCGGCGACAGGTCCGCTGGGTCGTCGGCTCCAGAGACGGCATCGTACAGCGGCACGGTGCCCACCGGCCGCGGGCAGACCGTCAGCACGCGTCGCCGCAGATCGGCCGCCGACGGCCCTGTGGACAGGTCCATGACCGTGTCCGTCCCCAGCCGGAGCGCAAGCTCAAGCTTGGCCAGTTCGTCATCCGCGGATCCGCTGACCGTCGAGGTGCCGAGGTTGGTGTTGACCTTCACGCGCAATCCCCGGCCGATGCCGACAGGCTGGAGGCCAGCGTGACGGGGATTGGCCGGGATGACGATCCGGCCTTCCGCGACGGCGGTCCGGACCGCCTCGCCGGGAAGGCGTTCGTCGGCGGCGACGAGGGCGATCTCCGGGGTGAACTCACCGGCGCGCGCCCGCAACATTTGGGTCGTCATTGTGGTCGTCCTCGCCGGGAAGGGAAGAAGGCGTGCATGGCCGCGTTCCCTACGCCGGCATCACCCGGATCAGGTTCGTGGGGTTTCCGTGCTTCGGATCTCAGTCGTTGCCGACTCCCCCAGCGACCAGGTCCACCATAATCCGTCGGCAATGCGCATTCAAGCTGAATGCGAACGTCGGCCAGTCATCTGTCTGTGAAGACCCCGATGGACAGGGTGGTCGCCATGCAGGGAGAGGGGCGGCCCGCTGGTCTGGACACCCGGGGGGGAAGCGATACTCGTGGCCCGAAGTTTTTCCAACATTGGACCATCCATGGGGAAAGTTTTCCAAACCTTGGAACGAGGAGGTGGAGCCAGACGGCGTCGGCGGAATGGCTTCGCACAGGAACAGACACGCCGAGACCTGTATGGCGTATTCAGCGCGCGTAAAGGAGCGCGGCGTCACGCTCGTCCAGAAATTGGGCCATCTCGCGCCGCCATTGGCGGACCAGGGAGGCGGGCGAGGCGCCGCGCTGGAGGGCGGTGCAGAAATGCGCGGTGCCGGCGAGCGCATCGAACCACCGCAGTCGGGCCGGCGGCGCGGTCCACAGGGCGGATGGGCCGTGCACGTCAGCGATCGCCGAAAGGAGACGCGCCGCCAGCGCGACGGGCCGGAATGCAGCGGGATCGGTGATCGCGATTCGGATGCCATTTTGCTGCCGCCCGCCCGAGAGATACCGGTGCGGATGGAGGCGGGCGCCTGGTGGGGCCCGTCCGACGCGCGAGAGGATCGCGCGCGCATCGAGCCATGGGGCCCCGAGCACCTGAAACGGAAGTATACCTCCGCGGTCGCAGTCCAAGGAGGGCAGCGCCTCCGTCCAAACGGTGGCCGGATAGGCGCGGGCGCTTTCCCATGCTCGGATGCCGGGCGAAGGCGGACACCATGGAGGCGCCGTATCGCCGAAGGGCCACTGGCCGGCCCGCCACCCGCGCATCGTGGAGACATGAAGATCCAGGTTGAGTTTCAGAGTCTTCGCCAACCAGCGCGCGGTCTCGGCCGGGGTCATTCCGTACAGAAAGGGGGCCGGAAACGGCGCGACGAAACTGGCGAACTCGGGCTCCAGGCCAGGGCCATCCACGACGGCGGGAAGCGGGATTGGTCGATCACAGACGATCACCCCAAAGCCGTGAGCGGCTGCAGCATCGAGGACGTAACGAAGGGTGGCCACGTAGGTGTAGCAGCGAACGCCGATGTCCCGCAGATCGATCAGGAGGACGTCGATTCCTGCCAGCATATCGGCCGTCGGAGTGCGATGGGCACCGTGGAGGGAATGAATCGGAATGCCGAGATCGGGATGCATGGAAGAGGGGACCGGCGCGCCGGCATCTTCGGCGGAAGACCAGCCGTGTTCTGGAGCAAACAACGCCTTCAGACGTCGCCCGCAGTGGCGATACAGCAACTCCACCGCGTGCGAGCCGCCGGAGTGTAGGCTGGCGGCATGGGCCAGAAGTCCGAACGATGCTGGCCTGGGAAGTTTATCTGCATTAAGAAGCCGCTCTAGGCCGGTCTGGAAGGCCGCCGCCACGGCTGGAGGATGACGAGAGGATCGCACCCTCGCAAGTCCGCTCGTCCCCCACCGTCTATTCTTAGCTCATCCTCGTTATCCTAGGCCGCGCCGCCGATCGGACACGAACAGGGGACAGGCAAGAATCATATGCACCCAAGGCATTGACCATGAATGAAAAGCCTTTGCGAATTTGTGCCTGTCCCCTTTTAAGTCTCTGGCCACGCACTGAATGCGGCCTTGACAACGCCTATTGACAAGCCACACCCCCCCATTCGGAGAGGAAGGGCGTGTAGGCCCGCCGAAGATCGGCGGCCAGCGGGCTTAGAGGCGACCGTCGAGCTTTAATTGCGCGTCGATCTGGGCCTCCGCCTCCAGCCAATTTTTCATCGGATCGCTCGAGGGGCCGCGACGCAGCGAGATGTAGTACGCCGCCTCCGCAATCATCCGGTGGCGCTCTTCCTTCGTGACCTTGGTGGTCTGCGGGGCGGACGGGGCCAGTGCTGGCGTATTCACAGAGGCCGGACCGGGTTTGGGCTCCTGCGGACGCACGACTGGGTCCACCTGCGGCGCCTCGACTGCGGCCTTGGTCGACGTCTTGACTGTCTTGGAAACTGTTTTCCTCGTTGATTTGGCCATCGGAATCACCTTTCCGTGAAGTTCCCGTGCTCGGAACCCGTTGAGTATAGGGCTCCGCCACGGCACGTCGTCATATTAGCGGCCTGGGGATTGGGAGTCAATCGCCCATTCGACAATATGTTCCACTGCACGGGTTCGCTTGCTCGACAGCCACTTTCCTGCTAACACCTCCAGCGCGCCGGAGTGGCGGAATGGCAGACGCAGCAGACTCAAAATCTGCCGCCCGCAAGGGTGTGAGGGTTCGACTCCCTCCTCCGGCACCATCCCCCGCCGCCACCGCATCGGCAGCCGTGGACCGGCGGTTTCGCGCACGAATTGAAAAGCTTGTCTATGAGGGACATGGACTGGCGCGCCTTGAAGGGAGGGCGATGTTCGTTGAAGGGGCTGCACCTGGGGATCTGCTTGACCTTCGAATAACCCGACTTTGCTCGCGGCACGGCTGGGCCGAAATCGTGGCAGTGGTGGAGCCATCGAAGTATCGGCTGGTACCTGATTGCCCGGTGGCGGGCCGGTGCGGTGGGTGCACGTGGCTACACGTCGCCCCCGCCGCCCAATTGAGGGCAAAGGAGGGAATTGTTCGTGAGGCACTGACGCCGGCCGGCGTGGAACCGGAGCGAATCCGCCCGATAATCGGGATGGAGACACCACGTTTTTTTCGCAACAAGATGTCGCTTTCTTTCGGCAGGGATGGGGGACGACCCGTCTGCGGATTGCATGAACGGCATTGTCCCGAACGGGTGGTATCGGCGGCCGCTTGCCTTCTTCAGTCGCCGGTGTCTCAGGAGGTAGTGCGCCGCGCGGAGACTTTGATTCGGCGCCTGTCGCCGTGCGATTGGCCGGTTCGTTTGACCATTCGCGAGGGACGTGCGACCGGCGAACGGATGATCGCGTTGCGCTGGGGAGGGCGCTTTCGCAACCCAGACTTATGGCGGAACGCGTTAGGGGAACTGTCCACCACGTTTCTGGTCGCGGCGGGCGACGGGCCGTTTCTTGCCATGACGGGGGACGGCCGGCTGCGCGAGAAGCTGGGAGGATTTTTATTCGACCTTGGGCCGGAGGATTTCTTTCAAACCAACACAGTTCAGGCGGATCGTCTTCTGGCATGGGTTCACGTCCGTGCGGAGGCCCGCCGTCCGCGGCAGGTGCTGGAGCTGTACGCGGGAACGGGGGCGATTTCGCCGGCATTGGCGGCGGGGGGCGCGCGCGTGGTCACATGGGAATCGAACCGCCGTTCTGTCGAAGCCGCGCGGCGCAACGTAGCGGCGAACGGCCTTGACGGAATCGATGTGCGTTGTGGGGAAGCCGAAAGGGCCGACCTCGAAGGGGTCGATCTGGTACTGGTGGACCCACCGAGGGCCGGCCTTTCGCCGGCGATGCGGCGCCGGCTCGCCCGCTGCGGTGCCCCGGCCATCCTGTATATCTCATGCAACCCCGCGACGCTGGGACGGGACGCGCGGGAGCTGGCGTCGGCCGGTTACCGCGCCGTCGAAATTCAACCGATCGACATGTTTCCCCACACACATCATATCGAGGTGGCGGTGGAATTCGCGCGCGGTTGAAGCGTCCCCTCAGCGGCGGGGGGGGCGAGGGGCTTCGGAGGCCTTGGAGGCCTCTTCCACGCGGAGGTTGAACCGCCGCGGCCGTGTGGGGTCTACACGAAACTGCAACGTCTCCGTCCGGCCGGTCCCGGGCATTCGGATGTATCCCGGCAGGGGTTGCCAGTGGGCGTCGCCGCTCGGCTTGTCGGTGTAGATGATGGTGTAGAGATAGCCTTTTTCGGACTTCCAGCTCAGGGTGACCTGGTCTTCGACGACGCAGACGAAAAGGGCGCGATGGGCGTCGGGCAGCCAGGACGGTTTTCGGGGCGTCCCGGCGGACTTTTCGTCGGCGCGCGCGGCGAGGACCGCCGCCAACACGGCCATCATCGGGGCCGCGCGGCGCATCGCATTTCCCGGCTATTTAATGCCGGCGTCGCGCCAGGGCGGCGGTTCCGGCTTCTCCCACATGGCGTTGGGGGCAAACGAGGGCGCAGGCGCCGCCGCGGGTGGCGGTGAGTTCGGAGGCGGCGCGGCGACAGGGGACGGGGGGGGCGCGGCTGGCGGCGGCGCCCCGGAGATGTCGTCTCGATGTTCAGCCGCAGGCATGGCGCTACGTTCGGCCGGAGGCGGGCCGAAGAGCGTCCGGCGCAGGTGCGGGTGCGGGTGGTAATACCAGCTGTCGCGGCGCCGTTCCTCGTTGGCGTCGGAGAGGGTCATGTTGTAACGGCGGGCCAACCAGGTCCATTCCCGGGTCGTGAATCCCAACCACCGGCCGGCCGCGTTGATGATCGCTGCGTTCTCGAGGTTCGTCCAGTTCACGACAACGGGTGCCACGGCCTGCGCAGCTGCGGCGAGGGCCGGCGGAAGCAGGTCCTCGCCGCCCAGCAGGGCGATGCGGGCAGGACGAACGGACGCGAACGTGCCGTCGCGAAACGCCTCCATCGACACGGCCACCCATTCTTGGCCGTTCCATGCATGCAGGACGGGCCGATCGGTCTTTGCATTACCTTGATAGGCGACGAGTCCCACCGAGCGGGTGCTGGCGACATCGAAAAGGACCTGCAGAACCGAATAGCGGGCTGGGGCCACGATACAGTCTTGCGCGACGGCCGCGGTTCCCCCCAGCGCCACCGTCACCATCGCCGCCCGAAGAAAACGACGTACGTTCATGGTCCTGACTCCTGCGGTGGTTGACGCCGGCTCATCGTAGCATGCGGGGCGGGTTGCGCAACCCCACCGGCGGACGAAGAGTCGATCGAGCCGCGATCTCACTTGCGCTGGCCGAGTTCTCGGTCCAGCAGGTAGATCCCCCTGGCGTCTCCACCGATCATCTTGAATTTCGCGACGGTCTCCGAGGCGACGCTTTCCTCCTCGACTTGTTCCGTGACAAACCACTGCAGCATGGCTTGAGTGGCGAAATCCCGCTCCTCGATCGCCAGCTCGACGAGCGCGTGGATGGAGGCCGTGATTTTCCGCTCGTGATCGAGCACGGCCTCGAACACCTGACGCGGCGAGCCATACTCCGCAGGCGGCTCGGCGATGCCCGAAAGGCGGACGGGAGCCCCCTGGTCCTCCACGTACTTGATCAGACGCATCGCGTGTCCGCGCTCCTCCTCGGCGTGCGCCTTCAACCAGCCGGCCATTCCCGGCAATCCCTCGGCCTGAAGGTAGGCGCCCATGGCGAGGTAGAGATGGGACGAATACAACTCCTTGCCGATCTGTTCGTTCAGAGCCTCGGCCGTTTTCTTGCTGATCATGGTCGGCGGTTCCTTTCGCTCCTGCGCTGCCGGCCGAAAAATAAACGACATCGTCATCCGAATTGCAACACCGGGGGACGGACGCAAGGAAACGGCCGCGCCGTGGGCACGGCGCGGCCGTCGGGTTGGAGGGTGGGGAGGTCTATTGTTTGTTTTCGCCGCCTTGGGCGGGCGCGCTCTCAGGCTTCACCTTGGCGGCATGGGACTTCATCCATTCCCGCATCTCGTCCGCCGTCAGCTGGCCGTCGGAGTTGGCGTCCATCTTCTTGAAGACCCTCTCGCATTTCATACGAGCTTCGTCGCCGGCGGGGTTGCGTGCCTTGACGTATTCCTCGAGCGAGACCGTGCCGTTGCCATCGGCGTCCATCTTCTTGAACATGGCAGCACCGCCGGCGCGCCCGCCTTCCTTCTTCTCGGCTCTCTCCCCCGCCATCGCCGCCATGGCCACGGCGGCCACTGCAGCGCACACCATCCATTTCGTCATTCCGTTTCTCCTTTATCTTTCGTCACTCGATCTGGGCGGCTCGACATGCCATGAGCCACCGGCCGCCTCTTTGCCAAATCAACGTCAGTCGAGATGGTTTATTGCACTGCGATCACAGCCTTGGCCAACATGCGGTCCACCTCCTCGCCGATACGGGCCTCCTTGCGTTCGGTCCAGAGGATGTCTTCGACCATCCGCCAGACCTCGGAGAAAGACGCGCAGCACGGCGGAATGCGTTCGTCAAGACGGATCAGAACCGGGTTGAATTCCCATCGGACGATGGTGGACCAGCGACCGACCTCGAGGACCGCGAGGGCCTCGACGACGCCAAGGGGGAGAGCGGCCACGTCCACCCTGACGTTCCGGACCTCGGCTCCTGCCGCTTGCAGCGATACGAGGACGGAGTCGACCGGCTCGCCGCCGACGAGTCGTTCGCGGGCATTGAGCAGGTGGGCGTGGAGGACCGCGGGCGACACCGCCGCCGGGTCGTCCCATCGAAGGATCGTCAAACCGACCTTTTCGCCGGCGTTGAACTGCTCAGGATGCTGCGCGTAGAAGGACCGACATTCGTCCATCCGAGGGCGTGGAACGTCTCGGCAGAGGATCGTGTAGTACCGTCTCAGCACGGCGTCCTCCTCCAGGCGCGCCAGGAGGAGCGGATCGTGGGAGCCGTCGGCAGCGGCAGGCCCCAGCATCGGTTCGACGTGCCGCCGGGCCTCGGTCACGGCCTCGGCCAGTTCGCGTGAAGACAAGACCTTGCGCGCCGTCTGGAGGAGGAGAGTGCGTTCGATGGCGTTCTGGAGGGCGTCCTCCCGAATGGCCGGCAGCGATGCCTCGATCTCCGCGGGCGGCAGGTGTTCCCGGTAGCGGGCCAAAAGCTCGTCGAGCGACTCCCGAAGGCGCTCCGGCGCAACGGATTCCCCATTGACCGTCACGGACGGCGGGGCCTGGCCGGGCCAGCGGCTGACGGGGGCGTTCATGGATCCCGATGGTAGACGAACAGCGGTATGCCTGCGACCACCGAGGCCATGGGGCTTGGCGCGCGGGGACGGATGGCGGATCATGAGGGGATGAGTCGCACCCGTCTGCACGACATCCGTTGTCCGAAATGCGGCGAGCCGATGCGCGTCGAGGTCCGGGAGGTGATCCACGCGGCGGACGAGCCGGAGTTGCGCGATGCAATCTTCGCCGATCGGCTGAACGTCGTGGAGTGCGACGCCTGCCACTGGCGTTTCCGCATCGATACGCCGGTCTTCTACCTCGATCCCGGGCGGCGGTTCGCGGTCTGGTGGGTGCCGGACGGCGCGAACCGGAAGGAGGAGGTCGCGGAGCAATTCCGGGCCATGGAGTCGTCGTGCGCGGCCGCGGCCCCCGATTTCCGGATGCATCTGGCGTACGAGCGCCGCGAACTGGTGGAACGCATCCTCGTCTGCGAAGCGGGATTGGATCCCCGGCTGATCGAGTACGTCAAGTACATGATCCACTCTCGCAATCCGTCGCGCGCCGACCCGGCCGCCTGCCGCTTGTATTACGCGGGGGAGGCCGGGGGGCCGGGCCACCTCCGTTTTGTGGTGGTGGACACCGCCACCGGGCGGCTGACGGGGGCGCTGGATTACCCGCGGGAGGGCTTCGAGGCCGCGGCCGGTCTGTTTCAGGGCAGGCCCTCGGCGCCGCTGACCGAACTGTTTCCGGGTCCTCATCTCGACGCGCGGCAACTTCTCCAGGACGCCTGAGGCAACCCCTTCTCCGCGGCCATCGGACCAGGGGGTGCATGGGTGGCGCACGGGGAGGGGTAGAGGTATGTTGCTAGCGTGCGGGATAAACGGGCCATCGTGGTCTGCGAGCTCTGCCCGCGCGAGTGCCATCTCGGGCCGGGGGAGCGGGGTGACTGCCGCATCCGGGCGAATCTCGATGGGCGGCTTGTCGCGTTGACCTACGGGTTCCCGTGCGCGGTGCACGTGGATCCGATGGAAAAAAAGCCGCTGTTCCACTTCCTGCCGGGGACACCGATCCTTTCGCTGGCGACGGCGGGCTGCAACCTTCACTGCAAGAACTGCCAGAACTGGGAGATTTCCCAGGCCAACCCGGAGGACGTGGATGCGGCCGCTCTCCTGCCCCCGGCGGTCGTCGGGCTGGCGCGCCGCGAGGGTTGCCCTGCGATCGCCTTCACCTACACCGAGCCGGTGTGTTGGTATGAGTACACGCTCGACACCGCCCGGTTGGCGCGGACCGCCGGCGTACGCAGTGTCCTGGTCACGGCGGCTTACCTTAACGAGGCGCCCGCGCGCGAGCTGGCCTCCGTCATGGACGCCGCGAACATCGACTTGAAGTTCATGAGCGAGGCGCGGTACCGCGACGTGTGCGACGGAGAGCTGGCGCCGATCCTCCGCGCGATCGAATTGATGAAGTCGCTGGGCGTGTGGGTGGAGGTCACCAACCTCGTCATCCCCACACTGAACGATTCGGACGAGGACCTCCGGAGAGTGGCGGCCTGGGTGCACGGGGTTCTGGGGCCGGACACCCCGCTGCACTACTCGGCGTTTTACCCGCAGTACCGGTTGCGGCACCTGCCCCCGACTCCCCCCGACGCGCTCTCTCGGGCCCGCGAGATCGGGCTGGCCGAGGGGCTGCGATACGTGTACGCCGGCAACGTCCGGATCCCCGACGGCGAAACGACCTTCTGCCCAGCCTGCCGGCGGGCGGTGGTGCGGCGGTTCCGCTTTTCGGTGCTGGAGAATCGCATCGTGGGCGGGGCGTGCGGGTACTGTGCGGAGACCGTGGCGGGGGTGTGGCGATGAAGCGGCGCAAGTTCGTTCAGGCGGCGGCCACCACCGCGGCGAGCTGGATATGGCCGAGTCCCGCCGTGCGCTGGCGCCGCGCGATGCCGGCGGGAGCGCGGTTCGCGCGGCTCCGTCCGACCGTGCTCGCGGCCCTGCGGCGGCCGTCGCAGTGGGCTGGCTGAACGCGACCCGGCGGCATCACCGGCGGGGGGCGGCCGCGCCAGCTTTCCGTTGCGCGCGACGCCGAGCAACGCGCTCGCGTCCTTGCTCCCGGCGCCGCAACAGCCATTGACCAAGCGGACCGAAGCCGATTCGCAACAAAAGGCGCTGCCAGCGCTGCGAGACGGTGTTCAGTCTCGTCACCCAGAACAGCAGCTCCCTGACAAGCTGCCGGGGGGAGGTACGCGGGAGTGCAACCGGGTACCGCGGGACGGGCCGGCCCAGCGCGCGGCAGACGCGAACGCGGAGCGCCGTCCGCTCCTTTTTTTCGACGATCATGTCGCGTTGGCCATTCTCGAGGAATTCCTCAAAGGGAATCTGGAATCCCTCGATCGCGCCCTCCTCCAGCAGCCGCCGCCACAGCCGCTCGCCCTGTTCGGTCTGGATGAAGACCAGCGTGAAGCCCTCGGACGAATGATACTTCCATCTGCCGTCGGGACCTCGGATCCATGGGTCGCCGACGGAGAAATCCGCGAATTCGGCGCAGGCGTCGAAGCAAAACAGGCATCGACCAAGCGGCGCTACACGGGAGATCACGTTGAACGTTGCCGCGGGCGAAAACGGACTCCGGCGAACGCTTCCGTCGCTGTAGTGGATCTCCATAGTGTTGCATGGCCAGCCGCGATCGTCCTTCTGGCGGGAGAAGCAACGCACCGGATGAGCGCCGGGCGGCGCAAAGAGCTCGGCCGTCAGCCGGACGACCTCCCATGGCAGGTTGTAGTGACAGAGAAGACCGATGACGATCGGGACGCGGGAGATCCATCGGGGGTCCATCGCCTGCCGCTTGCGCAAGGAATGGATCTGGCAGGGGAGGCCGACGGCGGCGAAGGGGCCGTCTTCGTCCCGAATCTGTGCGAGCGCGGCGAAACTCGGCGCGGTTGTGTACCGGGACTGCTGCGTGCGGCCAAGCTCCTCGACGGTGCGGGCGACGAAGCCCGTGCCGCGGGCCGGCTCGTTGGGATCGGCGGCCGTCACGATCGCGCCGCGGATCTCGCCCCGCCGAAGCCAGTGGGCGAGCGCGCCGGTCGCCACGCCGCCGCTGGCGCCGCCTGCGCGAATGGCGCGGTCGGTCGCATGGGCAATCCACACGCTCCGCGTCGGCCCGGTCAGCGGGCCGAAACGGTAGCCCTCGCCGTGGACAAGGCGGCCAAGGGCGGGGTAGTCCACCTCGAGGCCGGAGCACACCCGCACGCAGATGTTGCAGCGAATGCATTCGCCGACGGGGTAGGGGTAGCCATCACGAATGGTGAACGTGCCGACCGGACACAGGCCGATGCAGGCCCCGCAACGGTGACACAGCCCCTCGCGAACGACCCGACGGATCCCGTCCGCATTGCGGTAGGGGTCGCCCGCGAAGTGGTCGCTCGGTCCGCCCACGCGGGCGAATGTACGGGAGCCACCGCTGGTTGACAAGAACGGATTCCGCGGCAGAGCCGGCACGCACCTATAGCAGGATCGTGCCAGGCATTCGGCCCAACGTGTGAAACAGCGCCGCCACGGGCGGCGCGATTTGTGCACGCGCGGCAACGGCGGTCGGGGAGGGGAAGGCGGTTCCTCCCGCGGTTTCGGCCAATCATGGCGCGCCAGGGTTTCTGGCGCTCGACGGCGTCGTGAGGCGAAACGGTCCGCGGTGCCCGCATCTGGCCGAGAGGGTCGACGCGCCGCACGCCGATCTCCGGGCCACTCTTGGCGACGCCGATACGCCTCCGCCGGTTGGCGAAACCACCACTCCCCGAATCGCCCCTTTGACAGGCGGACGGCGGACCCAGTTTGTGGGTCTCGCCCCAATCATAGGGAAGGCAGACCCCACGGCTCCCGCATGGCGCGGCGCATGAGGCGGGCAGCGTCCGCGTCGTCCGCGATAACTTCGCGGATTGGGTCCCACCGGATGGGGCGGCCGGTCCGCACGGCGATTTCCGACAGGTGGCAGGCGAGGTCAGAACGGATGGCGGAGTGCAGGTCATCCACCGGCGTGCGTCGCGACAGCACCCCATCCACGAAATTGTCGATTTGGTCGGGGCTGACCTCCAGCCGCCGCTCGCCCGGGTCGCGCCCCCTCTGCATGAGAGACCGCGGCGAAGTCATCCATCCGTTGCGGGACACGCGGATCCACCCCTCTTCGCCGACGAGCAGCGTGCCGTGGTCGCCTTCGACACCCGGGTGGGGGCGAAGTCGCGCCGCCGTCCCGCCGTCCATGAAACGTAGAGGCAGGCCGTCGGCGTATACGGCTCGGACGTCCCAGTGCGTCACGGTGTTGAAGAGGCCATGGAGGGGGAGCGCCCCCGAGCCCTCATACCGGACGGGGATTTCGCGACGACCGGCGTGATCAGCCCACCATTGAAGCATGTCCATCGGGTGGGCGCCCCAGCCGGCGATAAAGCCGATAGAGTAGTCGTGGATGTGATAGATGCCCTTTCGCGGTCCCCGGCCCAGACATCGGTCGGCGCAAAACGGCGCCTGCGGGGCCGGGCCAAGCCAAAGGTCGTAGTCGAAACCCGGCGGGACGGGCAGCACGGGCTCTGCGCTGCCGCCGGACTCCCCCTGCGGTGCCCACGCAAAGAGTTCGCGGATCCGGCCGATGTGGCCGTTCAACGCCAATTCGAGGCCCATTCGGACGTGCTGCAGGGAGCGCTGCTGCGCGCCATACTGGACGATTCGGCGGTGTCGATCCACGATCACGCGGGCCGCCAGGCATTGCTCGATGCACAGGCCCAGCGGCTTCTCGATGTACATGTCCTTCCCCGCCGCGGCGGCCATCAGCGCGATCGGCACGTGCCAATGGTCTGGCGTCGAAATGTGCACCGCATCCACGTCCTTCCGCGCCAACGCGTCGCGGAAGTCCCGGATCGCAGGGCAACCGTACTGCCGAGCGGCCTTCTCACGTCGTTCCTGGACGGGATCGCAGACGGCGACAATCTCCGCCTTTGCGTGGCCGTGATAGCGCGCCGCGTAGCCTGCGCGCTCGCCGCAGGAAATCAACGCCACCCCTACGCGCCCCGACGGAGCCGCCCTTGCCGCGTTGCCTAGCGCGGAGGAGGGGACAATGGCGGGAAATGCCGCAGCGGCGCCGGCCGCTGCGATCCCCCGCAGAAAATGCCGCCGTCCGATGTCTTCATGGTTTCGCATGGCTTACCTCCCGGCCGTCCGGCCGCATCGCACCCTCACATCCTCGCCCCGCGTAATCATGGTCCTCCGGACGGGCTGACCCGTTCGCCGGTCCGGCCCACAGCGATCAAGCAACCGGCGGGGTGCGCGAGTTCACGCCGCCAGTACCTTCCTCAAGTGCTCGATGCTGCGGGCGGCCTGATCCACGGTGCCGCACTCTACCGAGAGCACCAACACCTCCACCGGCGCCCGTCGGCAGATCGTTGCGACGCGGTCCCAGTCGATCACCCCATCGCCGCAGGCACACCCAACGGGCGTGCCCGCCACCTTGCCGCGCTCCGCCTCCGATTGCCGCAGGGAGATGTCCTTGGCATGCAGGTGGACCAGCCGCCCCACGACCCGTTCCAGCCAGGCGTACGGATCCTGCCCGGCCAGGTAGCTGTTGCCCGTGTCGAAGTTGATGCCTAGGGCGGGGCTGTCGACCCGCCCTTGGATGCGGTCCAGTCCCTCGGGTGTCCGGCTGTATTGCGGGTGGGGTTCCAGTCCGATCCGGATGCCGCGCGGTTCGGCGACGCGGGCCGATTCGCAAAGGGTGTACCGCATCAGGACATGGTCCTCGGCCTCCGTAGTCCACGCCGGTTTGGGGCCCTCGTCGGTGTTGACGACCGCCGCGCCGCATTCCGCGGCGAACCGGATGGCCTGCTTCAGGTATTCGACACCGATCTCCGGTTGGCACAGTGGCGTGTGGGCGCTGAAACCGGACAGCTTCACGCCGGCCGCTGCGCAGGCCCGTCGGACACGGAAAGGGTCGTCGAGCATCGAGACGCTGTGGAAATAGCCGGCCTCGCTCAGCAGCTCGCGGCCCCAATGCACCATCGGCTCGATGTACTCGAACCCGAGCTCCGCCGCCTTCCGTGCACCCCATTCGAACGGCTTGTCATCGTGCCGGACGAATTCCAGATTCACTCCGATCGCCAGTCGCGCCATGTCCGACCTCCGGCCCAGGTGCCGAGCTGCCCGTCGGCCCGGCCCTGTGACACGCACGCGATAATCGGCCGTCCGCACGAGGTTGTCTTCCAAAAATCGCCAGTGGTGAAAATTGAACATGGATGATTCCTTCGGGCGGAACAGGCCGGCGGCCTTTATCGAGCCATCGCGCACGTACCTCGCCGACACCTGCACGCCATTGGCGGCGGCGATGCGCCGTGGGGAGGTGCGGCTGGCTGCGCTGGCCCGCGCGCCCTATCCGGGCCGGCCGTTGCCAGCGGGAATCCTGCCCGGCGTGCGCAGCATTGGTTTCTGGGACGCGGGGCGCGACCAGTCGTGGGGTCTCCTGGAACATCGAAACGAGGGAGTGGAGTTGACCTACCTCGAGCGGGGACGTCTGGGCTTTGGCGTCGGCCGCCGACGTTACGCGCTTGAAGCCGGCGCGCTGACGGTTACGCGCCCATGGCAGCCGCACCGGGTCGGTCTACCGCGGGTCACCGCAGGGCGGCTCCATTGGCTGATCCTGGACGTCGGCGTGCGGCGCCCGCACCAGCCCTGGCGATGGCCGACATGGGTGGCGTTGTCGCCGGACGACCTCGGCGAATTGACCCGCCGTCTGCGTTGCTGCGAACGGCCGGTGTGGTCGGCTCCGGTGCTGGGGGGGCGTTTTGAGAGGATCGGACGGCTGGTCGGAGGGGAGGCGAGCGGTCGCGCAGTGGCCAGCCGGCTGGCGCTGGAGATCAACGGGCTTCTTGTGGACACGCTCGATCTGTTGAGGGGCCAGAACGTGCCGGAGAAGCTTTCGCTGACCCGTGCGGAGCGTACGGTGGCCATGGTGCTCGCTGAGGTGGTCGCCTCGCTGGACCAACCCTGGACACTGGGCCGGCTGGCCGAGTCGGCGGGGCTCCGACGGACCCGGTTTGCGTTCTATGTCCGGCAACTGACCGGCCTGTCACCGGTGCAGTTTCTGATCCGCCGGCGCCTCGAGCGGGCCTGCGAGCTTCTCGGTGAGCCAAAAGGGCGTTCGATCACGGAGATCGCGTTGGACTGCGGTTTTTCGAGTAGCCAGTACTTTGCCACGCTCTACCGCCGCCGGTACGGCCGCGCACCGCGCGACGATGTCCGGTCGGCCCGGCGGCCGGCGGGCCGGTCTGGGAAGCCATGCGGGATGGGGGAAGCCCCCACCGCCGGTTGATCCCCCGTCTGGATCGCCATCCGCCTCGAGGGCGGCCGAAAGACCGGCTTGCGTGGGGCGAGGCCGGCCGTAGAATAAACCGCCCTCCCGGCGTGCCCAGCGACGTCGGGGGCGGAGAGCGTAGATGAGTCGGACGTACAAAATCGCGGTGATCGGCGGCGACGGCACGGGGCCGGAGGTGGTCCGCGAGGCGGTCAAGGTCCTGAAGGCCGCCGCCGGCCGGTTCGCTTTCAAACTCGACCTTCAGGATTTTGATTTCGGCGGGGAGCGCTATCTGCGCACGGGGGAGCTGCTGACGGACTCCGACCTCAATGCGCTGCGGAGATTTGACGCGATCCTGCTGGGCGCGATCGGACACCCGGACGTCAAGCCAGGCATCTTGGAGAAAGGTATTCTGTTGCGCATCCGGTTTGAGTTCGACCAGTATATCAATCTGCGGCCCGTGAAGCTTTACCCCGGCGTCGAGTGCCCCCTGAAGGACAAGGGGCCGGAGCACATCGACTACGTGGTCGTTCGTGAGAACACCGGCGACCTGTACTGCGGGGCGGGCGGGTTCAGCATGCGCGGCACGCCCCACGAGGTCGCCATCCAGACCAGCGTCTACACGCGGCACCAGGTGGACCGCTGCCTCCGTTATGCTTTTCAGCTGGCCCGACGCCGTCCGCGCAAGACCCTCGCGCTTTGCGGCAAAACCAACGTGCTGACGTATATCTATGACCTCTGGGAGCGGGCGTTTCACGAGATGGGCGCGCGGGAGTTCCCCGACGTGAAGCGCGAATACTACCACGTGGACGCGACGTGCATGTGGATGGTGAAGAACCCGGAGTGGTTTGACGTGATCGTCACCGGGAACATGTTCGGAGACATCATCACCGACCTGGCGGCCATCACGCAGGGCGGGATGGGGATCGCGGCCGGTGGCAACATCAACCCCGAAGGCGTCAGCATGTTCGAGCCGATCGGCGGGTCGGCGCCGAAGTACACGGGCCAAAACGTGATCAATCCCCTGGCCGCGATCTGTGCGGGCGGCATGTTGCTCAAGCACGTGGGCGAGGAGCGCGCGGCCGAGGCCGTCGAACAGGCCGTGATGCATGTCATCGCCCGGAAGCTGAAGAGCCTGGCCGCTGGGCGGATGGGTTACGGCACGACGGAAGTGGGCGACATGGTGGTTGAACACGTCGCGGCCGGAAGCGCCGCGTGAGGCAGGAGGATGACGAAATGAGCGGTCGCGCATACAGCGTTGCGGTGGTCGGGGTCGGCGCGGTTGGGACGGAAATGATTCGGCTCCTGGCGGCGCGTAAATTTCCGGTGCGGTCGCTGAAGGTGCTGGCCCGCCGACCGCGGACGGAGACGATCGATGGCGTTGCCTACGAGGTGCGCGCGGCCTCCGCAGAGGAATTCGACGGGGTGGACTTCGCGTTCTTCGCCGGCACGGAGGGCGACAAGGGCGCGTCGCAGACGTTGGGTTGGGAGGCCGTGCGCCGCGGCGCAATCGTCATCGACAACGGCGACGATTTCCGGATGGACCCTCGGGTCCCGCTGGTGGTGCCGGAGATCAACGCCGACGCCCTCGCGTCCCACCAGGGCTTTATCGCCAATCCGAACTGCAGCACGATCATCGCGTTGATGCCGCTGGCCGCCCTCCACCGCGCGGCGGTTCTGCGGCGGTTCATCGCCTGCACGTACCAGGCGGTCTCCGGGACCGGCAGCGCCGCCGTTCGCGAGCTCGACTTGCAAGTGCGCGCATGGGCCGAGGGCCGGACACTAGCGCCCGAGGTCTACCCGCACCGGATCGCCTTCAACCTGCTGCCGTCCGTAGGCTCGTTCAAGGACGACTCCGGCGAAAGCACCGAGGAGGTGAAGATGCGCCGGGAGACGCACAAGATTCTGGGCGATTCCTCGATCCGCATCAGCACCACCTGCGTCCGGGTGCCGGTCTTCAACGGCCACAGCATCGCGATCCATGCGGAGTTCCATCGCCCCTTGGATCCGGCCGAGGCGCGCCGGCTGCTCGCCACCGCGCCGGGGGTGGAGGTCGCGGACGACCCGGCGAAGGCCGTGTACCCAATGCCGATCGCGGCCTCGGGCCGCTATGAGGTGCTCGTCGGACGCATCCGGCGTGACCCCAGCGCGGAGAACGGTCTGGCCCTGTGGTGCAGCGGCGACAACATCTGGAAGGGCGCGGCCCAGAATGCCATCCAGATCGCCGAGGAGATGATCCGCCGCGGGTTGCGCTGAGTCGCGCGTGCAAGGACTCGTCGCCGCCGTGAGCGCGAACGGGGGGGTGGCTATGTTCGGATACATTCGTTGGATGGTGGCCGCCGCAGTTTCCGTTGTTGTTCCGGCCGGCGCAGGATGGCGGCTGGCGTGGTGTGACGAATTCGATCGCGACGGCCGCCCCGATCCGGCCGTATGGGACTACGAGGAAGGCAAGGTCCGCAACCGTGAGGCGCAGTTCTACACCCGCAACCGCCCGGAAAACGCGCGTGTGGAGAACGGCCGGTTGGTGATCGAGGCGCGTCGCGAGCCATGGAAAGGCAGCGAGTGGACGTCGGCCAGCCTGATCACGCTGGGGCGGCTGCACCTCCGGTACGGCCGCATCGAGACCCGCGCGAAACTCCCCGAAGGCCGCGGCGTGTGGCCTGCTCTGTGGACGATGGGCGTGCACGAGCCGCCCTTGCCCTGGCCCCGGCGGGGTGAAATCGACATCATGGAGTTTGTCGGCTTCGATCCCGATGTCATCCACACCACCGTCCACACCGGCCGCTACAACCACCGGCTCGGCACCCATAAGAGCGCAAAGTTCCGCCTGCCGGGCGTCTCCCGCGACTTCCACGTCTACGCCGTCGACGTCCGGCCCGACCACGTCCGGTTCGAGGTGGATGGCGTTGAACGGTTCGTGTTCCGCCGGGAGCCCGCGGCCGACATCGACGCATGGCCGTACGACGCCCCGCAGTATCCTCTGATCAACCTCGCGATCGGCGGGACGTGGGGCGGGCAGAAGGGCATTGACGAGGCTATGACTCGGGCCCGCTTCGAGGTCGATTACGTTCGCATGTTCGTGGATGACGACGTACCCGGCAGCGAGCTGTCGGGATCGGCGGCCGGTTTGAAAAAGGCCCAGTGATGCGCGGAAAATGCCCGGCGTGAACCGCTGGATTCCGGTCGTTGTCGCCGTCGCGGTCCGGGCCGCTGCAGCCGTGGGGGAGACGGTGGTCCTCGACGGCCACGCCGCCTTTGTCAACGATCGCTCCATCCTGATCAGCGATGTGCTACGCTACGTTCTGCAGGCGGACCGCCAGGCCGCCCGCCACCTTTCAGGCGTCGAGCTGGAGAAGGCGCTTGATCGCAACTACCGGGAGGGGCTGAAAGCGCTGATCGAGCGCGAACTCATCCTCGCCGAGGCCGAACGTCGCAAGCTGGATCTGCCAGACCAGGCTCTCGACGCGCAGATCAACCAGATCGTGCGGGAACGATTCGCCGGTGACCGGACCGCGTTTCTCGCGGCGTTGGCCGCAGACGGCCTGTTGTATGCCGAATACCGGGACCAGATCCGCGGCGACCTGAGGGTGATGCTGCTGCGGCGGCAGGAGGTAACGGACCGCGTCTCCGTGTCGCCCGCCGAGGTCAGAGCGGCCTACGAGGCCCGGCTCGAATCCTACCGTCAGCCGGAACAGGTCCGCGCGCGTCTGATCGCCATACGCAGAGGAAAGTCCGACGCCGAGGCTGCCGCGCGCCGGAAACTCGCGGAGACCGCTCGCGAGCGGGTGCTGCGGGGCGAGTCCTTTGAGGCCGTCGCGCGCGAGGTCTCCGAGGGCCCTGCAGCCGTCGAGGGAGGGGACCTCGGCTGGCGTCGGCCATCGGAGCTTCGGCCGGAGCTGGCTGCTATGGTCGCCCAAATGACCCCTGGCCAGATCAGCCTCGTGGTGGAAGTCGGCGAGGAGTTTCACATCCTTGCCCTTGAGGGCCGCCGCGAGGCGCACGTTCTATCGTTCGAGAGGGTCGCCGGCGAGTTGGAAAAGGAACTGCTCCGCGACGCCACGCAGCGACGGCTGGAGGCCTGGCTGAGCGACCTGCGTCTGCGCCATTACGTGCGCGTGGTGCAGGAATCGCGCCCCTAAGCGATTGAGCGTCATGTCCCCTGTCCGTCTTGCGCTCACGCTGGGCGATGCCAACGGCATCGGGCCGGAGATCGCGCTGAAGGCGTTGAACATGACTCCCTGGCCCGACGGGCTGCGCCTCACTCTCGTCGGCCAGTTCGACGTGGTTGCCGCCACGGCACGTCGCCTTCGTCTTCCTCTTCCGCAGGAGGTCACTGAGCCGGACGCCATCCACGCCGACCGCGTCGCCGTTTGGGCGCCACCCGGCGTGCCTAGCGTCCGTCTTCGGCCTGGCCAGGTCGCGGTGGACGCCGGCCGGGCTTCCGCCGCCTGGGTAGAGGCGGCTGTGGAGGGATGGCGGCGCCGGTGGTGGTCGGGCGTTGTCACGGGGCCGATCTCCAAGGAGGCGTGGGCATTGGCTGAGATTGGCGCGCCCGGCCACACGGAGTTGCTGGCCCGACTGTGCAAGGTCGGCGAGGTGGGGATGCTCCTGTGCGGTGGCCGGTTGCGGGTACTGCTGGTGACCCGGCACCTGCCGTTGCGCGACGTGCCCCCCGCCATCACTCGGTCCGCCCTGCGGTCGGCGTTTCGGCTGGCCACCTGTGCCCTCCGGTGGCTGCGCCTGCGCGGCGAGATCGCGGTCTGTGGTCTCAACCCCCACGCAGGCGACGGCGGCGCCCTGGGTCGCGAGGAAGTCGACGTGATCGCTCCCGCGATCCGCGCAGCCCGCCGGGCCGGCCTCCCCGTCTCGGGCCCCTGGTCCGCCGATTCGGTGTTTCATGCGGCGCTCCGGCGGCGGTTTGCCATGGTGATCGCCATGTACCACGACCAGGGGCTGGGGCCGCTGAAGACCGTGGCGATGGACGAGGGCGTCAACCTGACCCTCGGCCTGCCGTTCGTTCGCACCTCTCCCGATCACGGCACAGCCATGGACATCGCGGGCCGTGGATGCGCGCGGGCCGGCTCCATGGCGGCGGCGATTCGGCTGGCCGCGACCCTGGCGCGCCGGCCGAATCCATGGGCATCACCGTCGTGATGAAGGCCACGCGCCCTACCGAGGTGCGCCGCTGGCTGGCGGAACAGGGCATCCGGCCGTCTTCCGTGCTCGGCCAGAATTTTCTGGTGGACGGCAACATCGCGCGGCTTATCGTGGACGCCTCCGGCGTCCGCGCGGGCGACCGCGTGCTCGAAATCGGTCCGGGGTGCGGTGCGTTGACGGAGGAACTGCTCGCGCGGGGTGCCAGGGTACGGGCGGTGGAGAAAGACCGACGGCTCTGGGAGTTGCTGCGGGCGCGTCTCGGGGATCATCCGCCGCTGGAGCTCGTCCTCGGGGACGCGTTGCAGGCCGATCTCGGCCCGTCGGATATCCTGGTCTCCAACCTGCCATACTCTGCGGGGACGAGGATCCTCATGCGAATCTTTGAGATGGCGGATCCGCCCTCCTGCATCGTCGTCACGCTGCAGCGCGAGGTCGCGGCGCGTCTCGCGGCGCCGCCGGGCAGCCGCAGCCGCGGCCTGCTCTCGGTGATCGCCCAGCGGCGTTTTGTGATCGAGGCGCTGCGGACTATTCCGGCCAGTTGTTTCCATCCGGCGCCGGACGTCACCTCAACGCTGTTGCGGCTAACCCGGCGCGATCTGCCGTTGGGGGAACCGGTGGAACCGGTCGCGTTTCGCGAGTTTCTGAAGGCGGTGTTTGGCGGCCGGCGCAAGCAACTCTGGAACGCGCTGCATCGGGCGGGTGCGATCCCGGTCGGCTCGGCGACGGACGGACGGACCTGGCTTCGGGCGACCGGTGTGGATCCCGTCGCGCGGCCGGAGGCGCTGGATGTGGCGGCATGGACCCGCCTCTTCAACGCTTTGCACGGCGGCAAACCAAAGGGAGGAGAATGGCCGGCGTGCAGGTGACGTTCCTCGGCACCGGGACCTCGCACGGCGTTCCGGTTATCGGCTGCGACTGCGACGTCTGTCGCTCCCCGGATCCGCGAAATCGGCGGACGCGGAGCAGCCTCTATGTCCAATCCGCCGACGGTAACGCGGCCTTGTTCGACGTCGGGCCGGAGTTCCGCATCCAGGCTCTCTCGGCCAATCTGCGGCGGGTGGACGCGGTGTTTCTGACGCACGGTCATGCGGACCACATCCTCGGCATCGACGACCTGCGGCGGATCAACGAGCTTCAGGGCGGCGCGGTCCCCGTTTGGGGCTCGGCGGAGTCGCTGGCCGCGGTGCGGCGATCGTTCGCGTACGTATTCGACCCGGGCCCGCCCGGTCCCACGTGTCCCCGCATCGAGCTGTTCGAATTCGACAGCGGACGGCCCATCCGTGTGGGAGGTCTTTCCGTCACGCCGCTGCCGTGCCGCCACGGGTCGCTGGACATCCACGGGTTCTTGGTCGAGGCCGACGGCGGCCGCGTCGGCTATTTTCCCGATTGCAACGGCCTGCCGATCGCGACCATCGAACGGCTGCGGGGGATCGACCTGTTGATCCTGGACGGGTTACGTCCCGAACCCCATCCGACCCACTTCAGCCTGTCCGAATCGCTGGCGGCGATGGCGGTCGTCGGTGCGCGACGCGCGTACATCACCCACATCTGCCATCGGCTGGAGCATGAGGCGACGCGCCGGATCTTACCTGAAGGGGTGGGGATCCCGTGGGACGGCCTTCGGATCGAGGTTGGCAGAGGCCTTGAAGCACCGAGCGAGTCGGGGTAGATTCCCCTCGGAAGGCCGTCCGGAAACGAACGGAGAGGATTCCGCCGTAGACGTCGGGGGCGATCTTGGTTTCGACGTGCGGCTCGGAGTTCCGGTGGCGCGCCGAGGACCCCGGTTGGCCTCGTAAATCATCCGGGAACAACACAACAGCCAACGAAGAGCTGGCTCTCGCGGCCTGAGTCCGCGACGTTCGCCGCCGACGCCTGCTGAGCGGGTCGAACGGTTGTGCAGGCTGGCCCCAGACCCGGGTGGCCGGGGCGAGGGGCGAGACCATTACGTGGCCGCTGGCGTCCCGCATGGCCTGTTCGCCGGCAGTGCGGGAGGCGAGACGCAAAGACGAACTACGCGCGTAGAGGCCGGAGTGACGACCGTGCGGACGGGGGTTCGATTCCCCCCGCCTCCACCAAGCTTGCGCACCGCACAGACCTCTCGGCCATTCCGCTGAACGCTGGAGTATCCCCGATGCCGGCAGACGGCCCTTTCGGTTGTTTCGGGACGAACCTTCTGCCCTCCGCGGACGGCCCGGGTTGCCGGTATGCCTGCCGAACTGGCACGAGCGCGTCCGGACGCACTGCCGCTGTCATCGGCTGGCGCCGGTGATGGTGCCGGTGGCGGTTCGGCCGACGTGGAGACGCACGGCTTCCGCGAAGTGTCGGTGGCCAAGTTCGGAAGGGGCTTCTGGCGGAATCCCGCTCGGGAACGCCTCCCCGGAGCGATCATGCGCCGGGCCGCGCATTTGACCCCCTGCTTCGTCGCGTGTTAGCATTTTTCCCGCATTTTTCATCGGGGCGTGGCGCAGACTGGCTAGCGCGCTTGCTTGGGGTGCAAGAGGTCACGGGTTCAAATCCCGTCGCCCCGACCATCTTTATTCCGCGGGCGTTTGCCACACATCGTTCGCGGCCAAGTTCCGGACGCTGCCTGCGATCGAGACACGAGGCACCCAATCCCGCGCGACCGCCCGGCGCCAGCCTGGAACATCTCACGCAGATCCCTGCCACGGCCCGCGAGAGGGCTTCACCCTCGGGGCATCGTGCCGGTCTCAGCGCGAAAGTGGGTGGACCGTCGTCAAGGGCAACCTGGCCGGGCCTCGGAGGAGTGGCATCCGGCGGGCCGCCCAGCGCGCCCGGAAGCCGTTCGATGAATGCGCGGATTTCATCGCGCACTCGTCGGTAGGGGGATAGCGCCTGCTCCTCCGTCGGGGCGTTCCTGGCCAACGACGGCGGATCGTCGAAGCCGACATGCATGACCCTGGCCTTGCCGCTCAACCACGCAGGGCAGGTCTCGTTCGCGCGGCCGCAAACCGTCACGACGTAGTCGAACGAAACATCCCTGACCGCCTCCACGGTCTTCGATCTCTGAGCACGGATGTCGACGCCGGCCTCCGCCATGACACGGATGGCCAACGGATTGAGTCCGTGCGCCTCGATTCCGGCCGAATACGGTTCGATCGTCTCGCCTTTCAGCGCACGCGCCCAGCCTTCGGCCATCTGGCTTCGGCAGGAATTCCCGGTGCAAAGGAACAACACCCGGACGGCCGTTTCATCGCCCGTGGCTCCCTCCATTCCCGGCGCACCGACGGGGTGCAACATCCGCGGTCCATTGGGCGGGCGGCGGGCGCGGCGCCGGCGCTGCAATCCGGGGAATAGGTTGATCGGCGCCGCCCTGCTGAGGCGCCGGCACGCCATGCGAGGGATGACTTCAGCGCAGCGGCGGGATTCGCGGGCCCAATCCGGCCTGGGGCGAGCGACGCTGGACGACCGCGAGACGGCGGAACGCCGCGCGAATCTCCGCGACGGAGAGATCGCTCACGGACAGGAGGGTCCATCCGCATCCGATCTGTCCGGGATGATGAGCATCGCTCGAGCGGATCATCGCCCACCGTCCGCGAAGCCGCAAGGGGTCGGCCACCGGGTCGTACGCCGGTCCGACTTCCACGGCGTCGTAAGGAAGGTCGGGGATCCGCCCGAGTTGTGAGGTGAGGCTGTGCACGGGACGGTCCACGTGAGAGGGGATGAACAGGCCGCCCCGGCGCCGGATCTCCGCGCCGAGATCCGTCAATGGGAGGTCGGTGGCGGAGCCCAAGTACAAGGGTACCGTGTCCACGATTTCGTCCCGTGCGTTGACGACCGGTTGATCGCCCATCGCCTCCGGCCGGCAGGGAACCAACGGGAGGCGGCCGTACACCCATTCGCCAAAAGCGAGCGCGGCATTCGGATCGTCAAAAAGGGCCAGCACATGGAGCTCCTCGGCCGTGGTCACCTCCGCACCGAACAGTGGATGAAGGTGCTGCTCGCGGGAGGCCTCGGCGAAGGCCGGCGCATTGCGGGCGGTGTTGTGATCGGCCAGCGCCGCCACATGGATGCCCAACCGACGGCACCGGGCGGCGATGAACGCGGGGGACATGTCGAGCGCGCCGCAGGGCGAGAGGCAGGAATGAAGGTGGAGATCGAAACGGAGCCGTCGCAGCGACGTGGGCGATGAGGCCGGGGAGGTCACCTGACGACGCCCTCGTCGCGCAGATGCTCGTGAAGGCGCCACGACAGGGTGTACTGGTCGGCCGGGGCGCGCAGGATCGCGATGCCCTCGGCCTGGGCGGCCTCGGCCATGTCCCGGGGAACGGGCCGGTGGTGGGCCAATACGATGGCGCGAAGCCCCCTGTGCATTGCGACGGCGACCGTATTCCGGTGAGCTTGGATGGTAATCAGCACCCCGCCCGGCGGGGCATGGGCGAGGACGTCGCTGAGCATGTCCGACGTGTAGGCCCCGGCGATGGGCTCGTCGGGCAAACCGACGACGACCCATTCGGCGCCCGGCGACAGCGCCGCGAGGTCGCGCACCTTCATGGGGCGCCTCCGGCCGCGGGCCAGCGAACGACGGCGCGGACGGACGTGCCTGCGCCGGCGGAGGACTGGATCGAAAACTCGTCGGCGACCCGGCGCACGTTGCCCAGCCCCATGCCCGCGCCGAAGCCGAGCGAACGGACCCAGTCGTTGGCGGTCGAAAACCCATCCTGTAGGGCCAGCTCCACGTCGGCGATGCCGGGTCCGTCATCGCACGCCTTGACGACCACCTCGCCGGGGCCGATGTTCGCGCGTAGGACCCCGCCGAACGAATGCACAACGAGGTTCATCTCCAGCTCGTACGCGGCGATGGAGGCCCGCCGAATGTGGGCCGGCTCCACGCCCATCGCCGCGAGGGTCTTCTTGATCTCATGGGCCCCCTTGCCAGCGTTTTCGAAGTCGTAGCGGTGCACCCGGATGTGGATCGATCGGGCGGGCTCCGCGCGGACTGCCAGGGGGGGAACGCGGGCCTCGAGCCGGCAGTATTCCTTGTAGAGTTCGATCAGCAGCGACGCGGAGATGTCGCGACTGGCCAGAATGCCGCAGAGGCGGTGGTCGCGGTCCAGCACCGGGAACCGGCCGAAGCGGTACTTTTCGAAATAGGAGGCGCCGAACGAGAGCGGCATATCCGCCTCCAGCACGACTACGCGCGTCGTCATGCGCTCCTCCACCGGCCGGTCCATGGCGCCGGTCTCCAGCGCGGTGATGATGTCGTCCATGCTGACGATGCCGTACAGGCGGCCCTGTTCGGCCACCGGGACGCCCGTGATGCGATGGGTCTTCATCAGGGCCTGCGCGTACCGCATCGTATCGGCCCGGCGGACGGTGATCACGTCGGTCGTCATCACGTCGCGGACCTTGAGCTTGAACAATAGGTCCTGCAGGACCAGCGGCGGCTGGTCGGAGTTGATCGGCAGCACGCTCATGGCGGGCGGAGGCGCCCTCAGGGGCCCGCCGCGCGCGCGACCGCGACGCAGGCCTCGTACATCGGCAGCGTCGAGCGAAGCAGCGCGACCCCGAGCTCCCGGGCGAGATCCACCATTCCGGCCGGCAGAGGTTTTCCGTTGACGACGACGACGGCGGGAGCGCCGACGATGTCGGCCGTCCGGATCACCTGATCCGACGCCAGGGAGGTCAGCACGAGATGGCCGTGGCGGTCGGCGACCAGCAGGTCGCTCATCAAGTCGGTCGCGACCACGCCCCTCAGCGAACGGGTGGCGGCGCCGGCCGGACCGGGGTGGACCCATTCGGCCGAAAGCGCCCGGGCGGCCTGCTCCAGGGTCACGGGCGTTCCTCCTCCGGGTGTTCTTCGGCGAAGCGGAGGAGACAGAACAGATTCTCCAGCTCCAGCGCGATGTTGATGTTCTGGACGACGACGTCGCGACTGCCTTTCAGCAGAATCGGCGCGAAGTTGAGGATCCCCTTGATGCCGGCCGACACCAGCATCTCCGCCACCTGGGCGGCGGCCGTCTCCGGCACGGCGAGGATCGCCACGCGGACCTTCTCGCTTTTCACCACGTAGGGAAGCTCGTTGATGTCGCGAATCGGGATCGGCGCGTTGGGGTCGACCTTGGCGGGATCCACGTCGAAGCCCGCAATTACGCGGATGCGTTCGCGCGCGAAACCGCGATAACGCATCAGGGCCGTGCCGATCTTCCCGCACCCGACCACGATGACGCGCTGAACCTCGTCCACGCCGAGGATGTGGTTCAGGCGGGCGATCAACTCCTCCACCTGATAACCCGCCCGTTTCTTGCCCGTCAGGCCGAACACCGAAAAGTCCTTGCGCACGAGAGCGGGAGATACGCCCACAGCGTCGGCCAGATTGTCGGAAAAGACCTTGACGAAACCGAGCGAACGAAGTTTTTCGAGCACGTTCTTGTATTTCGTCAACCGGACGACCACTTCCTTCGTGGCACCCATGGACAGACTCCTGTCACTTTTCGACTGGACGATACAGTTTTATGTGCTTGAGTCAAGACGTTTCGTGACAGGCGTAACGTGAGACGGGCAATCCTTTGTTTTATTTGTGCCGGGGCATGATTGACTGCGTCGAAACTCGTGCTACACTTGGCCCCTGATTTTGTGCCCGAGGCAGGTCCCACAATGGTGGAATCATTCAGAGCGCAAGGGTGCATTCATATGGGCGCGGATACAGAGGTCACGGCATTGCCGGAACGCTCGATCGAGTTGCCGGACGGGATTTCGGCATTCATCGAGGAATGGAAGGACAAACCGGGCAACTTGATCATGGTGCTGCACCGGGTGCAGGAGTACTACGGCTACGTGCCGCGCGACGTCGCGTTCGAGGTGGCGGCGCGCTTGGACGTTCCGCTGGCGAAGATTTATGGAGTGATCACCTTCTATCACTTCTTTAAGCTGCGGAAGCCGGGACGCCACCAGATCGCAGTGTGCATGGGCACGGCCTGCTATTTGAAGGGTGGGGAGGACCTGATCAAGGAGCTGGAGACAATCCTGGGGATCGGGTTGAACCAGACGACGGCGGATGGCGAGTTTTCGATCGAGGCGGTTCGGTGCGTGGGTTGCTGCGGCCTGGCGCCGGTCCTCACGGTCGATGGCGAGGTATACGGCCGACTGACGAAGGACCAGTTGGCCGGGATCATCGCAAAACATCGAGGCGGCTGATGCACGCAACGTTGAGCGACTGGCTCCTCGAGCCCGTGGCGAACGCGGTCGAGGCCGGCGCGACGGCCGTCGTGGTGGAGATCGTCGAGCGCGGGCCGTGGGTGGAGATGTGCGTGGCCGACGACGGGCCCGGCATGGACCCGGCGGCGCGGCAGGGGGCCCGGGATGCGCTGGCCTCCTCGGGCCGCCGGGGGCGCCGGGCGCATTTCGGACTCCCCCTGCTGGAACAGACGATCCGGGCGACGGGTGGACGCTTTGACGTCTCCTCGGAGCCAGGCCGGGGAACGAGCGTGTGCTGGTCGGTGGACACCCGGCACGTCGACGCACCGCCGTCGGGCGACTGGGCGGGGGCGATCACGATGGCCTTGACGCGGGCGCTGGAGCGCGGCGTTGCGCTGCGCGTGCGACGGGCGAGGGACGGCCGCGAGTACTCGGTGTGCAATCTCGATTGGGCCGGAGATGGCCAGCACTCAGGCGCAGGCGGATGGAAACGGTTGCGGAGCCACGTGGATGCGGCCGAGGCCGACTTGATGAGGCACGGTGCATCCGGGCCCGGAGGACAGGTGCGATGGGGAAATTGACGTTGGCGGAATTGCGGGAGTTGCGGGAGCGCGCGAGGGCCGAGATAGCTCGGCGCGAGTCGGACGCGGGCGGGGGGGACGTCGTGGTGGGTTTGGGGACGTGCGGACTGGCGGCCGGGGCGCGGGCGACGCTGGACGCTCTGGTGGAGGAGCTGAACCGGCGCGGATTGGTGAACGTCACCGTCCGGCAGACGGGCTGCATGGGCCTGTGCCATTCGGAGCCGACGGTCGAGGTGCGGGTCCCGGGTATGCCGCCGATGATCTACGGCAAGGTAACGCCGGAGGTGGCCCGGCGGATCGTCGAGGAGCACATCATCGGCCGGAGCCTGGTCAGCGACCACATCCACGACCGGCCGGCGCCGGACATCGCCGCCGGTCTCGGCGCGGGGCGGTGAGGTTGTCCCATGGCCTATTCCCAATACGTGTTGGTGTGCGCGGGGACGGCGTGCGAGTCCTGTCGGAGCGCCGAGATCGTTCGGCGGTTGCAGGCGGGCGTTCGCGCCCGGGGCCTGGAGGGCTCGGTGCAGGTGGTCCGCACGGGCTGCTTCGGGTTCTGCGCGCAGGGGCCGGTCGTAAAGGTACTGCCGGGCGACCACTTCTACGCGCAGGTCAAGCCGGAGGACGCGGAGGAAATCGTCGAGGAGCACCTGGCGAAAGGGCGGCCGGTGCAGCGACTGCTCTACCGTGCCCCCGGGCGCGCCGCGGGGGCGGCGGCCGAGCTGCCGTTCTATCAGAAGCAGTTCCGAATCGTGTTGCGCAACTGCGGCGTAATCGACCCCGAGAACATCCGAGAGTACATCGCGCGCGAAGGCTACGCGGGGCTCGAGAGGGCGCTCTTCGAAATGACGCCGGACGACGTGATCGAAGAGCTGCGGAAGTCCGGCTTGCGGGGGCGCGGCGGCGCTGGCTACCCGACGTGGAAAAAGTGGGTCTTCTCAAAGGAGGCGCCGGCCAACCCCAAGTACATCATCTGCAACGCGGACGAGGGCGACCCCGGCGCGTACATGGATCGCAGCACACTGGAGGGGGATCCGCACTCGATCCTCGAGGCGATGGCGATCGCGGGGCGGACGGTCGGCGCGCAGCAGGGCTACATCTACATCCGGGCGGAGTATCCGTTGGCGATCCGCCGGCTTGAGATCGCGATCCGGCAGGCGCGGGAGGCAGGGCTGCTGGGACGGGACATCCTCGGCAGCGGGTTCGACTTCGACGTCGAGCTGCGCCTCGGCGCCGGGGCGTTCGTCTGCGGCGAAGAGACGGCGCTGATCGCATCGATCGAGGGGCGGCGGGGCATGCCGGTTCCGCGCCCGCCCTACCCGGCGGTCCGCGGCCTGTGGGGAAAGCCCACGGTGATCAACAACGTCGAGACGCTTGCGAACATCCCCGTGATCCTGCTGAAGGGTGGAGACTGGTTCGGCTCGATCGGCACGCCGACCTCGAAGGGCACGAAGGTCTTCGCGCTGACCGGCAAGGTGAACAACTCGGGGCTGATCGAGGTGCCGATGGGCACGACGCTCCGGGAAATCATCTTCGACATCGGCGGCGGCATCAAGGGCGGGCGTCGGTTCAAGGCGGCGCAGACCGGCGGACCGTCCGGCGGGGTGATCCCCGAAGCGTACCTCGACACGCCGATCGACTACGAGTCCCTGGCGGAGCTGGGCTCGATCATGGGCTCCGGCGGGCTGATCGTGATGGACGAGGACGATTGCATCGTCGACGTCAACAAGTTTTACCTCGAGTTCACGGTGGACGAGTCGTGCGGTAAATGCGCGCCGTGCCGGATCGGCGGGCGGACCATGTACAACCTGCTAACGAAGATCACCGAGGGGCGGGGCTCGGTGGCCGACATCGAACAGCTTCACGCCGTTGCGCACGCGATGCAAAAGGCGTCGCTGTGCGGGCTGGGCCAGACGGCGCCGAACCCGGTGCTGTCGTCGCTACGGCACTTCGGCGAGGAATACCGGATCCACATCAAGGATCGCCGATGCCCGTCGGGGCGGTGCAAGGCCCTGGTGACGTATTCAATCCTGCCGGACAAGTGCATCGGCTGCACGCTGTGCGCGCGGCGCTGCCCGGTCAACTGCATCAGCGGGGAGCGCCGGAAGGCGCACGTAATCGATGCGACCCGCTGCATCAAGTGCGGCGAGTGCTACGAGGCATGCAAGTTCGGCGCGGTGCTGCGGGCGTGAGGGGCAGACGATGAGCAAGGTCAAGATCGAGATCAACGGGATCGAGTTCGAGACGGACGCGGGCGCGACGATCCTGCAGGCCGCGCAGCAGGTCGGGATCCGTGTGCCGCGGCTGTGCTACCACCCCGACCTGCCCGCCTGGGCGGCCTGCGGAATCTGCGTGGTGAAGGTCGCCGGGGCGGGGAAGATGCTTCGCGCCTGCGCGACCCCGGTCGAAGACGGAATGAAAATCGTCACCCACGATCCCGAGATCGTCCACGTGCGCAAGTCGGTGCTCGAGCTGATCCTCTCCACCCATCCGAACGACTGCCTGCGCTGTCCTCGCAACGGGAACTGCGAGCTGCAGCGACTGGCGGCGGACTTCGGCATCCGGCAGGTCCGCTACGAGTCAAGGGTCGCCCACCTCCCGGAGGACGACTCGACGAAGGCGGTGGTGCTGCATCCGGAGAAGTGCGTCAAGTGCGGACGCTGCGCGATCGTCTGTCAGCAGATGCAGAACGTTTGGGCGTTGGAGTTCGTCGGGCGAGGGGAGGGGACGCGGCTGGCGCCGACGGGCGACATCAAGCTGGCCGAGAGCCCCTGCATCCGCTGCGGCCAGTGCAGCGCGCACTGCCCCGTGGGGGCGATCTACGAGCACGACGAGACCGACCGCGTCTGGCGCGCGCTGCAGAATCCCGATCTGCACTGCGTCGTCCAGATCGCGCCGTCCGTGCGCGTGGCCATCGGCGAGGCGTTCGGCTACGAGCCGGGCACCGTGCTCACCGGGAAGACCTACGCCGCCCTCCGCCGGCTCGGATTCAAGGCGGTCTTCGACACGAATTTCGGCGCGGATCTCACGATCATGGAGGAGGCGAGCGAGTTTGTGCAACGGTTCGTGCACGGTCGCGGCCCGCTGCCGCTGATCACCAGCTGTTGTCCGGCGTGGACGGACTACATGGAGAAATACGCGCCGGACTTCATCGAAAACTTTTCCACGGCCAAGTCGCCCCATGCGATGCTCGCCGCGATGGCCAAGACCTACTACGCGGAAAAAATGGGCATCGATCCGGCCAAAATCTACATGGTCTCGATTATGCCGTGCACGGCCAAAAAGTTCGAGATCATCCGGTCCCGGGAGATGTTCGACGGCGAACGACCTTACGTGAACGTCTCCCTCACCACCCGGGAACTGGCGCGGATGGTCAAGGAATGTGGGATCGACTTCGTCGAGCTGCCAGACGAGGAGGCAGACACGATCCTCGGTTACTACACCGGCGCCGGCACGATCTTCGGGGCGACCGGCGGGGTGATGGAGGCCGCCCTCCGGACAGCCCACTACTTGATCACCAAACGCGAACTCGAGGACGTCAATTTCCTGCCCGTCCGGGGCCTCGAAGGGGTGAAGGACGCCGCGTTAACCATCGCCGGCCGCGAGATCCGGGTCGCCGCGGCGCACTCGATGAACAACATCGAGACGGTCCTCGATCGAGTGCGCGCGAGCCGGAGGTCGGGTGGGGAACCGGCTTACCACTTCATCGAGGTGATGGCCTGCCGTGGAGGCTGCGTCGGGGGCGGCGGGCAGCCGTACGGGGCGGACGACGAGGTCCGGCGCCGCCGCGCGTCGGGAATCTACCAGGACGACGCGATGAGCACCAAACGTTGTTCCCACCAAAACCCCTACATCCAAAAACTCTACGCGGAGTATCTAGGCGCGCCGTTGAGTCCTCGGGCCCACGCGTTGCTGCACACCCATTATCGGCGCCGGCCGCTGTACGCTCGGTGAGCCGCCGCTGCGAGGGCGGGGGCGTCGTCAGTCCGCGGCGGGCGGCTCGAAATCGGGCCGCCGGGCGCGGCAGTACTCGATCACGGAGGGGATGTCCTCCGGCTGAACGCCGCGCCAAAAAATGTGCCAGTCGGGGCCACGTAGCCGTCCCTCCGCCTGTTGGTCGTACCAGCCGTTGACGGGGTTCTCGGGCCGCGACCGCCAGAATAGCGAGGGATGCTCGCGCCGTACGATGCTCCATAGCTCGTGCGCCAGCCCCTCGCCGCGGGCCTCCGTGCCGACGGCGAACTTCGACAGGTATCGGCCGGCGGGGTGCGGCTCGAGCAAGGCCGCCCCCCGGTAGTCCCGCTCGACGTAGATGTCGCTGGCCAGCGCCAGCGTCTCCGGCCGCGCCAGCCGGCGGCCGAAGGCCGATTCCAGCAGCGCCGTCAACCGGCACGCGTCCACCTGGTCGAGAGCCGCCGCGTGCACGATCACGCTGCCCCGGCGCACGGCGGTGCCTTTGCCGCGAACGGTGAACAGCTCGGCCAGCAGATCCAGCGGCGAGGCGACGCAGAAATGGAGGGTGGGATCGACCTCCAGCAGTTCCTCCGCGACGGCGAGGCTTTCGTCCATGCGGTCAGCGGCCCCCAGCGTGTGGTCGTTCGAGCCGCGCAGCAAGTGCAGCGGCACGCTCCGGCCTTGCAGGTCGCGGTAGGGGCCGCGCGCGCGCAGCCACTGGATTCGTCGAACGACCGCGGGCACCAGGGGCCGAAGGACCGCGAGCCGAGCGCGGTCCGGCGCGACGATCAGGAGCGGGACGCGACCGGCCCGCGACTCGCGCAGCAAGACCTCGATTCGGTCAGGATCGGAGAAGTCAGCCTGGCGCGCCCCCGGCAGGGCCCGCGTCAGCACCTCGGCCGCGGCCGGCGCGGGCGCCCCGCACAGCACCACGAGCGGGACGAGCTCCAGCCGAAGCAAAAACTGCAGATCGAACGCGATGGCCTCGGCCGACTCCTCCATCGCCGCGTCGTCCGGCACGATCGCGGCAAAACATGTGCCCGGCGCGGACTGGAACTTGCGAAGATAGTACTCATATTCCTCTCGCCGTCCGATCCCGTCGAGGAACAGTCGCAGCGTGGTGGATAGCAACATGGCGCCCTTATATCAGCGTCGGCAGGCCCCTCCAAGGCGCGGCGCCCGCGGGTGTGCGACGTTGAAGCGCCGACGGCGTTTCCGTACAGTGCGGAGCTAGGCCGTGGGGGCGGCGGGGGCAAGGGCGACAGACCATGGACATCAACATTCCGCTGGTGGATCTTGCAGCGCAGTGGGCGGTCATTGGCCGGGAGGCCGAGCCGAGGATTCGGGAGGTCCTGGGTCGAGGCGACTTCATTCTGGGCCGGGCCCTCGAGGAGTTCGAGGCCGCCTTCGCGGCGTACTGCGGGTGCCGGCGAGCCATCGGCGTGGCCTCCGGCCTCGATGCGCTCAAGCTGGCGCTCCGCGCTCTCGACGTGGGTCCCGGCGACACGGTCATCGTCCCCGCCCACACGTTCATCGCGACGGCGCTGGCGGTCAGCGCGGTCGGCGCACAGCCGGCGCTGGTCGACATCGACGAGGCGAGCTTCAACCTCGATCCCCGGCGGCTGGAGGAGGCGGCCGGGCCGCGCACGCGAGCGGTGATCCCGGTGCACCTGTACGGGCGGCCGGCGGACATGGATCCGATTCTCGAACTGGCCGCCCGGCGGGGCTGGGCGGTGCTCGAGGACGCGGCGCAGGCGCACGGCGCCCGCTACCGGGGCCGCCCCTGCGGATCGCTCGGCCGGATCGCAGCGTTCAGTTTTTATCCCGGCAAAAACCTCGGCGCGGCGGGTGACGGCGGTGCGGTAACGACGAACGAGGCGGCGCTGGCCGACCGTGTCGCACGGCTGCGTAACTACGGATCGACGGTGAAGTACCGCCACGACGAACTGGGGGAGAACAGCCGGCTGGACACCCTACAGGCGGCGATCCTGTCGGTCAAATTGCGCCATCTGGACGAATGGAACGCCGCCCGACGCCAGATCGCCGCGGCGTACACGGACGCGCTACGCGGGGTGGGGGACCTGCTCCTGCCGGCCGAACCCGCGGACGCGGAGAGCGTCTGGCACCTCTACGTGGTGCGCACATCGCGCCGCGACGCGCTGCTCGACCACCTTCGAACGCGCGGCATCGGGGCGCTGATCCACTATCCCTGCCCGATCCACCTTCAACCCGCCTACGCCGGCGCGGGGTGGCGGGCGGGTCAGTTCCCGGTGGCGGAGCGCGTGGCCCGCGAGGTGATTTCGCTGCCGATCTATCCGGAAATGTCGGAGGAGCAGATCGCCCGAGTCGTGTCGGCGGTCCGTGAGTTCTATGGCTGAGTGTCCGCGGGCTGTTTCTCCGCGGAGGGCGTCGCGACCTCGGGCGGCGCGGGAACTCCATCCGCCAGGCCGGCGAGAATGATCCATGCGGTCCGCGCGAGGATCACGATGTCCAGCAGAAGATTTGCGTTGCGGGCGTAATAGATGTCGTACAACACCGAGTGGCCGCAGGTCATCGCCGTCTGGCGGCTGGCGTAGACTTTCCACAGTCCCGTACACCCAGGCAAGGCCTCGTATCGAAGCCTCTGCCAAGGATCTTGGGCGTCGTACTCCTCTTTCGGCAGCGGGCGCGGCCCCACAAGCGACATCTCGCCTTTCAAGACGTTGAAGAGCTGCGGCAGCTCGTCCAGGGCCCACTTCCGGAGGAAACCTCCGATCGGCGTCAGCAGGGCCCGGTTGACGATCTTGGTCGGAGCCGGGGCCTCGGCGTTGGCATAGATCTTCTTAATATCCTCAAGGCGGCGGTGGTCCTTATCGGCGCCGACGACCATGCTGCGAAACTTGTAGAACTTGAAAGGCTTCCCGCCGCGGCCGATGCGTTCGGAGACGTACAGCACCGGCCCCGGCGAGGTCAGCTTAACCAGGAGGGCGATCAACAGGAAAAGGGGCGACAGGACCACGATTCCCGAGGCCGAAACGACGAGGTCGAACATACGTTTCGGCCACAATTGGAAAGGCCTCTTTGTGAGACTGCGCATTCGGAGGAAAGGGATGTCGAAATAGGTGTCGGTGTCCAAGCTTCTTGCCAAGCCGGCGGTGCGGTCGGTGTGGACGTCGACCCACCCGAACACCTGCACGCAGCGCTCGATCGAGTCCATCAGCTCCTCGTAGGAGCTGTCGCCAGCCGTCAACACCACCCCTTCGAGGTTGTAGAGCTCCGCGAGGCGCTCCAGCCGGTGAAGCGACCCCAGGCAGGGGACGCCGGGCAACACGTCCTCGCCAGCGGGAACCTGGTCGCTCACGAAGCCGACCACGTAAAGCAGATAGCGGTCCTTCTGTCGCTGGATGTCCGCGGCGAACTTCCGGCTGAACTCGTTGATCCCGATGATCGCGATGCGCCGGTGCATCGCTCCAGAGGCCGCCCAGTGCAGCAACAGCGGGAAGACGACCAACCGGTTGACGGCCGTGGCGGCCAGCGTGAACCCACCCCACATCAGGATCACCAGCCGCGACTCCTCGATGATCGGAGACTTGGTCAGATACTGCAGAATCAGATAACCTGCGAGAATGGCGGCCACCGCCTGGACGAGGCGAATTGCGTGCCACGACCGGGAGAACCACACGCGTCGCTGGTACAGCCGGAAGACGTGGAAGACGGCGGGCACGGCCACCAGCGACAAGAGCCCAACGAAGGCGGCCTCCGGGATCAGTTCGCCCGTCCGGATCTCGATGACGTTGATGAAGGGGCGAAACCGGAGCCTCATCGCCACGCCGAACGCCCCGAAAAACGCTAGGGCGTCGGTGACCACCAAATAGATAACCGCCCGGCTAAAATGGCGAAAAATCTTTTGCACCACCTTAATCTAACATAGGATCCGCACAGCTCAACATGCGGAGACACAGCCGGTGGCGATCATCTTCGCAGACCCTCCATCGGACAAAAGATCGAGCGAAAAGCCGGCCTGCACGGTACTTTGCGGCAAGGCAAAGTCGGACGGCCTGTCGTACGCGATGCCTTCAGGCGGCGGCGGCGTTCTTGCGGCCGACCTCAGTCTCCGGCTACCCTTCGGGCCCGGCGGCGACGCCGAACCGGAGGACGTGGACATGAGCGGTTTTTTCGGAGTGGCGTCCAAATCGGACTGCGTCGGCGACCTGTTTTACGGCACCGACTACCACTCGCACCTCGGCACGATGCGCGGCGGGATGGCCGTATGGAACGGGGCGGCGGTCGACCGGGCGATCCACGACATCACGAACGCCCCGTTCCGCACCAAGTTCGACCCCGACTTGGGCCGGTTCCGTGGGCGGTCGGGCATCGGCGTCATCTCGGATTGGGAGGACCAGCCGCTGCTGATCGGCTCCCATCTCGGATGCTATGCAATCGTGACGGTGGGGGCGGTCCGAAACGCGGCGGAGCTGCGCCATGCCGCCTTCCAGCGTCGAACTCATTTTTCCGAAATGAGTGGGGGCGACGTCAACCCAACGGAACTGGTGGCGACCTTGATCAACGAAGGCGGTTCGTTCGACGAGGGGATCCGCTTCGCACAGCAACGCGTCGAGGGATCGTGCTCCCTGCTGCTGTTGCATCGGGACGCGATCTACGCAGCGCGGGACTACCGCGGACGGACGCCAGTCGTGCTGGGGCGGCGGGAGGATGCGTGGGCCGTCACGCTGGAGACGTGCGCGTTCCCCAACCTCGGTTTCGAACCGGTGCGGGAGCTGGGGCCCGGCGAGGTCGTCCGCCTGACGGTCGATGGGCCAGAGACGCTGGCCTCGCCGCGGCCGGACTGCCGCATCTGTGCGTTCCTGTGGGTGTATTTCGGCTACCCAGCCTCGACCTATGAGGGCCGAAACGTGGAGGACATGCGCAATCGGAGCGGGGCGATCCTCGCCCGGCGGGAAACCATCGAGGTGGACGAGGTCGCCGGCATCCCGGACTCCGGCGTCGGCCACGGCCTGGGCTATGCCGCCGAGGCGGGCATCCCCTATCGCCGCCCGTTCGTCAAATACACACCGACGTGGCCCCGCAGCTTCATGCCGCAGGACGAGCGTGCGCGCCGCCTCGTCGCGAAAATGAAATTGATCCCCATCGCCGAGTTGATTCGGAACAAGCGCATCGTGTTCTGCGAGGATTCGATCGTCCGGGGCACCCAGCTCTGCGACACCATCGGCCGCCTATTCCAGGCCGGCGCCCGGGCGGTCCATTTGCGCCCCGCGTGCCCGCCGCTGCTGTTCGAATGTCCTTTCCTGAATTTTTCCCGGTCGCGGAGCGAAATGGACCTGATCGCCCGGCGGGTGCTACAAGACGTCACCGGGCAGTCGGAGGAGGTTCCGCCGGAGGCGCTGGATCCGGACTCCGAACTCTATGACGCGATGTGCCGCCGGATCGCCGCGGACCTTGGCCTGACGACGGTCCGGTACCAGCGGCTGGAGGATATGGCGGCCGCGATCGGGCTGCCGCTGACCCGGATCTGCACCTACTGTTGGAATCGGTGCGGCTGATCCGCGGCCGGCGCCGGTCCGAATACGGACACAATGGCCGGGTGCGCCAGATCGAGCCGGTACATCAGTTGGTTGTAGTCGTGCCGCGCGATGGGCGTTTGGGTCGCCGAGAAAGTCTCGGACAGCGTGCCCTCGAAATACATCACCCGGCCACCTTCGCGGTCGAAGAAAAGGTGATGCACGGGGTTGTAGAACGAATACCGGCCGTGCGTGGCGATTCGAACAGCCCGCCGCCAGGGGCCGGCCGGGTCCGGCGCCTCGGCGTACCACACGTCGCTCAACAACGACGCCGTCCCACCGAATTCGACGAAGATCGCGACCCACGCCCGCCGGTGCAGGTTCCACCGGACCGAACCGGCGTGCGGCCGCACACGTCTCCCCTTTTCGTCACGCGATTGAAAACGGGCCCTGTCTTCAGAGATACGCCCATTCTGCAGCAGGTGCCGCTCGATTTCGTCGTCCGCCGGCGGCCCCCGCCGGCCCCACGCCGCCGTGCCGTCCTCCGCGTAGGCGAAGGCCTCGTATGCGGCGGGATTGGTGACGCTTTCGTATCGGGCGTCGACGCGCACGGTGGCGAATCCGCGGCAGAAGAAAACGCGGCCCCCATGAACCGTCGCCTGGCCGGCGGGGTGGCGCCAGGTCTCCACCTCGGGTAGCTCGAAGAGCTTTCGCAGCCGATGTTCGTCGTCGTCGAACGCCGCCAGCACGTGGCCCAACCGCCGGTCAAGGCACTTCATGCACGCGTAGTGGACAACCAGCCGCGGCCGACCGTTGCCATCGGGCACGCTGCATGCGCCGTCCACCCACACCATGCCTTCGCCGAAGTCCGGCGCCATGGGCCGCGCGAAGCCGTCGGATCCCGTAAAGTACTCGAGGTCCACGCCGACGTCAGGATCAAGACCGCCCTCTTCCGGGCGCCGTGACGTCGCGCCTGTGGTCCGAAAATTTCCCAGCGGATGCAACGCGCGCGACATGTCGCCCCAGAACCACACCAGCCGGCCCCGGTGCTCGACGGCCTGAACCGAGTCCTGCCCGGCGACGCCGCCGCGCACGGGCGGCTCCGGCAGCGGGACGGGATGGCCGAGCCGCTGCGAATCGCGGTACCGCCCTGCACCGTGACCCGATACAGACGCTCGGCGACGTTGGTCCGCACGAGCCGCACCACCGCCCGACCGCCGGCCGCCGCGTCAAACGCGCAGCCTTCCATCCCGAACCCGTCGCGGGGCCGACGTAGCCCGGCGATGAGATAAATAGGAACAGCCGTCCGGAGAGCAGCTCCGGCTCGTCGATGGCCGCCCGGCCAGCGCTGTCGGTCCAGTAGCTCGCCTGGTGCGTGGTGCGCATTTCGACGCAGGGAATGCCCCGGCCCGTCTCCGCGTCCACCACGCGCACTTCAAACGGGCGGTCCCCGGCCGACGCTGCAGCCGCCGGCAGCAGGATCAGAGCCAGCCGTGTTCGCGGTACCATCGAACGATGTCGGCGACTTCATCCTCGAAGGAACGGGCGGGGCGGAATCCGAGGTCCCGCGCCGCCTTGGAGGCGTCAAAATGGCGGTTCTTGGTGAAGAAATCCACGCGGCGCCGGTACAACGGCGGCGGGATACCGAAGGGGGCGCAGACGGCCTCGCAGAGCGAGCCGAGGCATTGTAGCGGCCGCGCGGGCAGACGCCATCGCGGGGGGGGCACGTCCAGAAGCCGCGCGATGGTTTCCGCCATCACGTTCAGCGGCACGGCCCGCTCGCCGGCGATGATGTACACCTCCGCGTTCAGGTCCTCGCGCTGCATCGCCAACTGGAATGCCCGCGACAGGTCCCGCACGTCGACGAAATGAACGTGCTTGCACGGGCCGACGTAGAAGAAGCGCCGTCGGGCGATCATCCGGAACATCTTGAGGTTTCGCGTGTCGCCGGGCCCGTAGATCATCGCGGGACGGATGACGACGCCCCGGATGCGCCCCGAGCGGAAATAATCCATTGCGATCAACTCCCCCGCGAGCTTGCTGCGCTGGTAGGCGTCCCCGGGGTTGTAGGGCGAGGTCTCCGTGCCCGGCGGATGCCGGATGTCGCCAAGGACCCCGCCGGTGGAGCAGTGGACGAACCGCCGAACCCCCGCGGCGATGGCGGCCTCGAGCATGTGCCGGGTGCCGTCGGCGTTGACCTCGTGGTACGCATGCTCGGGCAGGCCGGCTTGGCGGAAAAGGGCGGCGATGTGGTAGACGCGGGCGCAGCCGGCGGCGGCGCGGGCGAGCGAGGCCGGATCGCGCACGTCAGCCTCGACGATTTCGGCGCCGAGTCGCTCGAGGTCGCCCGCCCGCGCGTGGTCGCGCACCATCGCGCGCACGCGCTCGCCCCGCCGAAGTAAATCGGCGGCCAACACGCCGCCGACGTAGCCGCCGGCGCCGGTGACCAGGGTCCGCTCCGTCTCCGCCATGTCCGGGACGCTCCCAACGGCGGCGCAGCTTCCGGTTCCGCCTGCGCCGGCCTCGAGGCATTGTTCTGTGGTCCTCCGCGCGTTGCAAGCGGCCGCTGGACACTGCCGCGACGATGCCGGAAGATGGGAAGGCCATGCGGTGGCTGGGACGGTACGCGTGCAATGCGGCGGTGCTGCTGGCCGCCGACGGCGTCGTGCTGCTGGCGGCGTTGCTGATCGGCGACGTGGCGATGTGGCGGCTGGCCGGCACTCCGGTGTCGCTAAAATACAGCCTGCTGGTGATTCCCGTCTGGTGGATCGGCGCCCTCTGGGCGGGTCTGGCGCCGGGCTGGGGCCTGAACGCCGTGGCCGAAATCCGCCGCCTCGAAATATGGCTGGCACTGCTGTTCGCGGCGGCCGGCGTGGTCGTGTTTGTCAGCGACATGTCCGGCGCCGCCAGTCGGGGGTCCTATTTCATCGCCTATCTGGCCGCGGCCGCCGCGCTGCCGCTCTCGCGCCAGGCGGCTCGCCACTGGGCGGCCTCCCGCCCCTGGTGGGGCGTGCCGGCAGTCGTCTACGGTGGAGGCGATCTGGGGCGGCGAGCCGTCGAAGCCCTGCGCGCGGAGCCCACCCTCGGCTATCGGCCGGTCGGCGTCTTTAGCCCCGAACCGCTGGCCGGTCTGCCCCGGCTCGGCGGGCTGATGGACAGCCACGGCAGCACGGACGTGGCCTTTCTAGCCGACGACCGCCTCGACGCCGACGAGCTCACCGCCCTTCTGGACGGTCCCCTCAGCCGCTATCGGACCGTCGTCCTGATGCCGGGCCTGCTGGATACCCCCTCGTTGTGGGTTCGGCCCGGCGACTACCACGGGTTGATCGGCCTCGAAATCACGAACAACCTGCTCGACCTGCGGGCCCGGCTGCTGAAGCGGGCCTGGGACCTGCTTCTGGTCCTCGCCTTGGCGCCGTTGTGGGTGCCGGTTGGGGTGGTGGTCGCCGTCGCATTGCTGGTGTCGGACCGCAGGCCGATTTTCTTCGGCCAAGTGAGGGTCGGGCGGGGCGGGCGGTGCTTTCGGATGTGGAAGTTCCGGACCATGGTGCCCGATGCCGAGGCCCAGCTTCGAGAGCGGCTGGAACGCGATCCGGTCCTGCGTGCGGAGTGGTCGGCCCGCCATAAGCTGCACAACGACTGGCGTGTCACGCCGCTCGGCCGTTGGCTCCGACGGAGGTCGCTCGATGAGATCCCTCAATTGTGGAACGTGCTGCGCGGCGAGATGGCGTTGGTCGGCCCTCGCCCCTTGCCGGAGGAACACCATGCCAACCTGCCATCGGCGGCCCGTGCAGTTCGAGAGCGCGTCCTGCCTGGCGTCACCGGTCTATGGCAGATCTACGGCCGCGGCGAACCCGACGCCGATGCGCTGGCACGCTGGGATGGCTACTATGTCCGCAACTGGTCCATCTGGCTCGACGTGTTGATCCTCAGCCGCACGTTGTGGGCGGTCCTGCGCGGCCGTGGCGCGCAATGAGAGGGCCTCCGGCTGTAAGCGGGTCGGCCGCCCCTCCACGCTTCGATGTCCTCGGGGTCGGCGTGTCGGCCGTGGGGCTAGAGGAGGCCGCTCGCTTCGTCCTCGACGCCGTCCAACGGGGGCGCCGTGGTCACGTCTGCGTCACTGGTGTTCACGGTGTTATGGAATCCCAGCGCGATCCCGAACTGATGGCGATCCACAACCGTTCGCTGCTGACGGTGCCCGACGGGATGCCCCTGGTCTGGATCGGGCGTCGTCGCTTGGGGCCACGGGTCAGCCGCGCATACGGGCCCGACCTGATGTCGCGCCTCTTTGAGATGACCCGCGACGGCTCGGTGGCGCATTGCCTTCTCGGGGGCACGGACGATCTACTCGACGAACTTGCGCTCGCGTTGGAGCGGCGGCATCCGGGCGTGAGGATTACCGGCCGCTGGGCCCCGCCGTTTCGTCCGATGACCGAGGGCGAGTGGGCGGCCTGCCAAGGTGTCGTCGAGAGGTCGGGCGCGGAGCTGGTATGGGTGGGAATGAGCACGCCCCGGCAGGAACGGTTCATGGCCGAGTACCTTCGGAGGGAGGGGGCGCACGATCCGGCGGCGGGGCGAAGGGGTCGCGTTCTGATTGGCGTGGGGGCCGCCTTCGACGTGTTGTCGGGCCGCCGCCGTGACGCGCCGGCGTGGATGAAACGCTCCGGCCTCCAGTGGCTCCACCGCCTGTTGCAGGAGCCGCGCCGGCTGGGGCCGCGCTATTTGCGCATCGTCCCGGCGTTCCTGTGGCGCATGGCCGTCGGCGCCCGGCCGGCGGCTTGCGAACCGCCCCGCTCCGGCGATAATGCCGGCGGCGGCCGGCGAACCTGAGCCAGCCGGCCCGAGGAGACGGCAAGATGCGAACCATTCAAGCATGGATGGCGGGGACACTCGCGGCGGCTGTGCTGAGCGGGGCGGCCCACGGCGCCACGGCGCCGGCATGGATGCGGCAGAACGAGGTGACGGGTGAAGTGGTGATCCATGCGCCCGGCCTGGGCGACTTCGATGTTTTCGACTACGCCTACGGCATCGAGATCGGCTACCGCCATTGGTGGAGCGATATTTTAGGCGTCGGCGTCGGCATCGCCTACGAAAATTGGGTGGCCGGGGGCGGGGCGCGCAATTGGGCGGCGGACGCCGACGGCGACCTGCGCGTGTATCCCCTGAGTCTATCCGGCTATCTGCGCGCCGCCGACCTGGGGTGGTGCGAGTTGGTGACGCTGGTGGCGCTCGAGTACGCGATCTGCGACTCGGAGATCGCAGTGAGTCGCGGCGGAGCCAGCGACACCGCGTCCGTGGACGATTCCGTGAATGTGCGCCTCGGCCTCGAATTCGGCGCGCCGCTGACCGACAACCTCCGGCTGACCTGCGGGGTGGGGTTCCAGTTCCCCCTCATGAAGGGCGACGCCTCGGCGCTCGGCGGGCCGCTGATGGACGTGGACATGCAGTCGTTCTACGCGGGGGTCGGCCTCTCGCTGGCCTTCTGAGCGGCGCGCGCGATGGGCGCGGCGCAGGCGCAGACGGCCGGCCTTCCGGCCGAGGGGCTGGCGGTCATCGGAATCTACCTCGCCGCACTGCTCTCGATCGGCCTGCGGACGGCGCAACGGCAGCGGACGACGGCGGAGTTTTTCCTCGCCGGCCGGCGGCTTCCGTGGGCGGCCGTGGCGATGAGCATGTACGCCTCCGTCACCAGCGCGGTGACGTTCATGGGCGTGCCTGCCCAGGCGTGGAACGGCAACCTCTCCCTGCTGCTGGTGGGGTTGGTCAGCGTGCTGGTGGCGCCCGTGCTGGCGCGGCGCATTCTTCCGGCCTATCGGCGGGCCGGGGTCACGACCTCGTACGAGTTTCTGGAGTTGCGGATGGGGCGCGCGGCGCGGGACGCGGCCGCGACGTTATTCGTCGCCGCCCGCGTGGGCTGGTTGGGCTTGGTCGTGTACGCCCCCGCACTGGCGCTGTCCACGGCGACCGGCCTCGGCCTCGGGACCTCGATCGCGCTAATCGGCGGCGTGGCGACGCTCTACACGGCCCTCGGCGGCCTGGCGGCGGTGGTGTGGACCGACACCGTGCAGTTCGCTGTCATGGTGGGCGGCCTGATTTGGATCGGGGTTGCGCTGGCGGGGGGTGACGGCGCGGTTCCGGAGGCGATCGGGGCCGCGGCCGCGGCCGCCGCGAAGGGCTCGCTGGCCGACTGGCGGTGGGATCCCCGGCTGATGAATGCGCCGGCGGTCCTGATCGCCTATGTCTTCATCCTGCTACATGAATACGGCGTAGACCAGGTGACCGTTCAACGGCTGCTGGCCGTGTCGGGCGACCGGGGAGTGGCGCGCGCGGTCGCGTTCAACGCAGCGACCGACGTCGGGATGATCGCGGCGCTGCTGTTCGTGGGTCTGGCGCTGCGGACGCACCTCGGCGGCGAATTGCCGGCGGGCGTGCCGGCGGATGCGCTTCTGCCGTGGTTCGCCGCCCACCGGATGCCGCCGGTCGCCGGCGGGCTGCTGCTGGCGGCGATTTTCGCGGCTGCGATGTCGAGCATGGATTCCGGTCTGAGCTCGGTCGTCGCCGTCGCGCTCAACGACCTCTGGCCGCGCAGGCTCTGCCGTACCGAAACGCAGCGGATGCGGGCGGCCCGGTGGGGCACGCTGGGGTTGGGGCTGCTGGCAACGGCGGCATCGACCCAGGTCGCGCGAATCGGAGACCTGGTCCGCGCGTTCTACACCTTTGCGGGGATGTTCAGTGGGCCGGTGTTGGCGCTGTTCCTGCTCGCGTTGGGACGCCGGCCGGCGCGGTTCGGCATCTGGGTGGCGTCCACGGTAACCTTCGCCGGCCTGGCGCTCGCCTTGCGGCGAACCGGCGCCTGCCATGAGCTGTATCTGTTTCCGCTGGGTGTCGTCCTGGCGTGGACGCCGGCCTGGCTGGCGGCGCAGATGCAGGGCACCCAATCGAGGTCCGCGCCGTGAGTCGCCCCGGCGCCGGCGGCGCGGTCGAACGCCCCCTGCGGAGGGATCATCGACGGCGGGAGCCGAGCGAGAGGTAGTACAGCAACGTCATGATGGACGACACCGCCGAGGCCACGTACGTGAGAAACGCCGCGTCGAGCACCGCCGCGGCATGGGGCTGTTCGGCGGGCGTGACGATGCCGCATTCGACCATCAGCCGTTTCGCGCGCGAGCTGGCGTTCCACTCGACCGGCAGCGTGATCAGGGTGAACACGACCACCGCCGCGAAGAGCAACAGACCCAGATGGAAGAGCCCCGGCCGCCCCAGCATGAGCCCGGCGAGGATCACGGGAAACGCCAATTGGCTTCCGATCTGCGTGACCGGCACCAGTTGCGTCCGAAGCGACAGCGGCGCGTAGTTCGAGGCCCGCTGCAGCGCGTGACCTGCTTCGTGGCAGGCGACGCCGACGGCCGCCAAGGAGTTGGAGTCGTGCACCCCGGGCGACAGCCGCAGCACGTTCCGGGCGGGATCGAAATGGTCCGTCAGAAATCCGCCCCACCGCTCGATGCGGACATCGCACACGCCCTGCGCGCGAAGGAGGGCCTCGGCGGCCTCGGCCCCCGTTAAGCCGCTGCGCGCCCGCACGCGCGAGTATCGACGGAACACGGACTGCGTGCGGAGCGTCGCGAAGGTCGCCAGCAACAGCGCCGGCAGGATGAAGATCCAGTAGCTCATCGTGGTTGATCCGGGCCGCGCACCTGCGCAGCGTTCCGTGCTGTGGATACTTTAGTCGTCCCGTCGTTCACCGCAAGCCGGGACCGACGCCGCGGCGTGGCGCTCATCGCGGCCGCGTCAGGCCGAGCGGCAACATCGGCAACACGTGGTCGCGAACCGTCGGGCTGAGGTCAAACAAAACGAACCCCGCTGCCCCCCTGCGGCGGGCCTCGACGACCTGTTCGATCACCTGGTCGGCCAGAAGCTGGGATTCCCCCGCACTCGCGCCGATCCCCTCCCAGATGCGCCCGACGGCGCCGGGCAGGGCCAAGTGGGCGGCGCAGCGGGCAGCGAACCGGTGCAGGTTCTCGTCGTAGTTCATCGGGCAGACGAAATCCATCAGTCCCTCGCGCAGCCACGCCGGCCAGTCCTGCCCGACCGACACGGGACAGTCGGCGGGGTCCGCAAACACGGCGGCCGAAAGCTGAAGATCCGGCCGGATCCGCTGCAGCTCCCGTCGACAACGGCGGACGAAGTCCGTGATCACGCCGGCCCGCCAGCGTCGGAACTCGTTCGATCGAGGCCCGCCGTCTGCGACCTCGGCGGGCCATCGCCGGCACGGCCGGCCGGTGGCGGCTTCGAACGCGCTGCGCGTCGCCGGACCGAAGCACGCCTGACGTTCCGGCCAGCGGATGTAGTCGAGGTGGATGCCGTCGAGCGGGTACCGAGAGGCCGCCTCGACGATGGCCGCCAGCTCCCGGTCCGCGTTGGTCGACACGGCGGGGTTAAGCCAGGCAATCGGGCGGCCGTCCTGCGAGGACTGCAGCGCGCCGGCCCGACGGAGCCGCTCGACGGCCTCCGGCGTCGCCCCTTCGAGGTTCCAGCATACCTTCCATAGATGCACCCGGAGACCATGACGCCGCGCGGCGCGGATGCTGGCGTCCAGTTGGTCCCCGAGCGACCGGGCGGTGAACGAGGCCGGCACCACGTCGCTGGGATAGTGCGCCTGCGCCGCCCACAACGCGTTGACGAACACGTCCGTGACACCGGCGCGTCGCAACTCAACGCACGTGCGGTTCCAGTCGCCCGGGTAAAGGCCGGTGCCGGAATGATCCCAGATGCCGATCCGCTCTCCGGGCTGGGGCGTCTGGATGCGGGCGTAGGCCTCCGTCAGAGCGCGCCGGACATCGCGAACCCGCTGCCCGAACACCGTCCAGCGTCCATTCGCCGCCGCCTGGGCAGCTTCGTTTCGAAGGGCGGTTGCGCGGTCCAAAAGGTCGCCGACGACCCCGCCGTCCGGCACGCGGCCCAACGTTGCCCGGATCGAGTCCACCGCATGGCCGAAATCGCGAAACGAGTCGATGCGCCCTGCCTCGACCAGAGCGTGGTCGGCGATCCAACGCCAGGCCTCGGGGGCCAGCTCCGCCACCATCCCCGCCAACATCCACTGTTTGCCCGGCCCGTCATCGCTGTTGGGGACATGCGTGATCCAAAATCCCGCGTCGCTGACCGCGACGGCGGGCAGGACCGGCGCGCGGCCGGAGTCGTCGGCCCAGTGCGCGATGATCCGTGCGTCGGATCGCGCCGGCGTGACCGGAAGGGCATGCTGCGTGAACTGTCCGATCTGCGCAGGCCATGGGATTCGGGACGGCTCGAGAAACCGGATATGGCTCCATTGCGAACCGTTGGTCAGACGCTGATAGGCGCCCAGGCGAAGGCCCATCAGCCCCGCCAGACGCGCGTCGGACGAATAGCAAGCTACAAGATGGCCGCCCCCCTCACGGAAGGAGCGGACCGAGGACCACACACGATCGGGAAGCAGCCAGTTGTAGGGGAGAATCGCAACGCGTAGGCCCGTGGTAGGGCGGAATTCGGCCTCGGGCACAAGGACTGCCGGTAGCCCCATCGCCTCCAGCCACCGGACCACGCGCTGGCTGACCCTCCGCGCGTAGGCGCGTTCGCCGGCATCAGGCAGGGAGACCTCTCCTTGAAGGACGGCGACGAGCGGATCCACGGGGCCGCAGGCATGCAGCACGAACGCGGCCGACCCCGGGCCGTTCCGCCAAAAGGAGAGGCGAACGCGCTTCACGGAGGAAAGCGGACCGGGACGACCTTCCGACTCAAGACGGCCAACATCGAGAAACCATCGCTGGCGGCCGGGTCGGCGGATCGGCAGTGCGGCCAGTCGCCAGCCGCCGGCGCACTCGAAATAGACGATCGCCGCGCGGACGTTCTCGGGAGCGTCGCAGGTGAACTCGAAGGCGAGCAACCGGACCGCGGAGAGGTCCCATGTTCCGCTTAGGTCCCAGAAGCACCGCTCGCGCTCGCCCTGAAAATCGAGCGAAAATCGCACGCCATCGGGCCCCAATCGGGCGGGCGGACTGCCGTTGTTTGCCGTCCATGCCGGCGACACGAAGGATGGGCGGGAGTCGGCGTCGACAATGCCGCACCCGAAGAGAAAGGCGATTACAATGGCGGCGCCGCGGTGCATGAGGAGGCGCGATTCTAGTCGCGACACGGCCGCGGTCAAGGCCTCCGGCGGCGTTGCCCCAGCGGGCAGCCGCGGTCCGGGGTCGGGCGGTTGGCGGGGAGAATAATAATCTCGACGAGTCGTTCGCCCACCACGATGCGCGGATGGAGCGGCAGGTGAAAACCGCGTGGCCTTGGGCCTTGCCCGTGGGTGGAAGGCCAACCAAGGCCGCCATTATCCGCTCTGCCCAACCGCCGTACAAAAACTTGGGATTGTGGTTGCGGTCCACGGGAGGCAGTGGCCATGCAAAGCCAATACCTCGTCCATCCGAACAACGACGCCGAGTACAAGATGGGGAAGATGGTTTTCCAAGGTTTGGAAGACGGGCGCGATTTTGTTTCCAAGGATTGGAAGCCCTGCTCAAGATTCTCCTTGGTGGACGCCGCGTTCTTGCGCGGGCTGCCGACGGAGCGGAGAATTCGATCGGATCGGATCCGCCATGCGCTTGTACGATTCGCACGCCCACTTCGAGGGTTGGACGTTCACAGAGCGGCTCGCTGTATGCGAGCGGGCGCTGGCGGCGGGCGTGACGCACATCGTCGCCATCGGCGGGTGCCCCTCGGGCAATGCGGCCGCGCTTGAACTGGCGGCCCTCCGGCCGGCCCAAGTTCGGGCGGCGGTCGGATGGGACCGCGCGCAGGCGGCGCGCGATCTGGATCTTGGGGCGATCCGCAAGGCCCTGCAGTCTCCCGGCGTCGTCGCGGTAGGGGAGACCGGCCTCGATTACCATCACGACAGCTGCACCGCCGCCCGTCAGCGGCCGCTGTTCGCGGCCATGCTGGATCTGGCGGCCGAGGCGGGGCTGCCCACGATCGTCCACTCGCGCGAGGCGGAGGCGGACACGCTGGCCGCATTGCGGGACCACGCCCGGCGTTGGCGGGGGGATCCGGCTCGGATCGGCGTGGTCCATTGCTTTACCGGCGATTCGGAGTTCGCGGCCGCGCTGCTCGATCTCGGCTGGCACATTTCCTTCAGTGGAATCGTGGGCTTTGCGAACGCCGAACGGCTGCGCGCCGTCGCGCGATGCGTGCCTGTCGACCGGCTGCTGGTCGAGACGGATGCCCCGTACCTGTCGCCGCCTCCGTTTCGGGGGCGGGTCAACGAGCCGGCGCGGCTGAATCTGGTGGTGGAGGCGCTAGCGGCCGCGCGTGGCGAACGGCCCGAGCAGGTGACGGAGGTGACCTTCGAGAACGCCGAACGGCTGTTTGGCCGGTAGCTCCGCCTACAGAACAGCCAGGAGAATCGCCAGGACGTTCGTCGCGCCGAACGGAGTCATGAACTCCGCCGTCGAAGCGTCGAGCGTTAGACGGGCAGGCGGGAGCGGACCCTCCCCGCAGGGCACGGCGCGGCGCCACAACTTAACCGCCCGCGGCAGCGTGAGGAACACGAGCAGGAACGTCCACGGCATCGCGGGCCAGCCGAGCGCGGGAACCATGCGCGGCACGGCGATCATCACGGTCGTCAGCGCGTAGGCGCCAAACAACAGCGCGCCATAGTAGCGACGGGATCCGCGGTCGCCCAGAAGGCCAGCCACCGAGCGGATGCCCAGCGCTCGATCGGCGGTAATGTCGCGCCAGTTGTTGGCGTGGAGCACCGCGATGACGATGAGCCCAAACGGGGAGGTCCACAACACCGGCAACCACGAAAACCGCGCAGTGAACACGCTCCAGGTGCCCAGCGCGATCAGCGGCCCGAACGCCGCGAACACCGCCGCGTCGCCGCCGGCCCGAGGTTTCAGCGCGGGGTAGCCCAGGCCGAGCGCGAAACCGGCCGCAGCCACCACACACGGCAGCGGCCCGGCCAGGGCGGCCAACCAGACACCAATCGCGCCACTCGCCACCAAGCACGCAACGCCAAAGAGAAAGGTCTGACGCTCCGAGAGCCATCCCCGGGCCAGCCCCCCGCTGACCGGCAAAACGACCCGGTCCAGACCCCGCCGGTAATCCGACAGGTCGCTGAACAGGTTGGCCGCAGCGTGGGCGAGCCAGACCCCGATCAGGGTCAGGGCGAGGCGGCCCCATCGCAGCGGCGCCCCCATCGCGACGGCGATCGCGGCGCCCATCAACACCGGAACCGTGGAGATCGGGGCGCTCCAGGGGCGGCACGCAAAGAACAATCGCTTGGCCCAGCCGGGCCGTTCGTTGATAGGCTCGAAGTTCGTTGAGCTCATGTGCCGAAGTGTACGGCCCCTGCGGGCGCTGATCAAATTCTCACATTGCATGAAGGCGTACCTCGCGTAAATTGCGATGAACTTTGGAGAGAGCGCAATATGAGCCGTTTCGTTATCGTCGGTCTCGCCTGCCTCGCAGGGGCGATGTGCGCCCGCGCTCAGGTGATCATGTTCGTCAGCGAGTATGGAACGGGAAATCTTCGCGGCTACGATTTCAGCGGGCCGTCAGGCACGCCGGTGGGGCTGCCGCCGGCGTATACGCCGGTCGGCGGTGTCGGAACGGGCGCCGATGGCATGGTCACCGACACGGCCGGTCGTTTGTACGTCAACCGAGGCGACGGCACCATCTACCGGCGCAGCCTCGATGGGATGACGTTCTCGATCTTCGCGTCGATCGGCGTGCCGGATCTGCTGGACTTGACGCGGGACGCGACGCACCTCTACGCGGCGCGCTACGGCCACCCCACCCTCTACCGCGTCTCGCTCGCCGACGCCTCATGGACGGTCTTGCCCGGTCCGACGGGGCTCGACACTTCCGACGGGGTCCGGATCGGTCCCGACGGCCGCCTGTACGCGGTGGACAGCACGGACGGCCAGATCTTTGCCTACGACCTATCGACGGCGACGTGGGCGACGTTTCTTTCCGGACCGCCGACGCCGGGTATCGCGTCGCAGGTGGAATTCGGCGCCGACGGCCGGGTGTTCCTGAGCCGGACCGTGGGGAGCGACGCGAGGGTGTACTCGTTCACGTTGAACACGCCCGGCGTGTGGTCAAGCGGATTGAACCCGTCCAGCGAGACGCTGATCGGTTCGCTGGGTGCGGGGTCGGCAACGGGCATCCGCATCGGGCCGGACGGACGCTTGTACGCAAACAATTTTGCGGCCGGCGAGGTCTGGCGCAGCGACGTCGGCATCACCTCGATGCAAAGTTCCCCCTATGTGACGGGGGTGTCTTACCCCGGTTCCATCTTTTTTGCGCCGATTCCAGAGCCCGGCGCCGCGGCGCTGCTGCTCATGGCGGCGGGAGGGTTCGTCTTGGCGGCAAGGAGGGGAAGGCTCGGGTAGGGAGGGTGGGGGTGGTTTGCGGCCCTCCGGCCGGCGCGGCCATAATGGCGCCGCGGCCGCCCGCATGCCCAAGCCGGCCCTCCAGGAACTGATCGAACGATGCCCCGGCGTTCCCGCCGAGGTCGTTCGCGAGCATTATCTCCGGCTGGACGACGATTATTTCGAGGCGTTTTCGCCCGAAGACATCGCCGAACATGTCCGGGCGCTGGCGCTCCTCACCCCCGGGCGCTCTTCCGCCGTCCGGTTTCGCCGCCGGCCCGACGGGATGGTGGAATGCACGGTGCTTTCGTTCGATCATCCCGGCGAGTTCTCGATCATCGCCGGCGTGTTGGCGGGCGTCGGGTTTGAGATCGCGTCAGGCGATGTGTTCACCTACGCGCGGCCCGCGGAGAGGGCGGATGGGGCGGACCAGCTTCGACGGCGGATCATCGACCGGTTTTCGGGAATGGCGCCTGCCGACGCGCCGTGGGAGGAGTGGCGGGATGAGGCGGAGCGGCGCCTGTCGCTGGCCCTCAGCCTGCTCGAGCGCGGGGCGGGCGGCGCCGACCAGGCCCGGCGGTTGGCCAACGAGTGGTTCGCCCGACGGCTGGCCCGGGGGCCTGCGATGCCCTTGCCCAAGCTCTATCCGGTTCAAATCGAACTTTGCATTGACGACGACGCCACGCGGATGCGGGTCGTCGCCCAGGACACGCCGGGGTTCCTCTATTCGCTCTCGGCGGCGCTTGCGCTCCACGGCGTTTCGATCGAGCGCGTGCGCATCCGGACCGTGGGTGGAAGGGTCGAGGACGAACTAGAGTTCGTGGACCTGTCGGGGAGGCCGGTTCGCGATCCCGAGCGGCTGGACGGGATCCGCCTGTCGGTGCTGTTCACGAAACAGTTCACCTATTTTCTGGACCGCGCGCCCGATCCGGCGGCGGCGCTGTCGCGGTTCGAGCAAATGGCGCAGGAGGTGGTCCGTTGGCCCGAAGGCGGCCGCTGGCTGGAGGTGTTGTCCAGTCCCCGCGCGATGAGCGATCTGGCCCGGCTGTTGGGGGCCAGCGATTTTCTGTGGGAGGATTTCCTTCGGCTGCAATACGAATCGCTGCTGCCGCTACTGACCTCCCGCAACCGGCATCTCGTCGAGCCGCCCAAGACCCTCGCCGATCGTCTGCGGGCCTCGCTGGCTGGCGCGGCGACGTACGAGGAGGCGCGGGAGCGGCTGAACGAGTTCAAGGACCGCGAGATCCTGCGGATCGACCTCGACCACATTCTGCGCCCGGGCTCGCCGTTGTGGCGGCTGTCGGAGCGCCTGACGGCGCTGGCCGAATGCGTGGTCCGGGAGGCCGCAGGGATTGTGCACCAGCGGCTAGCGTCCTGCCACGGCCGCCCCCGCACGGTCGGCGGGATCGAAGCCCGCTGGGCGGTGGCCGGCCTCGGCAAATTCGGCGGCGCCGCGCTCGGCTACGCGTCGGACATCGAGCTGTTATTCCTGTACGACGACCAGGGCCGGACCGACGGCGACCGGCCGGTCGAGAACAGCGAGTTTTTCGGGGAGATGGCGCTCGAAACCGCCCGTTTCATCCGGGCGAGGCGCGAAGGCATCTTCCACGTCGACCTGCGGCTGCGGCCACACGGCACCGCCGGTCCGGCGGCGTGCAGTCTGGCGGAGTTCTGTCGCTACTACGGGCCTGGGGGCGTCGCGCACTCCTACGAGCGCTTGGCGCTGACGCGCCTGCGAGTGGTGGCCGGCGATCCGGAGTTCGGCGCACGGATCGAGCGGCTGCGGGACGAGTTCGTGTACGGCGCGCGCGAAATCCGACTGGACGAGTTACGTGACCTGCGGGCCAGGCAGTTCGCGGAAAAGGCGGGCGCTGGGGGGGTCAACGCGAAGTTCAGCCCCGGCGCGCTGGTGGACCTCGAATACACGGTCCAGATCCTGCAGGTGCTCCACGCCTGCGAGCACCCGGCGCTCCGGACGCCGCTGATGCACCGGGCGCTGGAGGAGCTGGAACGGGCAGGAATCCTGAGTGCCGACGAGGGGCCGCGGCTCCGCCGCGCATACGATTTTCTAAGGCGCCTGATCAATGGACTGAGGATGCTGCGCGGATCGGCCCGCGACCTCTTCCTGCCCGAGGCCGGCTCGCTGGAATTCGTCCATCTGGCGCGGCGCATGGGGTACGCCGACCGCGGCGACCTGGCGGCGGAACAGCAACTGCGGATGGACTTCGCGGCCCACACGGCGGCGGTGCGGGTCTTCGTCGAGCGCCACCTTGGCGTTGGGGCCCTCCCCGGCCCGGGGGAGGGGACGATGGCCGACCTGATCCTGTTGCCCGATCCGCCGGAATCGCTCCGGTGGCGCGTGCTCCGCGGGGCGGGAGTGGAGGATGTCCGGCGCGCCTTCACGAACCTGCGGCGGATGTCGGGCACGGGGATGTGGCGGGAGGAGTTCGCCCGTCTGGCCGTGCTGGCGGCGGACGTGCTACGCGAACAGCCCGACCCCGACATGACCCTCAACAACTGGGAGCGCGTGTTCGCGTCGCTGCCCGACCCCGCGGGCCACATTCACCTGTTGATGTCCCAGCCGCGTCGCCTCGAGGTCTTGCTAGGCATCCTGTCCAGGAGTCAGTTCCTCGCCGACACGCTCCACCGGAATCCGGAGTTCTTCGAGGCCGCCACGGATCCGCGAGACCTGCACCGCGCCCTGCCGCCTGCGGAGATGGAGGAACGTTGGCTGGGCCGCCGCCCGCCTCCGGGTGCGCCGGCGGAGGCATGGATGGCGGCGCTGCGCCTCCACCGGCGCCGCGAAATGCTTCGGATCGGAATCCGGGACCTGTACCTGCGAGCCCCCCTTCCGGACATCGCGGCGGAGCTGTCCGCGCTGGCGGATGCCCTCATCCGGGCGGCGCTCGGTCGAGCGGCGATGGAACAGGGACTCGGCCCCGAAGGCCCGACGTCGTTTTGCGTGATGGCCCTCGGAAAACTTGGCGGCATCGAGCTCAACTACAGTTCCGACGTGGATCTCCTCGGGGTGTTCGAGGACAGCGCGGAGGGCGACGCCGGCACATGGGCCCGACTGATGGAGCGGACTCGCGCGCTCTTGGCCGACCACACCGACGAGGGGTGGGTGTACCGCGTGGATTTCCGGCTCCGCCCCCACGGACGCGCCGGCGGGCTGTGCCATGGGGCGTCTTCGCTCGAGGCGTATTTCGAGCGCGACGCCGCCGGCTGGGAATTGCAAGCCCTCCTCAAGCTTCGGCCCGTCGCCGGCGATTTGGCGGTCGGCGGCCGCGTCCGCGAGCGACTGATGGCGGCGGTATCGCGACGCGCCGATCCCCACGCCGTCGCGGCCGAGGCCGTTCGCATGCGGGAGATGGCGATCCGCGAGGTGGCCATGCGCGGAGATCCGGCGGCGGACCTCAAAAACGGCGCGGGCGGGATCCGGGACATCGAGTTTTTGGTTCAGGTCCTTCAGATCGCCGGCCTTCGCGACCATCCGGACCTGGCGGAGGGCAACACGTTGGGCGCGATCGAACGGTTGCGCTTGGCCGGCGCGATGGACGCAACGACGGCCGAGACGCTGGCCAGCGACTATAGTCATTTCCGGCGGATCGAACACGCCCTGCAGATACTGGACGACCGCCGGGTTCACGTCCTGCCCACCGATGCGGCGGAGCGGGAGGCCCTGGCCCGCCGGCTCGCCGGCAGGGGAGTGTCTCCCAGCGAGTTCTACGAAGATCTCGCCCGTCGCATGCATCGGGTTCGGGACCTGTTTGCAGACCAGGTTGGCCGCCTGTAGGGCCAGGCGGACGAACAAATCTGTGATCTTTAGTTTTGAGGCGACATTCTTGTATCGTTTTTTCAGACAATCATGTTCCGACGATGTTCGCAATACGTTGGCGACGCGCATGTTGTGAAGATCCGACAATAACTTGTGCAACATGGCATGTTGCCTGCTAAGGGCAAGCTCGCGCCTCAGGGACACCGGCGGCTCCGCAAATGCGGAAGTCCCGGCGGCGGAGCAGCCGCGTCGGTTTTCCCGGGCGCGACAGGAGCACACGGATGAGCGAGAAGACGGCAAAGGATGTGTTGGAATTCATCGCGCGGGAACAGGTGGAAGTGGTGGACCTGCGGTTCATGGACTTCCCGGGTCTGTGGCAGCATTTCTCGGTCCCCGCGCACGCGCTGGACGAGGAGACGTTTGAGAAGGGGCTCGGCTTCGACGGATCGAGCATCCGGGGCTGGCAGGCGATCAACGAGTCCGACATGCTGGTGAAGCCGGTTCCGGACACGGCCTTTGTCGATCCGTTCACGACCCACAAGACGCTAGTGTTGATCTGCAACATCTGCGATCCGATCACCGGCGAGGACTACACTCGCGATCCCCGCAACATCGCCCGCAAGGCGGAAGCCTACCTGCGCCGGTCGGGCGTCGCCGACGCCGCCTTGTTCGGCCCGGAGGCGGAATTCTTCATATTCGACGACGTCCGCTGCGACCAGAACGAGCACGAGGGCTACTACCACCTCGACTCGATCGAAGGCCGCTGGAACACGGGCCGGGTCGAGAACCCGAACCTCGGCTACAAGATCCGCTACAAAGAGGGGTACTTCCCCTGTCCGCCCCTGGATAAATTGCAGGACATTCGCAGCGAGATGATGCTGACGCTCGAGGCGATCGGGGTGAAGACCGGCAAGCAGCACCACGAGGTCGCCACGGCGGGCCAAGGGGAGATCGAGATCGCCTTCTCGCCGCTCGTCGAGATGGCGGATAAGGTCTTGAAATACAAATACGTGCTGAAAAACGTCGCGGTGCGCCACGGCAAAACCGTCACGTTCATGCCCAAGCCGTTGTTCGGCGACAACGGCAGCGGCATGCACACGCACGTGTCGCTGTGGAAGGGCGGCCGGAACCTGTTCGCCGGCACCGGCTATGCGGGGCTTTCGGACACGGCGCTCTACGCGATCGGAGGTCTGCTGAAACACGCCCCCGCGCTGCTGGCGTTCACCAACCCGACGACCAACAGCTACAAGCGGCTCGTGCCGGGGTTCGAGGCGCCGGTGAACCTTGCCTACTCGCAACGCAACCGCAGCGCGGCGTGCCGCATCCCGATGTACTCGACCTCGCCCAAGTCGAAGCGGGTCGAGTTCCGCTGCCCCGACCCAAGCTGCAACCCCTACCTGGCTTTCTCGGCCATGCTGATGGCCATCCTGGACGGCATCGAAAACAAGATCCATCCCGGCGATCCGCTGGACAAGGACATCTACGACCTGCCGCCCGAGGAACTGTCCAGGGTTCCGAAGGCGCCGGGTTCGCTGCGCGAGGCGCTGGCCAACCTCGAAAAGGATCACGCCTTCCTGCTACGGGGCGACGTGTTTACGGAGGACGTGATTGAGACCTGGATCAGCTACAAGCTGAAAAACGAGGTATCCGCCCTCGAACTTCGGCCGCATCCGTACGAGTTCGTCCTCTATTTCGACATCTGAGTCCTTCCGGCCCGCTCCACCGGGGCCCCCGCCTCGCGCGGGGGCCCCGACTTGCGTTCGGGCCGGCAAAGGGTGGGCGTGAACCTCATCTGCCTGGACCCGGGTCGGGTTCCTCAGGTCTTTCGCGAGTGGGGCGGCCGGCGCGGAATCGGTCCCCCAACCCCTGAGGATCGCTCGCCGGGGATCGTGCCGCGGTGGCTCCGGCCGAGACGGCGGACGCCGATGTGAGCGGAGGCGATCACTCGCGCAGGACCTCGATCGCGGTCTGAACGTTGCCGAACGGCGCGCTGACCTGTACGCCGGCGACCATCGGGCGCAGCGCGGCCAGCGTCTCGCGGGCGATCGCCACCCCCTCCCCGCGTTGCGCTTCGCGGTCGGGGGCCGCCGCCATCCGGCTCATCACCTCGTCGGGCACGACCACGCCGGGGACCTCGTTGCGCATGAACTCGGCGTTGCGCAGGCTCGCCAGCGGCCAGATGCCGGCGATCACGGGAACGGACAAGTCCACGACGGCCTCGAGAAAACGCTGCATCGTGGCGACCGCAAACACCGGCTGGGTGATCACGAACTCGGCCCCTCCCTCCACTTTCTCCCGAAGACGGCGAAGCTCGCGGTTCATGTCGATCGCGTTGGGGTCCGCGCCGACGCCGATCAGCGTGCGGGTGGGCGGGTCCAACGGACGACCGCCGATATCGACGCCGCGGTTCATATGATCCTGGATGCGGACCATCGAGATGGAGTCGGCGTCGAAGACGGCGCTGGAAAACGGAAAATCGCCGAGCCGCGGCGGGTCGCCGGTGATGAAGAGGATGTTGCGCAGCCCGGCGGCCGCGCAGCCGAGGAGCTCCGCCTGCATCGCGAGCAGGCTTTTGTCGCGGCAGCAGAAATGGAGGATCGCCTCGATGCCGGCCTCGCGCTGGATGGAGAGGGCCGTGAAAAAAGGGGACAGGCGCGCGCTGGCGCGGGGGCCGTCGGGGACGTTGATCGCATCCACGCCGGCGTCGCGGCAGGCACGGGCGGAGCGCAGGGTCGGTCCGAGATCCCAGCCCCGTGGCGGCGCGATCTCGACGCAGCGGACCCATCGCCGTGCGGCGAGCTTGTCGGCCAGGTCCGATTTTCCCGCCGTCGGAGGACGCGCCGGCAGGGGGCGGGTTTCGGACAGGGTGGGGGCCCGGTCGGCGGCGTGGCGGCGGGCCAATGGCCGTAGGCTGCGGGCCAGCTCTCGAATGTGCTCCGGCGCAGTGCCGCAGCACCCCCCCACGCCCCGGGCGCCGAGCTGGACATACCGCTGGGCGAAGGTGGCGAGGTACTCCGGGCTGGTCATGTAGATCATCCGTCCCTCGACCGGCTTCGGCGTGCCGGCGTTGGGCTGGACGATCACGGGGAGGTCGGTCAGCGGCAACAGCAGTTCCAGCGCGGCCAAGGTGCTTTCCGGGCCCTGGCCGCAGTTCAGGCCCACGGCGACCGGCGGCACCGCGGCGCCGGCGAGCGGGCCCAGCAGTAGGGCGAGCGGTTCGCCGCGGCCGGATTCCCCGTTCCGATCCACCGTCAGGCTGACGATGTAGGGCGTGTCGGCAAAGGCGCGCATGGCGCGGCAGGCCCGTTCCACGTCGGCCCGGCTGCCGAGGGTCTCGAACAGGACGAAGTCCACGCCACCGGCCCGCAGGGCCGAAATCTGTTCGCAAAGGGTCGAGGTGCGTTCGTCCTCGGACAGTTCGCGTCCGAACGGGACCTCGCCCAGGGGCCCGACGGATCCCGCCACCCAGCAGCGGTGGCCGGCCACCTCGCGCGCCAAGCGTGCGGCGGCGAGGTTGATGTCGCCGACCTTGTCCGCCAGACCGTGCGCGGCCAGCTTGTTGGCGTTGGCACCGAAGGAATTGGTGGTCAGGACGTCCGCGCCGGCCTCGGCGTAGTCGCGGTGGATGGCGCGGATCGTGTCCGGCGACTGAAGGCTCAGCGCGTCGTAGCAGGCGTTCAGGAAGAAGTGCCGCTTATAGATTTCCGTGCCCATCGCCCCGTCGAAGATCAGGACTTCGGCGGCGAGACGATCGGAGATCTGGGTCCGGGTCAGCGACATGCCTTACGCGTAACCAATCCCCCGCCGGCCGGTAGGTCGCCGCCCGGCAGGCGAAACGCCTATTTGATGAACAGCATTTCCTGATAGGTCGGCAGCGGCCAGAGATCGTCGGCGACGACGCATTCCAGCGCGTCCGCAATCCTGCGCACCTCCCCCATCGCCGGCAGCAGTGTGTCCCGCGCATATCGGGCCGCCCCGATGTCCGCTCCAGTCGGCGTCGCCCCGATTCGCCGCTCCAGCTCGACCAGGGTCTTTTGGAAGCGGGCCAGCAGGCCGGACGACTCCTCCAGGACGGTGGTGCAGTGTTCCATCCCGAGGCTCTTCAGGGCAAGCGAAGTGGACGCCAGCCGATGCTCGTAGGCCACGGCGGCCGGGAAAATCTGAGTCTTGGCGATCCGCCACGTCAGGCGCGCCTCGATCTGCACGTCCTGGACATACCGTTCCACGTACGCCTCGTACCGGCTCTGCAACTCGCGGCGGGAGAGCACGCCGTACCGCTCGAACATCTCCGCGACCTCCGGTTGGGCCAGGACGGGCAACGCGTCCACCGTATTCTGAAGGTTGGGCAAGCCGCGGCGGACGGCCTCGCGATGCCATTCGGTGGAGTAGTTGTCGCCGTTGAAAATCACCGGCGCGCTCTCCCGCATGACCTCCTGCAGCACTCGCTGCACGGCCGCGCTGAACCGCACCGGGGTATCCTTCGGCGCCGCCTCGAGCCGGGTGGCAATGTAGTCCAGGGATTCCGCGACGATCGTGTTGAGCGCAGTAAGGGCTCCGGCGACGGACTGGCTGGCGCCGACCGCACGAAACTCGAACTTGTTCCCGGTGAAGGCGAAGGGGCTGGTCCGGTTACGGTCGCCGGCGTCCTTTGGCAACGGCGGCAGCAGGTCGACCCCCACATTGAGAAATCCCGGTCGGCGGGTCCTGCGCAGCGTCCCGCGGCGGATCTGCTCGAAGATGTCCGTGAGCTGCTGGCCCAGAAACACCGAGATGATCGCCGGCGGGGCCTCGTGGGCCCCAAGGCGGTGGTCGTTGCCGGCCGAGGCCACGACGGCACGCAACAGGTCGCCGTGCCGATGGACGGCGCGAATGACCGCCGCGCAGAAGACCAGAAACTGGGCGTTCTCGTGCGGCGTCGTGCCGGGGTCCAGCAGGTTCTGCGCCGGCGTGGCGAGCGACCAATTGAGGTGCTTCCCGGAGCCGTTGATGCCGGCGAACGGCTTCTCGTGGAGCAGGCAGGCCATGCCGTACTTCTGCGCCACGCGCTGGAGTTGCAGCATGACCAGATGCTGGTGATCGGCCGCGACGTTGGCGTTCTCGTACACCGGGGCGATCTCGTATTGCGCCGGCGCCACCTCGTTGTGGCGCGTCTTTACGGGCACGCCGAGCTTGAATAGCTCGTGCTCCGTCTCAAGCATGCAGGCCAGCACGCGGTCGGGGATCGCTCCGAAATACTGGTCCTGGAGTTCCTGGCCCTTCGGCGGGCGCGCGCCAAACAGGGTGCGCCCGGCGTTGAGCAGGTCGGGGCGCGCAAAGAAGAAATTCCGGTCGATCAGGAAATACTCCTGCTCCGGACCCGCCGTCGCCTGCACCAGCCCGGGGCTACGGTGGCCGAACAGCGCAAGGATTCGCTGGGCCTGCTGGTTCAGGGCCTGGATCGAGCGGAGCAGCGGCGTCTTCTTGTCCAGGGCCTCGCCGGTCCACGAGGAAAACAGCGTCGGGATGCAGAGGGTCGTACCGTTGGGATTCTCGAGGATGTACGCCGGACTGGTGACGTCCCACGTCGTGTAGCCTCGCGCCTCGAAGGTGGCGCGCAGCCCGCCGGATGGGAAGCTCGAGGCATCCGGTTCGCCGCGGATGAGCTGCTTGCCGGAGAATTCCGCCAGCACGCCGCCGCGGCCGTCGGGTTCCAGGAAGGAATCGTGTTTTTCGGCCGTCTGGCCGGTGAGCGGAAAAAAGACGTGGGCGTAGTGGGTCGCCCCACGCTCGATCGCCCAGTCGCGCATCGCGACCGCGACTGCGTCGGCCAGCTTGATGTCCAGCGGTTCGCCGCCCTCGATCGTCCGGCGAAGGGCCTGGTACACCGGTTTCGGCAGCCGTTCGCGCATGACCTCGTCGCTGAACACATTGGTCCCGAAAATCTCCTTGGCCGGCTTCTCGAGGAAGTTAAACGGGCGCTCGGGCGGGCGGTACTTGACGATCGCCGACACCGCCGCCTGACGTGTTCCACCGATCTCTCTCATGCTGGAGGTCCTCCGTCCGCCTCTCCCCGATGCCGTCGAGGGCAGGCCGAAACGCCGCATCATGGTAGACAAAAACGAAGGGACTGGCGAGTGGCACGGTTTCCGCGGGGTCGAAAGACGCCGCCCGGACGGCCGACGCCCGCCTATCGAACGGGACGCGCGGGGGATTCCGTCCTCCCCGCGGGGGGTGGCGCACCCGGCAGGATTCGAACCTGCAACCCTCAGATCCGAAGTCTGATGCTCTGTCCAGTTGCGCTACGGGTGCGCGAAATCGGCGCTCGCCGCGTACGGCAGCGTTCAGGGTGCCGGCTGCGGCTGGTGCTGGATGATGATCTGGGCGCCGGACCCCTGGATGACCGTCGTCCCCTGGGGCGGCAGGACGCCTTCCTGCACTAGCTGCGCATCCATCTCCGGCGTCAGGGGAATGGGCAGGGGAGGCAGGCCTTTGCGGATCACCTCCATCTGGTAGTTACGAAGGTGCGCCTCAAGCTCGGCGCCTTGCAGCCGCGGCGCCGCGGGTGGCGCGGACGGCGTGGTGGGCGCCGGCGCCGGTGGAGTGGTCGGCGCGACGCCGCCGAGAATGCGGCGTGGATCGGTCCCGGGGCGGGGAGCCGTCAGCGCGCCGAGCATTCTCTTCTCGGTCGTGCCAGCCTCCTTGAGTTTCAAAATGGCCATTTCAGCTCCGCGCTGAATGATGACCTCCTCGGCGTCGAAATCGGCCGATACGACCCGGATGCCCTCCTGCGTCTCTCCGGGCATCAGGTACAGGCTGCGACCCGTTTTGACATCGACCAGCCCAACTCGGGGGCCTTCCCCGTCGACCATGACCAGGCTGCTTGCCCGCATCCCCAACGCCTCGCCGCCCGGCCCCGCGACAATGGGAGGGGGGGCCGCGGGCTCGGCATTCGTGGCGGCGGACAACACAAGCCCGAACGGTTGGCGGTCCAGAATGACCTTGTACCGTTCGAAACCCGGCGTCGGCGCCGCGGAGACGGCGCCCGCCAGAATCAGCCCCATGGTCAGGACCGGCCGCACGTCCGCAGTATACCCCGGCCATCCCCCTCCATCAACGACTCGCCGGTGCCCGGGCGCCAGGCGGCCAGACGTTTTCGCAAACCGGAAGATCAAGGGGCGGTGGCCTGCTCGCGGTCGCCTCCGGCAAACCCCAGCCGTCTCCACAAGTCGAGCAGGACCTCCTCGGCCGCGCCCGGATCCGGCCCGCACGCCAGCAGCCCGTCTTCGTGGCCGGCCATTGCGATCGCCGCGGCGGGTGCCGCCAGAGTCGAAACCAACCGTGCGACCTCCTCCGCCATCGCAGGCGTGCCGTACTCCGCCTCCGGCGGCGTTGTCGGCGTACCGGCGCGGATCGCGGCGGCCCAGAATTCGCGCGCATGGATGTGGATGACGCATCCGGCCCTCGGCTCGGCCGCGTACACGGCGGCATGGCTCATCGCCTCGGCCGAGGCGACCCGCGGGCCCGTACAAACGACGGTGTTTCGGGCCGGATCGGCCGCCAGGACCAGCACATAGCCGCCAGGATCAAGGCGGCGGGAGGCCCCCGATCCGGTGGCCGTGATCACGAAGGTGGGCGCGCCGGAAACTCGCAGACTGACGTTGCCGTAGCCGACCCCGTTCGGCAGGGCACCGAGCCAGCCGCGGTCCCACAACCGCGTGCGCAAGGCGTCGAGCTCGGCCAGACGTGGGTGGTCCGGCGGGGGGCCAGGTGTCCACTTCGCCGTAAACCGCACCGAACCTTCAGATGGCGCGGGGACCGTCACGACGGCCACCCAGATTCCTCGCGTGCCAGGCGGAGGATTTCCCCCTCAGCGGCGGCGCAGCAGCCGCGGTCGGTGATCAGGCCCGTAATCAGGCGCGCAGGCGTCACGTCGAACGCGGGATTGCGGATCGGCGTTGAATGTGGATGCACGGCCACACGCGCGCGGCCGCCGTTCAGGGTCCCCTCGACGAACCGCACCTCCGCCTCTGCGCGCTCCTCGATCGGAATGCCGGCCACGCCATCCTCGATGGACAGGTCGAAGGTCGTCCACGGCGCTGCCACATGGAAGGGCACGCCGGCGTCGCGGGCGGCCAAGGCCTTCAGCAGCGTGCCGATCTTATTGGCGGCGTCCCCGCGTCGCGTGATGCGGTCCGCGCCCACGAGCACCAGGTCCACCTCGCCGCGCTGGAGCCAATGGCCGGCCGCGCTGTCGACGACCAGCGCATGCGGGACGCCCGCCTCGGCCAGCTCCCAGCACGTCAGCGCGCCCTGGTTGCGCGGTCGCGTCTCCGACACCCACACGAAGACGTCGAGGCCTCGCGCGCGCGCGAGGTAGATCGGGGCGGTGGCCGTTCCCAGTTCGACGCAGCCGAGGCGGCCGGCGTTGCAGTGGGTCATGATCCGCAGCGGACGGGCCGGCGACCTCCGGGCGGCCGCCTCGACGATCGAGAGCCCGTGGAGACCGATGCGGCGGCATGCGGCGGCGGACTCCTCGGTAAACGCGGACGCGGACCGGACCAGGGCCTCGCGCCGGCCCGCGTCATCGCGACATCCCGCCGACACCGCCAGTTGCCGTTCGACGGCGACAAACAAGTCGCGAGCCGTGGGGCGGGTGGCGCACAGGCGCGCGGCCGCCTCCTCTACCGCGCCGGCGGCGGAGCCGGGCGCCGCTCTTCGCGCCGCCAGCGCAAGCCCCCAGGCGGCCACCACGCCGATCAACGGCGCGCCGCGAACCACCATGTCGGATATCGCGCGAGCCGCGTCGTCGGCCGTCGCCAGCTCCACGATCTCCAGTCGGTGGGGCAGGGCCCGCTGGTCAATGACGTGCACGCAGTCGGGAGCCGTCGGGTGCGTCCAGAGGGATCGCACGCGCGTCCACGTGGGCACCGAGGAGGACATGTTGCTTCCCCAAAGTGGCGAGGCAGGGATGAATGGTCAAGCCGCCGCCAATCCGGATTCAATTGGCCATGCCAAGGCCGCGGTCGATCGGCCATGCTCGCCCACCGACCGCGGCGTCGGGATCTTCGGGCAGCGAACGGCCAGGGTTCACCCAGAACCTCGCCCGCTCGACACCGTCGGTCACGTCTAGCCGCACCCGGTCTGTTCGTGAGGCGCAGGCGACAAGGCCGTGCGGCGCAAGGGTTGATCAAGGGGAGCCGCCGACCTCGGCCAGACGGCGACACGCGGCGGAGCGGCCGGGGATCGGAACGAACATGTCGGAGGGCGCAAGGGCAAGCTCGGCGGCCATGTCAAGGCAATAGCCCAAATCGCCCACGTCAGCTCCGGCGTTGTTGGTGCCGAACGTAAACTTTGCCCCGGCAGCCTTCGCCATCCTGAGGAACGGGGGCCGGGGTAACCGAAGACGGGCGTTGATCTCGATGGCGACATTGCGAGCGACCGCGGCGCGGGTCACCCGCCGCATCCGGTCTTCGGTCCAGAGCCGGTCGTAGTCCGGCATCAGCACGGCAGGCAGGTAGGTCGGATTGGCGTAAATGTCGATCGGCTCCGTCTCGAGGATGTCCACCGTCCGATCGACCAGCGTGTCCATGAACTCCTGCGGATCGCCAATGGCGACCTCGTCGGGCATCCAGAGGCGCATGCGGCGGCCGCCGCGGTCACTCCAGGTCATGGCGTCGGTGAACACATAGCCGAAGCGGGCGGCCGTCTCGAGGTCCACGAGGCGGGTCCACTCGCGCCCCTCTGCCTGCATCCCGACGAAGACCGGCCGTCCCCGGAGCCCGTCGGCCCAGGCGCGGACGGCAGCAGAATTGGTCGTTGGAAAGCCGAGGCCGACGTTGACTGCGATGCCATACCCGATCCCCGTAGCCCGGGAAAGTTCCAGGGCGCGGTCGAGCGTGAGCCCGCCTTTCAGATGCACGTAGCGGTTGAGCACCGGGAAGCCGGCAGCATGGAGCGCACGAATGCGGGGATCCGGCGCGGGTAGAGGACCGGGTGGCGAGCCCGCAGACGGCAGCGGGCGAACGGCGAGGCGCCGGACGCGCAGAGGTCCTCCACTGAGGAATTCGATCAGGAGGTCTCCCCGGATGGGCACCGAAGAGACCTCGGAGGCATCGACGAGGAGTTCGCCATCGACCCAGGTGCGAAGCCGGTCGGCGCGCCGTTCGCAGCGAAGGATGAACCACTCGCCATCGCGGACCACCCGGGGAAGGATCTGGCGCAGGCCGGCCAAGCTGCCCGTGGCGGGGCTGGCGGCAGCGGCACGGTTGTCCACCCTGACCTTAACGGCCGGGCGATCCTCCCCATCCGTCGCCCCCATCCAAAGGTCGGCCACGGCCCCGGCTTCCGTCTGCAGCTCGGCGGTCAGCTCGAAGTCGGCCGTCAATGTGAGAACCGCCGCGCCCGCGCAAACGAGGCGGCCGGTGGCCGGGCCGACCTCGAGGACCGCGTCCCTCACGCTGGCGATGTCCGGCGGACCGCTCCAGCCGGACAGGCCGGTGCCGTCGAAGAGCGCGGTCCAATCTCCGCGGCTGCCACGGCGGCCATGGTGAGCGAAGACAGAACGGTGGCCCGGTGCATGGGACGCTTCATACCCCCGGCGTGGGGCGTCGGCAAGGGGGTCGGAGAGGTGGAGCGGGTGAACGGAATCGAACCGTCACAGCCAGCTTGGAAGGCTGGAGCTCTACCGTTGAGCTACACCCGCTCTGGCCGGGCACCAAGTTTATCTGCAGCAGCCGCGATGGTCAAAGCGAAAACCCCTGCGCGATCGCCCGCAACGCGGTGGCGGCCGCGCCCGCACCGGCGACGACACGGGCGGCGAACCGCTGCGGCCACCACAACCCTCCCAGACCGCCCACCCACGAAAGCGCGACGCCCACTCCGGCGAGATTGACCAGAAGGATGATCACCGTGGAGAACAAGACACCATGTTCACGGAGGTCGGGCTGGCGCACCTGCATCATCTCGATCGTGAAGGTGGCGTGGAACGTCCATGTCAGGCCGACCAGCCCCAGGGCGACGTTCCTCCAGCCGGTGGCCCGACCGGCGAGGTCCGCCGCGCCCCAGGCCACGACAACGAGCGCCGTGTAAAACGGAAAAAAATAGGGAGCGAGGGAGACCCATACGTTGGACCGGGTCACGCGGACTTCTCCGCCGCGCCGTCCGACCCTCAGCCCGAAAGCGCGACCGCCGTGCAGCCAGGTCCAGAGGACGTGCGTCAGTTCGTGCCCGAGGACGTAGGCACGCATGGGGCGGGGAAGCAACGCGTAGCACAGCAGCCACACCACCGCGCCTCCCACCGTCCACACCAGCGAAGGGAAGGCATGCTCCCGCTCCGCCAGCGCGGCCGTGGCGTCGGCCACCGCCCCGGCGGCGGCCGCAAGAAGGGGAAGGAGCCCCAGACCCGCCAGGAACTTGATGGGCCGGCTCACGGGTGTGCCGATCGCACTCCGACGCGGGGCGGGGGACACGGCGCGGTTGACACGCATCCTCAGGACGCTATCCTCCCCGCTTCGTCCGTGCGGTCATGCCACGGTGCACCCGCGGTCCGGAACCGGCGGACGTCGAGGACAATTGACCCATGCCGAACATCAAGGGAGCCGCGAAACGAATGCGGCAGGCGGAAAAGGCCCGGCTGCGCAACCGTGCCGTACGGAAGCAGTTGAAGGACCTTCGGAAGGCACTGCTGGAGATGCCCCGGACCGGCGCCGCCGAGGCCGCCGAGCAGTACCGCCGGTATGTGTCCGCCCTCGATAAGGCGGTGAAAAAGGGCGTGATCAAGCGCAACAACGCCAACCGCCGCAAGTCCCGCATGGCCCGATGGATGAAAGCCGTTTCCGCCGGGCCCGCGGCGTCGGCGCCCGCTGCGCCGGAGCCGGCATCCCCTTCCGCCTGAGGCCCCTCTCCGCGACGACGAAGCGCTCACCACGTTTCGGTGATCTTGTCCACGATGTCCCGGGCGAGCTCCTGCGCGGCCGTGGGCAACGCGGCGAGCTTGCTCGACGTGAGGTCGCCCACGACCGGCGCGATGGTGTCGCCGTGAACGCGCGCATGCTGCGAGAGGACCTTTCCGGTCCCGCGCTGCACCAGCTGATAGGATGCGATGACGGTTAGCCGGTAGGTATCCGCCCGCCCGTGGCGTCCCGCCACGTAGCCCACGGGCGTCAGCAGGAACTGCTGAATCGCGACCTTCAACTCCGCGTCGGCGGGCTGATCGGGTCGCATCACCTCGAACGTCGCGTCGCGCTGAATGGCGTTGACGACTTCGCGGGTGAGGTCGGCCTCGATCAACGGCTCAGAGCTGCGGTTCTCAAACATCGGCACGTGGATGCGGCGGACGTTGCGGGGCAGCGAGGAGCCGAGACGGTAGCCTGCGCAACCGGCGGCGGCGATGGCCGCCGCGATCGTCGCGGCGATGCAGACGAGGGGAGGGCGGGTCATGGCGTCGGCTCCTTGGGTCGGCCGAGCTCCGCCAGCCGTCGGCGGACCGGCTCGGACCACGGCGAGTTGGGGAACTGCGCGAGGAAGCGTTCATAGGCGGCCCGCACCACGACGGAGGACGATTTGCGGCGGTCGTAAAAGCGCGCGGCCTCGTACGCCGCAGCCGCGCGCCGTCGGAAGAGGGCCTCCTGGCGGGCGCGCACGTTGGCGGCGTGGGGCGACTGTGGATGGCGGGCGAGGAAATCCACGGACGCGCTCCACGCTTCGTCGAGCGCGGCGATGTTGTTGGGGGCGTGCTCGGTCATCCGCCAGAGGCATTCGACGCGCCGGGCGGCGGCCTCCTCGGCCTCGGGGGAGGTGGGGTAGCGGAACCGCACATCGGCGTAGGCGGTGGCGGCCTGGGCCAGCTCGCCGTTCTCTTCGTGAATGCGCGCGATGGCCAACGCGACGGCGGGCGCGTGCTCCCACGCCGGGGCGTTGGTGAGGATCTGCCCGTAGAACGGCAATGCGCGCTCGGGCGTGGTGAAGCCTCCGAAGAGCCAGGACATCGAACGGGCGTTGGCGATGCGGTCTGCGATCGCCGCCTGCCGCCTCAGCACGTCCGCAAAGTCGATGCGGCCGGGATAGCGGTCGATGAGAAGCTGGTACTCCTCAAACGCCTCCTTGAGGTTGCCGCCGGTCTCCAGCAGCCGCGCACGCTCGTACTGGGCCGTCACCGCCTCGGCGGACACCGGCCAGGTGGAGACGAGAGCCCGGTACGCCCGGCCCGCGCTGCGCGTCCATCCGCGGTCGCGAAGGGCACGCGCATGGGCCAACTGCTGGGCCGGCGTGCCCTTGGCCGGACGCATGAACAAGCTCGCCCACCAACTTTCTCGCCGCTGGGTTTCCTGATAGGGTGGGGCTTCGGCCCCGGCGCGCACCGCTCCGCCGGTGGCGAGAAACAACGCGGCGAGAAGGAGGACACGGCTCATTTCGGGCACGATACGGAAGCCCGCCGGTGCGGGTCAAGCGGCCGCGGATGGCCCGTTCGGCGCCGCGGAGACCGCCATCACCTGCCCGCGCGGCCTGGAGGACGCCCTGGCCTCGGAGTTGGCCGCCCTCGGCGTGCCGGTCCTCTCGGTGGGGGATACCGTCGTGACGACCCTCGCGACGCTGCACGAGTGCGCGCGGTGGAATCTCCGGCTGCGGGTGGCGCACCGGGTGCTTTGGCTGTGGGGAGAGTTCTGGGCCTCCTCGCCCGAGGACCTATACCGCGGTGTGCAGGCGCTACGGTGGGAGGATCTGTTGAGGCCCGATCGGCCGTTGATGGTCCGCGCCGCTGTCGGGTCGGGCCGCAACGGGCCGCCCGCCGGGTGGGTTGCGCTGAAATGCAAGGACGCCATCGCAGACCGTATGCGCTCGCGGCTGGGCCGACGACCGGACTCCGGCCCGCAGCCCGACGGCGCCTGCGTCTTCGTCCGATGGGCCGATCGGCTCTGCCGTATCTACCTCGATACCACGGGGGAACCTCTCTGTTTTCGCGGCTATCGGCGCGATCTGGTCGTGGCCCCCCTGCGCGAAACGCTGGCGGCCGGCCTGCTGATCGCCTCCGGCTGGGACGGACGGGCGCCGCTGGTGAACCCGATGTGCGGCAGCGGCACGCTGGCGATCGAGGCGGCCTGGATCGCGGCTCGCCGCGCGCCAGGATTGTTGCGACGGAAGTTCGCCTTTCGACACCTGCGAACGCACGACGAAGAGCGGTGGCGCGCCGAGCTCGATGCCGCCCGGCGGGCCGTGCAACCGGTTCGTGCGGTGATCGTCGCGGCCGACCGCGATCCGGCGGCCGTGGAGGCGGCGCGGCGCAACGCCCGCCGGGCGGACGTTGCAGAGGACCTGCGCATCGTCGTGGCGGACCTCGATCGCACGCCCTTGCCGGGCCCGGCGCCGTGGATCGTGGTCAACCCCGAGTACGGCCGGCGGACGGGCGCGGACGAGGCGGCGCTGCTGGCCGAGTACCGACGAATCGGGGAGTTCTTCCGCCGCGCCGGACCGAGCGGGCGCGGTGTGGTGATCACCGGCCACCTACGGCTGGCCCGGCGCATCGGCCTGCGGCTCGACCGGCGGCGGACCGTGTACAACGGGCCCATCGAGTGTCGGCTGCTGGAGTTCGCCCTCGGCGGGCCGCCTTCTTCCCCGGCGACAGAACGGCCGATATAGTGGTGCCATGCGGACGGTGGATTGCGATGTGCTGGTGATCGGCAGCGGTCTGGCGGGCCTGCTGACGGCGCACCATCTGTCCCTGCACGCGGATGTGCTGGTGGCGACGAAGCGCGAAGCGGGCGAGAGCAATACGCGGTATGCCCAGGGCGGTATTGCGTGTGCGATCGCGCCGGACGACTCGGTCGAGTCCCACATCGAGGATACGCTGGCGGCGGGCGCCGGCCTCTGTCGGCCGGAGGTCGTGCGGGCCATCGCGGCCGCCGGGCCGGCTCGCATCCGAGAGCTGGAGTCGCTGGGCATTCGGTTCGAACGACGAGAGGGATCGGGGGAGGAGTACGACCTCGGCCGCGAAGGAGGACACTCGCGCCGGCGCGTGCTGCACGCGGGCGACATCACCGGCGAGGAAATGATCCACGTTCTGCTGGACGTGGTGGGGCGCAAGCCTCGAGTGAGCATCCGGCCCCACTGGATGGCCATCGACCTGGTGACTACGGGCTGGTTGAAGCGGCCAGGAACGAACCGGTGCGTCGGGGCGTATTTCCTGGACCGGCGCACGGGCGAAATCCTGGCCGTCCGGGCGGGATGGACCGTGTTGGCGACCGGCGGGGTGGGCAAGGTCTACCTATACACCACCAACCCCGACGTGGCCACCGGCGACGGCATCGCCCTCGGATGGCGGGTCGGCCTGCCTGTCCGGAACATGGAGTTCATCCAGTTCCATCCGACCTGCCTCTACCATCCTGACGCTAAGTCCTTTCTGATCAGCGAGGCGGTGCGAGGGGAGGGGGCGCGCCTGCTCAACGGCGCCGGCGAGGCGTTCGCGGTCCGGTACGATCCGCGTGGAGAGCTGGCCCCGCGCGACATCGTCGCCCGGGCCATCGATCACGAGATGAAGACCCGCGGCGACCCCTGCGTGTGGCTCGACATCACCCACAAGCCCGCCGACTTTCTGATGCGCCGCTTTCCGAACATCTACGCCCGCTGCCTCAAGCTCGGCATCGACATGGCCCGCGACCGTATCCCGGTCGTGCCGGCGGCCCATTATTGCTGCGGCGGCCTGGAGGCCAGCGTGGATGGCCGGACGGCGCTGCCGAACTTGTTCGCGGTCGGCGAGGTGGCCTGCACGGGTCTTCACGGCGCCAATCGGCTGGCGAGCAATTCCCTGCTGGAGGCGGTCGTGTGTGCCCGGAATACCGCGGAGGCAATCGTCGCGGAGATGGAGCGCGGCCGGCCGGAGCCCGTGCCGATCCCCGACTGGGCCGTCGGCGACGCCGTGCCCAGCGACGAGGCGGTCGTGGTCGAGCACAACTGGAACGAGGTGCGCATCTGCATGTGGGATTACGTCGGGATCGTGCGCACGAACAAGCGGCTGGAGCGCGCGCTGCGCCGGATCCGGAACCTGCGGTTGGAAATCCGGCAGTATTACAAGCAATACCTGGTGACCGCCGATGTGCTCGAGCTGCGGAACATTGCGGCCGTCGCGGAGTTGATCGTGCGCTGCGCCATGCTTCGACGAGAGAGCCGCGGGCTTCATTACTCGCTGGATTACCCTTGGGCGCCGTCGGACCGCCCCGGGGAGGACACGGTGTTGCTCGATCCCCCGGGTGGACCCGTCTCCCCGCCCCTGCCGGGATGGGCGTAATCGAACTGCGCGGGCGGGACCGGGCCAGCGCCGTGGGCGCGGGCATCGAAGGAAAGTAGGCCGAAACCATGGCCGCAAAGTGCGGGTGCAGTTGGATCATAGCGACGGCGGTGGCCGCAACCACGATGGCCACACCGCCGCCGACCCTGAAGGTCCACGAGAGCCGGCGGTTCCTTCAGTACGAGAACGGTCGACCATTTTTTTGGCTGGCCGACACCGCGTGGCAGTTGATCGCCTCACTTAACCGGACCGAGACCCTCCACTACCTGGACGTACGCGCCCGCCAGGGGTTCACCGCCATACAGACGGTTGCGCTGGCCGAACTGGATGGCCTGTCGGCGGACGTGCGCGGCTACCGGCCGTTGGTGGACAACGATCCGGCCAGGCCGGACGAACGGCCCGGACCGGACAACGATTACTCGGATCATGTGGACTTCGTCGTCAGGGAGGCCAACGCGCGCCGCCTCTACGTCGGCCTGCTGCCGACATGGGGCGACAAGTGAAACAAAAAGTGGGGCAATGGGCCCGAAATCTTCACCGCGGACAACGCGCGCGCATACGGCGAGTGGCTGGGCCGGCGATATCGCGAGGCGGGCATTGTGTGGATTCTCGG
>CAKZPT010000065.1 GCA_937139365.1 uncultured bacterium | reverse complement strand
CGGGGTGTACCCCACGGTTATCGCCCACTGGAAGCGGCCACTGTTGGAGGGGGCCCCTGCGATCTTCAGCGCGGGCCGGGGGACGAACGGGCGCCGGGAAGAGGAGATCACCTCGCCGCTGTACGACGAGGGAACTTCCCCACTCGTTTGGACAATTTCGGAGCTAGAATAAGCTAAGGGTTCCTGGGCTTTTCATCTCCTTCTTTGTCTCCCCCGCGCGATCGCGCGCCGGGGGTAACGGTGGGTGCTGTTGACAGCCGGCCCGATGGCGTCAAGGGGGTGGACTTTTGATGCGCACCGTATTTTTTGTCCTGTAACCGCCGTCCGTCATTTTACGCCAGCGCTCCGTTGCGGCTCCGTCGGGTCTCGACGGCGCGGCGGGCGGTCGCACCACCGCCCATCGGAATCCAGTCCGCCCCTCGGTGTATCAGGGCGACGGTAGCGCGGCGCGACGCCAGGCACGGTGGTGGGCCACGGCCTCGCTGGTGGTCAGCGGCTGCCCGTAGACCCGCAGGAGCCGGACGCCGGGGCCGATGCGGGCCACGGCCGCACCGTTCACTCGTCGCAGCGTCGGGCTGAACCGCCCCCATCCGAATTGCCGTTCGTTGCCGCCGTCGCACAACACCCCCTCGACGACAAACGTGATGATCCGGGGGCCGCCGTCCACCGTTGCGACCAGGTGGACCGACGAGTCCGGACGAATCGCCCCGCGGTCGCTTCGCCACGCGCACCTCTGGCGTCCATCGCCAAGGACGATCTCCACGGCGCCGCCATCGGTCACGGCCAGCCTCACGCCGCGGCCGTCGTGTGTCATCGTGTCAAGGAGCACCCCGAGGGGTGTGACGGCCCCGCCTCGACGGCCACCTCGACGCTGAATCCCGCGCGCAGATCCTCGGTGCCGTTCGGCTCGTGGCGCTGACGTCGGAGAAAGTCCGGAAGCCGCGGCAGCGGGTGTTCGGCGGTCATCGCCACGTCCTTGGCGGGGAGGGCAAGGAGCAACCTGTTGGTATGGATGAAGCCGTTAGTGAACTGGCCGAAGAGCCCGCGCAGCAGCTCCGCCGGGATCTCGTGAACGCGGGCGACGGTCTTTTGTGTTTCGGTGATGTAGAATCGGCCGTCCGCCTCCTCGATCAGATCGGGATAGCTCATGCGGATGTACGGGTCGTCGTCGTAGAGTGCGATCTCGGGCTCCGACCACTCGATGCGCAAGCCCTCGGGTGTGCGGATCTCGCGCCCGGCCAAGAGCCAAGCGGGGTTGCGGTCATCGTAGGGACTGATGCCGTCGCGCCCGCCCCCAACTCCCCGATGAACCTCCCACCGTGGTTGTGGAACCAGTAGAGGAACATCCCGTTTGAACAGCGCCATACGAAATTCGCCGCGCGGGGATGCTTGATGCGCGGGCCGCCGGGGCGGCGGGTCAGGTACTCCGGTGCGGTCCACGTGCGGCCAGCGTCGCGGCTCCATGCGCAGGCGGGCCAGCCGTCGATGGTCCGGTACACGCAGAAGAGGGTTCCGTCGCTGAGGGTGGCGATGGACTGTTCCTCCGCCACGCGCCCCACGCCGGCGGGGGTGCGTAGCCCGACGTCGCCCACTGGACGGGTCTCGAAGACGATGCGGTCGGGATCGCGCTCGGTGAGGATGTTGCGGCTAACCAGGAACACCCCTTCGGATTGCGCGAAGAAACCCGCCCCCATCGCGCCGACCTTGTGATGCGGCAGGATGGCTTCGTCGCCGAGGATCGCCGGACGTCCCACGTTCCAGAAAAAGCGGATGCGACCGCCGTAGACGTTGCGGCGGTCGCACTCGAACTCGCGAATGGGCACCGCCCAGCGCCGGCCGGACCACGTGCGCCCGTGGTCGTCGGTGTACCGGAAGACATACTGCCCCAGCGAGTCCACGCGCCGGTAGACGCCGCCGTCCTCCCGCTTCACCTCGCGCACGTTGTCGGTGTTGTGGTTGTAAAAGCAGTACACCCGCCCGCCGGGCACCTTCGAGGCGGCGGGGAGAATCGGGAACACGATGTTCATGATGCCCTCCGAGGCGGACACCGGTGTCCAGGCGATCCGGCGCATCCGTTTCAGGCCTCAGCCTAGCGCATCGGCCCGTCGTTTAAGAGGCCGCCGCATCGTTACGGTCCGGGCCAGCGGCCGCGCGCCTTGCCCGTCGCGTCCAGACCGGCCATGTTGGCGGCCGTTGCACGATGAAGCTTTGGTCTTTCCTGGGCGGCGCGGAATGCGACGGACGGTCACTGGCCCGCGAGGTCTGGCGGGCGCACGGGCCGCTGGGACGCGCCGTGGGGTTGCTGGGTCGGCGCTCCTGGCCACGGGCGCGCGCTTTGTGGCTGAATCCCTGCCGCGCGATCCACACGTTCGGCATGCGGTTCGACATCGATGCGGTATTTCTGGATGCGGAGGGACGGGTGACGCGGGTGGTGCGTCGACTGCGGCCGTGGCGCACCGCATCGGGGGGCCCCGGAACGGCCTCGGTCCTGGAACTGGCGGGGGGCGCGCTGCCGGAGGGCTGGCCCGCCGCCGGCGCCCGCGTCACCTGGGCGTCGGGGTTCGAAGCGGCTCGATCGCCAGGATGTCGGCCGCGTTGATCTTCATGATCGTGCCGGTGTCGAGCTGCAGTTCGACGGAACCGTCGGGGAGCTTGCGGATCAGCATGCCGTCGCGGACGATTTCGCCGGTTTCGAGCTTCATGCGGATGCGCGTATCCGGAACAAAGCGCCGAACCAGTTTCTCGTGCAGGTCCACGACGGCGTTGGCCGCGAGCGTGACCTTGCGCGGCGTATGGGCGTAGCCCGGCCGCGTGAGCTTGACCTCGTAGGTCCCGGGCGGGAGCAGGTCCACCTCGAACGGTTCGGACATCACGCCGCCGCCGGCGGCGGACCGAGTTTCGCCCTTGTCCTCGCCATTGATGAACACCCGGACGCCGGGCGGCTCGGAGACGATGACGATCTTGCCGCTGTTTCGCTGGAGGCGGAACTCCTCGACGAGGTTGCTTTGCGCGGCGAGGTTCACGGTTCGAGCGCTGGGCTCGTGGCCGGTCAGCTCGGCGCGAAGGCGGTGTTCCCCTGGGGGCAGGTCAGTGATCTCGATCGGCGCCTGGCCGCGGAACTGGTTATTGACGTAAATTCGAGCGCCCGTCGGAATCGACACGATGCGCAGCGTGGTCGGGATGGCCTGAAGCACCGCGGCCACCTCGCGCGTTTCCTGCGCCGAAACCGAGACTTTTTCCGTAAATAGGCGGTATCCCGCCAGCAGCACCTCGACGACGTTCTCGCCGGCCGGCGCGTCCGGAATCTCGCAGGGCGTGGCGCCTCGCTCGACGCCGTTCAGCCGGACGGCGGCGCCCGGCGGGGTGGAGCGCACGAGGATGCGGCCCGTGTTGCCAGGCAGTTCGACAAGGACACGGCGCGGGACCCGGTCGGGGAAATCCTCCTCGATCTCCCTCGGCAGGCGCCCGGCCGCCTCGAATTTGAAGCGGTGACGGCCGAGCGGAAGATCGGTCAGAAACAACGGCGTTTTGCCGCGGAACACGCCGTCGACGTGCACGTCGGCGCCGGGCGGGGAGGAGTGGACCAAGGCAAGCGCGGTGGCCGGCTCGAGCTTGAGGTCCACCGCCGCCCGCTGCCCCTCGAGAATGGCGACCGATTTCCGGGCCGGAAGATAGCCGGCCTTTTCCAGCACCAGCAAGTAGGTACCCGGAGGCAGCCGGGTGAGCGTGGTGGGGGTGGCCTCGCCAACGCGCCCGTTACAGATCACGGTGGCGCCGGGCGGATCGCTGATCACGCGAATCTGTCCGTCTCCGACGGGACCGCTCTCGCAGCCGGCCATGCCGGCGAGAAGGCCCGCGGCCGCCGCCGCGCGAAGGACTGCCCACGACGATCGCCGGTGCGCCACGTTCATTTTCGCTGGAGACGCCGCTGGACGTCCACAAGTTTCTTGTAGACCTTCTGGTACTGTTCGTCCGACCGGTCCGGAACGACCTCGAGCAGGATCTGCAGGTTGGCGTTGGCCTCTTTCCAGTCGTTCAGCTTGATCGCCCGGTCCGCGCGGAACATGTAGTCGTTGTACTTGGCCTCGAGCTGGCGGCGCGCCTCTTCGCGCAGCGCGATGGCCTCCTCGTAGAAGGACGGCTTGGGCTCGATCGTCTCGACCATGCTTTCGGCCTCGGTGAGCGACCGGATGGCGCGGGCGAGGTTGTCGTACCGGACGTCCCGCTCCTCGAAGAACTTCTTGCCCGCCAGCCAGGCGTTCCGGCCCAGTTCAACGAGCTTCTCCGGCGGAAGGGCCAGCGCGTGGAGGCCCATCTCGTTGCGGACGAACTCCTCGATCTCGTCCCGCGCCTTTTTGAAGGCCTCCGGCGGCAGCCGGTTCAACACGCGCACCCGGTGGGCGCGGCGGTTGACGATGATCGTCAAATCGGACATATCCCAGACGCCCGGCGTGATGCCGGCGTACTCGTCAACCAGCTGAAAAAAACCCGACTGCTCGAGCGAAGTAGCCAGCAACTCGAGCAACTTCGGGTCGGTGTTCTTCTCGCGGCTGATGTGCTGGCCCATCTGAAGGTTGTCCACCCGAACCGCGAGGCGGCCATCCTCGAGCTGGACGGCATAGCGGAAGATGTTGTCGGGCGATGCCTCCACCTTTTCGTAGTGAATGTCGAGCCGCACCGGCCCGCCGGAGGCGGCGGGCGCGCCGGGCCGCGTCGGGCGCACGGGCTGCATCAGCTTCCACGACAGGGCGGCGACGCCGGCGACCAGCACGACCGCGGCCGCGGTCAGGGCCAGGCGCCGCAGCGTAGGTGCGCCAGCAGTCGGCTCGGCGGACTCCTCCAGGAATTCGTTCCGTTTCAGGCCGAGGTCGACCTCGAGCCCACCGGTGCTGGCCTCTGGCGCGTCGGCGGCCGGGGCCGGGGAAGGGGGCGGCGGAACGGGGGCCGGCTCGGGCACGGGCTGCGGCTTGGCGACGGGCGCGCCGGGTGGCGCGTCGCGGACAACCTTGAGCGTGGTTTGGCCGATGGTCACCCGGTCGCCGACCCGCAGGTGCCCGTCCACCGACGGCTGCCCGTTGATCAGCGTCTCGTTGGTGCTGGCGAGGTCCGAGACGTGCAGGGACCGGCCGTCCTTGTAATAGAAGCGGCAATGAAACCGGGACAGCGCCGGGTCGGTCAGCACGATGTCGTTGCCCGAGGCGCGGCCCAGACGGGCCCCGCCAGGGGGCACGACGATCTCCAGGCCCTTGTCCGGCCCGGACTCCACCACCAAATGGACGTCGTCGTTCACGTGCAGGGCGGCGGTTCTCTGTGGTACCGCCCGCATCACCATCCAGCCATATTGCAAGATGGAGATGCTTTGGTAAAGTTCGACGTCCGGCGCTGCGCGACGCTTTGCCGCCCTGAGCGCCGGCCGGAGGAGCCTGACGGTGAAGATTCGTCCGATTGCTGGAATGGCGATGGCCGTGCTCGCCGCGGCCTACGGCGCTGCCCGGGCTGCGGAGGACCTGTTCGAGCGGGCGCCGTGGTCGGGGAGCGCGCTGCTGGGGGCGATGCTGTACGAGGGCGACGAGGAGGTCAAAAGCGGTCCGTCGCTCGGCCTCCGGCTCGGCTACACCTTCAATCCCTGGTGGGAGGTCGAAGGGGGGCTGGACGTGGCGCCGGTGCTGCGGGCGCGGGAGTTCGAGGACAGCGCCCGTTATCAGCTCGACGAGGACACCTGGGGGATCCGGCTGGGCATCGATGCCCTGTTTCACTTGCGCAATCAGGCCGATCAACGAATTGATCCCTACCTTTCGTTTGGCGCCGCCGTGATGATCTACGGCGCGGACATGGGGGAGGAGGACGACAACATCGATCCGGTGCTGATGGTCGGCGGCGGCCTGCAGTACCACTTCAACGACGAATGGGCGGTTCGCGCGGACGCCAAGGTGGCCCTCGCCGGAGAGGACACCGAGTTCAACTGGATTCTCGGCCTCGGCGTCAACTACCGCTTCGGCGCGGCGCTGCCGCCCGCCCCGGTGCTGTCGGGGGGAGACATCGACAGCGACGGCGACGGCCTGCTGGACCGGGAGGAGCCAACCTACGGCACCGATCCCTACGACCCCGACACCGACAAGGACGGCCTGACGGACGGACAGGAGGTCCGCGAATTCCGGACCAATCCGCTCGATCCCGATTCGGACCTCGACGGGCTGAAGGACGGGGCCGAGGTTTTGACCTACAAAACCAACCCGCTCGACCCCGACACCGACAAGGGCGGCGTCGCCGACGGACACGAGGTGATCGAGGACAACACCAATCCCCTGGATCCCGCGGACGACCTGATGCTCTTCCGGCTGAACATCGAGTTCGACTACGACAAGGCGGACCTCCGGCCGGTGTACTTCGAACAGCTCGACAAGGTCGTCAAGGTGTTGCAGCGCGACCCAGGCGCGACGGCGCGGATCGAAGGCCATGCCGACCGCCGCAAGACCTCCCAGCGCGAGTACAACCTTCGGCTGTCCGAACGGCGGGCGAAGGCGGTATCGGACTACCTGGTCCGGGCTGGAGGAATCGATCCGTCGCGTTTGACGCACAAGGGCTATGGCTTCGATCGGCCGATCGCGCCGAACGATACCGAGGAAAACATGCAGAAGAACCGCCGGACGGACATCTACATCCGGCCGAGCGGAAACGTCAGCCGGCCGGCGGTCGAGGTGGATCCTTCCCGGGCGGCGTCGCCCGACGTGAAGCCCGACCTGCCCCGGCCCGGCGAAAAGCGCCCCGCCGGAGCGGAGCGCTGAAGGAGAGGGCCCCTCAGGGGCCGACCGCCGGCGGCCGCGCGTTCAGCGGCGGCCCGTAGGGGGATCGACCCTCACCCGATCGGGCTGCCCGGCCGGGCGCATCTGCCGCCATCGCTCCACCAGCCGACGGCGCAGCCGATTGGCGGCGGGGACGTCGGCGGCCAGCAGCGAGAGGCCCGCGCCCAGAAACAGCAGTCCCTGTAGCACGGGGAGCACCAGGCCGAGTGCGCCCAGAGCGATGAGCAACGCGGCGGCCGCGATCCGCAGGGGACGGGGCAGACGGCGCCAGCGTTGAGCCAGTTCCGATGGCCTCACGGCCCCCTCCCGCGCCGCCCCGTCGACAGCCATGGCCGGCGGCGATAGAGTGGTGGGAGCCGGACCGGCGAAGGCGGAATGATGATGAAACCGGATGTCAGGGTCGAGTTGAAAGCCCTGCTGCCCACCCCGCAGGGGGTCGGCGTGTTTCTCTCCAACGGCCACAAGACCATCGCCATTTTCGTCGACGCCTTCGTCGCGGCCGCGATTTCGATGTTCGCCAACCAGCTGCGCGCGCCGCGCCCGCTGACCCACGATCTCATCGTCGCGATCCTGGCCGGCTTTCGGGCTCGCGTCGCCAAGGTCGTGATCAACGACTTGCGCGATGACACGTTTTTCGCCCGCCTGTACATCATCCAAGAGGGCGACAGCGGACGCAATCTGATCGAGATCGACGCCCGGCCCAGCGATTCGATCGCGCTGGCGGTCCAGCAGCGGTGTCCGATTTGGGTGGCCGCGTCCGTGTGGGAGCGGACGCAGGACGCCACGTGGATGCTGGAACAAGCGCGGGAACAGGCGGACGGCGGTGCACCGCCGCCGGCGGGCGGGCCGGCGGATGAAGAACCGCCATCGTCCGGGCCGGGGCCGGAAGAGGATACGGCATGAAGGTGCTGGTCACCGGCGGAGCGGGGTACATCGGCAGCGTCACGACCTCGATGCTGCTCGACGAGGGCCACGAGGCGACCGTCTTCGACAACCTGGAGCGAGGGCATCGGGAGGCGGTGGACCCCCGTGCCCGGCTGATCGTCGGCGACCTGCGTCGCGAGAGGGACATCGACGAGGCGGTGAGCAAGGTCCGCCCCGACGCCGTCATGCACTTCGCCGCCCTCGCGCTCGTGGGCGAGTCCATGGAGCGGCCGGAGCTGTACTTCGAGAACAACGTCGTGGGCGGACACCACCTGGCGGCCGCGATGCGCCGCCACGGTGTCCGGCGCATCATCTTTTCGTCCACCTGCGCCACCTACGGGGTTCCCGACCGGGTGCCGATCTCGGAAGACGCGCCTCAACGGCCGGCCAACCCCTACGGCGAATCGAAGCTCATGTTCGAGACGATGCTGCGATGGTACGGGGACCGCCACGGCCTCGAGGCCGTGTTGTTGCGCTATTTCAACGCGTGCGGCGCCACGGAGCGTCTCGGGGAGGACCACGAGCCCGAGACGCACCTGATCCCCAACGTCCTCCGCGTCGCACTGGGCCAGGCGCCCGCAGTCCCTGTGTACGGCGAGGACTACCCGACGCCGGACGGGACCTGTGTGCGCGACTACATCCACGTCGTGGATCTGGCCGACGCCCATCTCCGGGCGCTCACCTCCCCCCACACCGGCGCGTTCAATCTCGGCAACGGATCGGGATTCTCGGTCCGCGAGGTGATCGAGGCCGCGCGCGAAGTCACTGGCCATTCGATTCCAACGGTCTCCGCCCCGCGTCGCCCCGGCGATCCGCCGGCGCTGGTGGCCGACGCCTCGCGTGCCCGCCGGCTGCTGGGCTGGTCGCCCCGCCACCCCGATCTTCGCGCGATCGTTCAGCACGCGTGGGCGTGGCATCGCGCCCACCCGCGCGGATACGCAGGGTCATGAGGCCGCCGTTTGCCGCCGAGCCGGCGCGGCTGCGCGCCGCCTGGCGAGCGCTGGCGTGCGCCATCGTCGCCTGGGTCTGGCTCAGCCTGCCGGCGCAGCCCGATTCCATGGCTGTGCATTTTGGCGTGGACGGCCGGGCGGACCGGCGGGCTCCAAAAACGAACCACGCGTGGACGATGACGGGAGCGGTGCTCCTGATGGGAGTCGCCGTGGACGGCGCGGCGGCGCTTGTCCGGCGCCTGTCCGGCCGCTGGATCAACCTGCCGAACCGAGAGTACTGGCTGGATCCCTCTCGCCGGGAACGTACGGTGGCCCGGATCCGCATCCTCTTGGACCGCTTCGCCTTTGTGCAGTTCGCCTTCCTGCTGCTGGTCGCGGTGCTGACGGGGTTGGCCAACCGTTTCGATCCGCCGCGGCTCGGCATTCGGTCGTTGATGACGGGGGTCGGGATATTCATCGCGGGGGTGATCGCCTAGGTGGTGGAGTGGCACCGCGAATTCCGTCGCCCCATGGAAGCCTCCTCAGAGGGGTGGCCTGGGAGTGGAGGGGAAGCGTGAGGGCGCTGGTCAAACGGCCGGACGGCCCCGGCCTTTCGCTCGAGGACGTGCCCGAGCCTGGGCCCGGCGAGGTGCGGGTGAAGGTGCTGAAGACCGCGATCTGCGGCACGGACCTGCACATCTACCGCTGGGATGACTGGGCGCGCGCGACGGTGCCGGCGCCGATGATCATCGGCCACGAATTCGTGGGCGTTGTGGATCGACCCGGCCCGGGCGTGTCGGACATCCCTCCTGGGGAACTGGTGTGCGGGGAGGGACACATCGTCTGCGGCCCCGGCGGCGAACATCTGGCCGGCGGATCCGCGGGTACCGCAGGAGGTGCTGGCCTGTTTCGATCCCTTCGGCAACGCCGTTCCTACCGCCCTCCAGTGGCCAGTGCTCGGGGAGGACGTGCTGATCACCGGCGCCGGGCCGATCGGGGCGATGGCCGCCGCGGTCGTGCGCCATGCGGGTGCACGGCACATCGTGGTGGTCGAACCGAACGGGTTTCGACGCGACCTGGCGTTGCGCATGGGCGCCAGCCGCGCGGTGGATCCGCGCGAGACCGACCTCAAGACCGTCATGGCCGACCTCGACATGAAGGAGGGGTTCGACATCGCCCTCGAAATATCGGGCGACCCCAACGCGTTAAGGGTGGCGGTGCCGTCGTGTGTCACGGTGGCCGGATCGCCCTGCTGGGGCTGTTGCCCGGCGATGCGCCCATCGACTGGCGGGCCGTCATTTTCAACATGCTGACGTTGCGCGGGATTTACGGCCGTGAAATGTTCGAGACCTGGTACCTGATGACCTCGATGGTCCTCTCGGGCCTCGACATCCGCCCCGTTATCACCCACCGGTTCCGCTGGTCGGACTACGAGGCGGCCTTCGAGACCATAGCCTCCGGCCGCTCGGGCAAGGTGCCTTTCGACTGGGCGGACGCCGGTAGCGTCACGGATTGACGCGCACGCGGTAAAACTTCACCGGCCCCGTGCCGACGGAATCGAGAAAATTGGTCGAGTCGGCGCCGATCACCCAGTTGGCCGCCGCATGCCAGTCGTTCGACGCCGGCGAAGTGCACCGCTCGATTCGTCCCGTTGTGTCCGCGTACAGGTTTCTTGCCAGGACGATCGGCTGGGCAGCCGGAACCACTCCGGCGATGACCGGCGGTTCGGGAAAATCCCGCACTTCGAAATATTCCAGACGCGCCACCGTGGCCGGCGGCATTTCCCATGCGATGCCTCCCCCCGTCCAGAAGGCGACCCACGCCGGCGTGGTGCTGTGGAACGGCGCCGCGGGCCCCGCGAGGTGGAACCAGAGGCCGTTGGTGCTCCAGTACATCCGGTAGGCATTGCCCTGGCGGGTCAGCCGGAGCCAGAAGGGAGCGTCGCCGAAGTCCCTGGGATCGTCCGCCCACACGGTCGGCGAATCGTCGATCTCAGAAATCAGCGTCAGCCGACGCGCGCCATTCATATGGCCGTACGACGCGCGGACGAAATTTCCCGTGTCATCCCACGCGAGCAACGCGACCTGCGTGTGGTCGTTCGTGGGCTCAAATCGTGCGACCGCCAGCGTGGCACAAAAATCGGCCTCGGTGATCGGCGGCAAGGGGCGCTGGACCAGATTCCAAAAGTCTTGCGCCCAAGACTCCATGTTCCCGCTCTGGGCCCGGAGATGGCACAGTCCGTTCGACACCGCATACCACAGAGGAAAGCTGTTGGTCACCACCCAGCCACCGACGCTGAGCGGAAGATTGAAGTCGTCTCGAAACCGTACGCCGTCGGGCAGCACGGGTTCGCCCGACCCGAACACCACCTGAAAATCGTCGAAAAACACGGTGCTGACGTATCGCGCGTGGGCCACGACGACCCCGAATGTCTGGCCGGTCGCCAGCACGCCCGAGGTGTCTACCCATTCGTTGGTCACGGTCGTCGCGGTCGAATAGTTCAGCGCGATGAACCGAAACCGGATCTGGTCGGCGGGCAGGTACTCGCCCTGCACCTTCAGAAGCCACGTCTCGGTGCCGTCTGTGGTCGGCCCCTGGATGAAAAAGTTGGTCGTCTGATGGCTCGTGCCGGCTCCGTTCTTGTAGAAGGCCATGCCTTCCTCGAAGCTCGGGATGTCCTCGCCGGCACCGATCGTGACAACGTAGCCCTCGCTCAAGTCGGGGTTGGCCAGGCACACCACGCCGACCGCCAGGCGCTCGCCCGTTCCACCTGGGGATTCGGTCGCCGATGCAATGGAGAACTTGACCGTCACGGCGAAGTTGCTACGAACCACGCCGCCGAGGTTGTCGACCCTCACCACCGCCGCGTCTGCGAAATGGGTGGTGTCCACGTGGGAATCCAGGAACCGGTAGCGTCCGCCCGACGGACTCCACCGAGGGTCCGGAATTTCCGTGAAGTCCGACACGTCGCCGGCGTTGAAATCGTTGCCGTAGGGCGCGGAGACGCCGAACGCGGCCCCCGCCGCGATCCACACCAACGCGATGGCTGTAGGTTTCATAGTACCACCTGACGCAGCATACCATACTGTCGCCGGCAAGAAACATTCCAAACAGTGTTGAGTTCACGGTCGTTCGCCGCCATACTGGCCTCACCGGTGTGACGACGCGGCGATGCGATACATTTGCGCCAACTGCGGCTACATCTACGATCCGGCGAAGGGCGACCCGGATCACGGGATGCCTCCCGGCACGCCCTTTGAGGCGCTTCCCGACACATGGATCTGCCCGGTTTGCTACGTCGGGAAAGACCAGTTTGACCCCAAAGATTGACTGACGGCGACGGAGGGGGACGTCCCAGCCAACCTGCGCGCCGCGCGCCGGAATCGCATGTTATTTTCGCCGAAACGTCAACGGCCGCCGACTCCTGCTCCTAACGCTGGTCCATCGGGATGAATGGCCGGGCCGTAGGGCCGACGTAGATCTGACGGGGCCGGCCGATCTTCTGGCGCGGATCTCGCCGGTTTTCCATCCAGTGGGCGATCCATCCGGGCAGCCGTCCGATCGCGAACATGACCGTGAACATGTTCGTGGGGATACCCATCGCCCGATAGGCGATGCCGGTGTAGAAGTCTACGTTGGGGTAGAGGTGCCGCTCCTGAAAGTAGGAGTCGGCGAGGGCCTTTTCCTCCAGCTCCATCGCAATTTCGAGGATGGGATCGTTGCGCATGCCTAGCCTCGACAAAAGCCGGGTACAAACCTCCTTGGCGATCTTCGCCCGCGGATCGTAGGTCTTGTAGATACGATGCCCGAATCCCATCAGCCGCGTCCGGGCGTCCCGTTGCTTGGCACGCGCGATCACCTTGTCGACCTTGCCGCGGTCCTCCCGGAGAATCCGCTCGAGCATCTCGATGACCGCCTGGTTGGCCCCGCCGTGAAGCGGACCCCAAAGCGCGCAGATGCCGGCCGAGATGGAAGCGTACAGGCTGCTGCCGGCGCTGCCGACGATTCGGACGACGGAGGTGGAGCAGTTCTGCTCGTGGTCGGCATGCAGGATCAGGAACAGATTGAGGGCGCGGACGACGACCGGATCGGGCGTGTAGTCGTTCACCGGCGAGGAGAACATCATGTTGAGGAAGTTCTCGCAGTAACTCATCCGGCAACTCGGGTATACAAAGGGCTCGCCGATGGACTTTTTGTAGGAGAACGCCGCGATGGTGCGCAGCTTCGACAGCAGCCGGGTCGCGGTAATGTCGATGGGTTCGTTCGGATCTTCCTGCTCGATTTCGGGATAGAAGGAGGAGAGCGAGACCACCATCGCCGAGAGGACCGCCATCGGATGCGCGCCCTCGGGGTAGTTGAGGAAGAAGTCGCGCATGTCCTCGTGGATCATCGAGTGGCGGTTCATCAGGTCGGAGAAGCTCTGCCACTCCTGCCGGTTCGGCAGTTTCCCGAGGATCAGGAGGTAAGCAACTTCGAGGAACACGCAGTGCTCGGCCAGGTCCTCGATCGAGTACCCACGATGGCGGAGGATGCCACGCTCACCGTCGATGAACGTGATGTCGCTGGTGCAGGCGCCGGTGTTGACGTAACCGGGATCGAGGGTGATCAACCCCGTGTCCTGCCGAAGAGTTGAGATGTCAACTGCCTTCTCGCCCTCACTGCCCGTCAACACGGGATAGCGCCAGGTGCGCTTGCCGTAGGTCAGCGCCACCTTGTCGGCCGGCGGCGAAGGCCGGTGTGCACTCATCGCTGGAACCACCTCCGGAGCCCGCCCGTCAGGCGGCGCACGCACCCAGTTTGCTGAAGCATCTCATGCAGACCCGACGGGCAACCCATCGGGTCCCGATGCGCACCCGCACCTTCCGCAGGTTCGGCAGGAACCGCCGGCGGGTGACGCCGGTGGTGTGCAGGCCAATCCCCCCCTTTTTCTTCGCCAGCCCATGCCGCACAATCCGGTTCCCCGTCATCGGCCCCTTGCCACAAATCTCACATGTCCTCGCCATGGATACATTCTCCCTTTGGTACGCCCAAAGGACGAAGCCTAGCCGGGCGGCTGAAAATGGCAAGCCGACCAACGGGATATAAGGGCGAGCGCAGCCGCAGGCCGCGCTCGCCACCTTCTGATGCGGACCTTAATTCGCTGCGGAGCCCGACTGGGCCTGCTCGGCTGTGTTGGTCGGAGTAGAGGACTGGTCGCCCTTCTTTTCCTTCTCTCCACAGCTCCCACACGAGCCCGCGGATGCCACCATGCAGGCGCCCAGCAGCGCGACGGTCACCGCAATTGCGATCCTCTTCATGTTCGATCCTTTCTTTGGTCTAGCCTTAGTACTAGCCTTTAAATCTACACCAAGAGCCAGGCTGTGCAAGTCCGATCGGAAGTTAAAGAGCAGCCCGCTTCAATGGCGGTTCTTCGGATGTGGGGACATCCGGACCCGGATGACGCGCCGCTTGGGCGCGACGACCGTCTCCGGGGCGGCGGCTGGGGTCGGCGGCTTCGGGGTGGGCGCCGCGGAGGCGGGCATGTCCGCGACCTCCACCTCATCGCCCGCGGTCCGCGGCGTGGCCGCGTCAGCGACAAGCTGGTCGAGCATGGTGGTGTAGCCCTTGCCCTCCGCCATCTCGTCGGCCAGCTCCTGGAGGATCGTCGTCGTTCCCTTGCCCGGCTCCGCATCGAGGGAGAACACGCACGACCCGATTCGAATGCGATCGCCGGGATTCAGCTTGGCCATCTCGACGCGGCGGCCGTTGACGAAGGTCCCGTTCTTCGAACGAAGATCCTTGATGATAAAATCACCGTCCCACAGGCGGATGCCGCAATGAAGCCGGGAGACCTTGTCGTCGAGGATGACGAGGTCCGCCTCCGGGCCACGGCCGATGGTGATGGGGCGATCTCCCAGTTCGAACTCCATCTGCGTGCCGTCGGTGCGCTTGAAACGAAGGATCATGGTCGTGCTCGGCGCTCAATCTTGAACGGGAGTATAGCCCCTACAACCGCCCCTCGGCAAGAAGGCGCCGGAAATACTCCACCGTGCGTCGCAAGCCGTCCTCCAAGCTTACAGTAGGTTCCCATCCGAACAGGGTTCGCGCGCGAGTGATGTCCGGCTGCCGAACGCGGGGATCGTCGACGGGTAGCGGCTTGAAGACGATGTCAACCCGCCGCCCGCACACTGCCTGGATGCGCTCGGCGAATTCGAGCATGGTCATCTCCAGCGGATTGCCCAAATTGATCGGTTCGTGTTCGTCGCCGTAGGCGACGCGGACAATGCCCTCCACGAGGTCGTCCACGTAACAGAAACTGCGAGTCTGCCGGCCGTCGCCGAAAATCGTGATCGGCTCGCCCTTGAGCACCTGGGTGATGAACGCGGGGACGACGCGGCCATCCCGGGGCCGCATCCGCGGCCCGAAGGTATTGAAAATGCGCACGATTTTGCTGTCGACACCGTGGGCCCGGTGGTAGGCCATGGTCATGGCCTCGGCGAACCGTTTTGCCTCGTCGTACACGCCGCGCGGGCCGATCGGATTGACGTTGCCCCAGTAGCTCTCGGGCTGGGGATGAACGAGCGGATCCCCGTACACCTCCGAGGTGGAGGCGAGGATGAAGCGGGCCCCCTTGGCGCGAGCTAGCCCGAGGGCCTTATGTGTCCCCAGCGCTCCGACCTTCAGCGTCTGGATGGGGAGTTCGAGATAGTCGATCGGACTGGCGGGGGACGCGAAATGGAATACGAAGTCAACCGGCCCAGGCAAAAAAATGTATTCGGTGACGTCGTGGTAGATGAATCGGAACGCCCGGTTCCCGGCGAGGTGCTCGATGTTGGCCACGTTGCCCGTGACGAGGTTGTCGAGGGCGATGACCTTGTGGCCCTCCGCCAGCATGCGGTCGCAAAGATGCGAGCCGAGAAAGCCGGCACCGCCCGTAACCACTGAGACCTTTGAATGGCTCATGAGTTTTGCCCGGGAAACCCTTCGGGGGGCGGATCATAAAGTCCGCCGGGGCGGGTGTACAGTCTCGCCCCATATCGGAGCGGAGTGGATGAGGGATGTTTGGAGAGGTTTGGTGACACTCTCAGGCAGAAAATGAGTGGGTATCCAGCTCCCTCGGAGCCCCCATATCGCTGGGGATTCACGTCCCCCTCGGTGGAAAACTCGCGGCTCGCGCCTTCTGGGTGGTGTGGGGCCGGTGCATGGGGCGTCGGCTCCGGGAGGCGGCGAGCCATGAGAACGCCGCGCATCAAGCCGGACGGC
>CAKZPT010000064.1 GCA_937139365.1 uncultured bacterium | reverse complement strand
GAGAACCACGAACCGGGCCCGGAGGGCAGGAAGAGCGGCGACTACCTCGGCAACTTCATCGCCGCGGTGCGCAGTCGGCGGCCGGAGGACGTCGACGCCCCGATCGAAGAGGGCCATATCTCGTGCACCCTCCTCCATCTGGGCAACATCGCCTATCGCCTCGGGCGCGTCCTGCAGTTCGACCCGGAAAAGCAGGCCGTGATCGGAGACGACGAAGCCAACCGCATGCTCAAGGGCGAGTATCGCGCGCCCTTCACGGTCCCCGAACAGGTTTGAGGCCAGCGCGCTAGGTTGCGTTCCGCGGGCGGCGGGCGCCTTGCGTGGAGGCGCATGGCGAGGGTATGGAGGTTCGCGCCGGTTGGCGTCGCCGCGGCGGCGTTGTTGGCGGTGTCGGCGGCCGGGGCGTCGTCCAACCTATCGGTCAACGCCGGCTTCGAGGAGGGCTGGACGCCCGATCCGGCGTTTCACCGCCTGGCTACCGACGTGGCTGGCGCTTTGGGCCGGTGGTATGCGGTCGGCCAGGTCACCGGCTCCAATCAGGCTGCAAGGCCGACGCAGCGCATCGCTGTTCGCGCGGGGCGCCGCGATCAGTTTCGGCTTCGGGCCCGCGCCGCCCCTCCGCAGGTGAAAATGGCCCTCTTCGGCCGATGGCCGGCCGACGGGCAACGGACGACCACCCTGGTTCGTGCCGGCAACAACGGCACGGTCCGGGCTGCATGGTTGAGCTTCCGGAACCGCGCCGACACCCTTCAGGTGGCTCGCCTTGAAAAGGCCGACGCGAGGTGGCGGATCGCCGCGCGATGGTAAATCGAGGGCCGGGGCCGCCGGCCCCTTTTACCCCGCGTCTGACCCCGACGGCGGATGGGGCTATGCTTCGTCTACACCGCCGAGTTCGGCGACGATTGGGAATTTGCGTCGTCCCGCTCGGGCGGGACGGACCCGGGCCTCGGCAGGTCGCCAGCCGGGTACGAATACCGACCCGGCCATTGCCTGGCGCGAGGGGGTCCTGTGGCTGGCATAGGAGGCCAGCCGGGACGGCCGGCGCCGCGTTCTCGCCACGCGCGTCGGTGCGGGCGGCGTCGGGAACATCGAGCTGCTCGGCGACGCCAGGTTCAACGTCTGCGATCCTTCCGTCGCGATCAATGCCGCCGGCGATGTCGCGGTGGCATGGCATGACTTTCGGGCCGGCCGAGTGGACGTCCATGCCCGTCTCCGGCCGGCCTCGGACGGCCGGTGGGCGGCCCCGCGTCAACTGACCTCGGCGCCAGCGATCGACCGCCATGCCCTGTTGTTCTCGCGCGGGCACGAGTTTTGGATGTTGTACGAGACGGCCCAGGAGTACAGGGTCGGCGCCACTATCCAGCGGCGGCTGCGGCTGGCCAGGATCGGGCGGGAGGGCCTGGAGCAGCCGGAGGGCGGTGACGGACCGATGTCCGAAGGCTCCGAGGGGCCGGCCGTCGCATGGGACGACGAGGGGCGGCTGTGGATCGCATGGCTTGACCCCAGCGGCGCGAAGGGCAGTGGGTGGACGGTCCGCCTGAGCGCGTGGACGGGCGGATCGTGGCTCCCGCCCCTGCGGGTCTCGTCGGCGAAAGGCATGGATCGTCCGCCCGACCTGGTCGTTAACGGCCACGAGGTCCTGTTGCTTCGCCAGTGGGACAACATGCCCCCCTCGTGGACCAACGAAGCTGTCGCAGACGCCTCGCGCAGCGCGATCTCGCTCGAGGCGTTCGATCCCGGATCGCTTCCAGCGCCGGACCCGGCCGGGTGGCGCCCGCTGGAGGAGTCCGGCAAGCCCTTCACACCCGCGCAACTGCGCGCCGATCGAGGCGAAGATCGGACCGGCTGGACGATCACGCACGCCGGCCGGGACTACCGGTTGTTCTTCGGCGACCTGCACGAACACACCGATGATTCGCCTTGCGGCCGTGAACGGGACCGGTCCATCGACGAAAGCGATCAGCACATGCGCAACCTGGCCGTGCACGATTTCGCCTGTGTCACCGACCACGGCTACGGACTGAACTCGTACCTCTGGCACATGACGGCCAAGCCGGCACGGATCAACGAGGACCCCGGCCGGTTCCTGACCTTTTTGGGCGAGGAGTAGACCTCGTCCTTCGAGGAGTACAGCGCGGAACATCCGTACGGCTTCTATGGTCACCGCAACCTCATCTTCGCCGACGCTCGGCCTCCGCGATGGTGGAACGCGAGAAACCGCCAGACCCCCGCACAGGTGTGGGGGGGAGCTAGCTGCGGCGGCTCGGCGCCGACTTCGTCGCCATTCCCCGCCAGCTCGCCGACATGGGCAACGTGCCGACCGACTGGAACTTCCACGACGCCGTCGCCTAGCCCGTCGCCGAGATTTTCCAGACCCGCGGCTCCTAGGAGCACGACGGCGCTCCCCGCCAAGCCGGCCGGACGACGCCGGGGGGCTGTTTTTTTGCAGGACGCCTGGGCCCGTGGCCTTGTGATCGGCGTGATCGCTTGCCCCGACCACGGCGGGGGGGTACGGCAAGGCCTGCGCCTACGCGACGGAGCTGAGCCGCCCCGCGATTCTCGAGGCGTTGCGCGCCCGCCGCTGCTACGGCACCACTGGCGTGACGATCTTGCGCGACGTGCGCGTTGCGAACCGCCCGATGGGGGAGGCCGTCGCCGAGCCGCCGCCCCGTGCCGTGCCGGTCCGTGTCCAGGTGGACGCGCCGGTCCCGAGCGCCCGCGTCGAGGTCTGCCGCAACAACTTTCTCAACGACTTGAAGGACGTCGGCGCCGCCGCGGCGGGCTTCGAGTACGTGAACCGCGATCTTCCGGCCGACCGCACCTGGTACGGTGTGCGCGTCCGCCTCGCCGACGACAAGCTGGCGTGGAACAGCCCCGTTTGGTGGAACGGCCGCTGAGGCGACAGCGCTGCCCCAGCGGTTGCCGCGGGAGGTGTCTCACGGGCTCAACCAGGGTCGAACCGCAGCCTTTTGCCGAATCCCATGTGCCGGCACCCGGACAACGCTCGTGCCGCATCCCGTCTCCCCCGCCTGGCTTGAATTTGCCCACGCCGTGATGCCCGGCCAGCGGCCTTAACCGGCTGAGGCCCTCCGCGAAATGTCATCTTGATCTCAAGGCGACTCCCCTCCGCTCACCTGCAAACCGTGTCTCGCCCTCCACCGGCCGGCGCCGCACAGCCGCTGCGATATTGGTTCCTTTTTTCGCGTCTTGACGGGAACAGGGGGGAGGCGTACGGAGACTCCTGTGAACATCGAACACACCAGGATCGTCATTGCATGACGACGGACCCGGGAATGGTGTTCGGCGCCGTCGTCATCGGCGGCGGCATCTCGGGTCTGGCCGTCGCGTTCGCCCTTCGCTGCCGGGCGGCCGAGCTCGGCATGTCCTTCCGTGCTGTGGTACTGGAGCGCGACAACCGCCCCGGAGGAAAGATCGTCACCCGTCGCGAGGGCGGCTTCGTCGTGGAGGGCGGGCCGGATTCCTTCTTCAACCAGAAGCCCGAGGCGCTGGAGTTGGGCCGGGAACTGGGACTGGAGAACGAGTTTTTGCCGTCCAACGACGCTACCTACTCCACACGTCTCCTGCGCGGCGGAAGGCTACTCCCCTACCCCCCCGGTTTTCGCCTTGCCGTGCCCACGCGCCTGGGCCCGTTCCTTCGAACGCCGTTGCTGTCATTCCGCGGGAAGGCCCGAATGGCGCTTGACCTGCTGCTTCCCCGCCGGTCCGGCGACGCCGACGAAAGCCTCGGGGATTTCATCCGGCGGCGCCTGGGCCGCGAGGCGGCCGAACGGCTCGCCGGACCGCTGTTGGGCGCCATCTTCGTCACCGATCCGGCGCGGATGAGCATCCGGGCGACGCTCCCCATGCTGCCGGAGATCGAACGCCGTCATCGCAGCCTCATCCTCGGCATCCGGGCTGCCCGACGGCAGGCGCACCACGCCGCGGCGCCAACGATGTTCACGACCCTCCGCGGCGGACTGGCGACGCTGACGGAACGGCTGGCCGACCGCCTCGGCCCCGCCGTTCGCACTTCCTCGGCCGCCGTATCGCTCGAGCGCAGCGGATCCGGCTGGCGGGTACGGACCGCCGACGGGGGCATGGTCGAGGGCCGTCTCCTGGTGCTAGCCACCCCCGCTAGGGAGACGGCCCGGCTGATCGAGCCGCACCACCCGCTCCTGGCGGCCGCGATTCGCTGGATTCCCCACGTGTCGTCGGCCACGGTCAGCCTGGCCTACCGCGCCGGGGACCTGTCCGGGCTCTCGGGGGGTGGCGGGTTCGGTTTCGTCGCGCCGCCGGACGAGCCGGTGGACCTGCTGGCCTTCACGTGGTCGTCAAGGAAATTCGCCGACCGGGCGCCGCCTGACCATCACTTGGTCCGGGCGTTCGTGGGCGGACCGCGGCACGACGAGGCCGCCCGCCGAGCCGCCGCCGACCTTCTTGCCGGCGTGTGAACTCCCCGCCGTGGCGTGGTAGGTTGCGACGAATGAACCGAACCGTTCTCGAACGCCATGCGGGAGGGCCGCTTCGCCGATGAGCCTTCGGCCGGCCGCGCAGCTCATCCGGGGGCGACGCCGGATTTCGACGTCGCCCCATTTCTGGTGATTTGGGAGGTCACGCGCGCGTGCGCGCTGATCTGCCGCCATTGTCGCGCGTCCGCGGAAGACCGGCGCGATCCACGGGAGCTGACCACGGACGAGGGCCGGCGGCTGCTCGACGCCGTCGCCGGGATGGGCACGCCGATCGTCGTGCTTAGCGATGGAGATCCCCTGCAACGAGACGACTTGGAGGACCTCGTCTGCCACGGCAAGGCCGCAGGCCTTCGGGTGGGCGCGATCCCGGCCGAGACCCCGCGGTTGAACCGCGAACGCGTCGCCTCGCTCGCGGCGGCGGGGCTGGACCAGATGGCCTTGAGCCTTGACGGGGCGCGGCCGGAGACCCACGACGCGTTTCGCGGCGTGGCCGGGTGTTTCGACATCGCCATCGCCGCCGCCGCCTGGGCGCGCGAGGCCCGCGTGCCGCTGCAGATCAACACCGTTGTGTGCGCCGACAACGCGGCGGAGCTGCCGGCGATCGCCGAACTGGTTGAACGCATGGGCGCGGTGTTCTGGGAGGTGTTCCTGCTGGTTCCCGCGGGTCGGGGGGCACTCCTTTCGCCGTGCTCCGCCGAGCAGGCGGAGAAGTTGCTTGGCGACCTCGTCGAGCTGGCCGCCCGGGCGCCGTTCCTGGTCAAAATCGCCGAAGCGCCGCACTACCGGCGCATCGCGATGGAGCGCGGGCTGGGTGCAGCGCCCGGGGCGGAACGGCGCGGGCCGGGCCGCATGGGCTTGTCGCCGATGCCGGTCAGCGCCGGCCGCGGGTTTTGTTTCGTCGACCACGTCGGCGACGTGCATCCGAGCGGTTTTTTGCCGTGGCCGGCGGGCAACGTGCGGACGGGGGCGTTGGCCGACATCTACCGGCACTCTGGGATCTTCCGCGCGTTGCGCGACGCGAACCGGCTGCGGGGGCGTTGCGGACGCTGCGAGTTTCGTGCGGTGTGCGGCGGGTCGCGCTCGCGGGCGTACGCGCTGACCGGCGACCCCTTCGCCGAGGATCCCGCCTGCGCGTACGATCCGCCGGCGGGCCCTAGTGCACCTGTTGCGAGACCGTGAAGATCGGCAGGTAGATCGCCATCACGAGCACCAGCACGACGCCCCCGAACAGGCAGATGATGATCGGCTCGAAGAGCGAAGTCGCCGCGACGATGCGGTTCTCGACGTACTCCTCGTAAAGGTTCGCGATCTTCTCCAGCACCTCGGGGAGGCGGCCGGATTCCTCGCCGACGCCGACCATCCGGATCACCAACCGCGGAATCTCCTTGTCCTTTCCAAGGCTGGCGGCGATCCGCTCGCCGCTGACGATCCTCTCCTTGGCCCGCTGCAGCGACTCGACGATCACGGTGTTCCCGCTGACGGCCGAGGTGATGTCCATCGCGGTTGTCACGCCGACGCCGCCGCGCAGCATGATGGACATGTTGCGGCAAAACCGCGCCAGGGCGTATTCGCGGACGCAGATTCCGAACAGCGGCAGGCGGAGGATCCACGCGTCGGTCCGCCGGCGTCCCGCCGGCGTGCGCCGGTAGACGACCAGGGCGACGACCGGCAGCGCCAGCGCGCCGACGAACCACGGCCAGTGGTCGATCAGGAACTGGTTGGCGCCGAACACCACGCGCGTCAGCTTGGGCAACTGGACGTCGAACCCCTTGAAGCTCGCCATGAATTTGGGCAGCACAAAGGTCGTCATCACCACGCAAACGATCAGGAAGAAGATCAGGATGAACATCGGGTAGGAGGTGACGGAGCGGATCTTCTTGATTAGCTTTTCGCTACGTTCCATATAGGTCGCCAGTTGCTCGAGGGTTTCCGGCAGGCTACCCGATTCCTCCGCCGCGCGGATCAGGGCCACGAACAACGTGTTGAAGTGTTCCGGGTGCCGGGCGACAGCCGCCGAAAACGATTCCCCCTCGTGGAGCCGGGTCACGATGTTCTGCAGAACCTTGCGGAACGTCGGGTGATCCATGTCGTTGGCAATGGACTCCAGCGCGTCGCGCAGAGGCATGCCGGCGTTCACGGTGATCGAAAGCTGCCGGCAAAACACGGCTTTATCGGAGATCGTGATGGGTTTGCCCGTCTGGATCCACGGCCGCCGCGGCCGGGCGGCCGGGACCGCGACGCCGGCCGCAGCCTCGTCCCGCTCGATCAGCTCCACCACCACGTAGCCCTGCGCGCGCAACCGGGCGAGCGCATCCTGGCGGTCCGCCGCCTCCAGCGAGGCGCGGACGACGACGCCGGCCGAGTTGCGCGCCACGTACGAAAAAGTCTTCACGGCCGGGCCCCTCCTACTCTTCCATCGGCCAGATGGACATGACCTCGTCGACGGTCGAGACGCCGCGCTCGAGCTTCCGGAGACTGTTGCGCACCAGCGTCTCCATGCCCAGCCGGACGGCCGTCTCGCGCATCTCGACGTCGCCGGCCTTCCGGATGATCAGCTCGCGGATGGGGTTGGTGACCTCGAGGAATTCGAACACCGCCTGTCGGCCTTTGTAGCCGGTTCGGCCGCACGCCTCGCAACCCCCGCCCCGGTAGAATTTCCAGTTCAACGCCTCCGGGTGGACGGCGCCCAGGATCTCCCGCTGTTCGGCCGTCAACTCGCACTCGACGCGGCAGCGCGGACAGATGAGCCGGATCAGGCGCTGCGCGATGACCAGGCGCAACGTCGCCGCCACGAGGTAGGGTTCGATCCCGATGTCGCGCAGACGGCTGAACGCCGACGGGGCGTCGTTGGTGTGCAGGGTGCTGAGCACGAGGTGGCCGGTGAGCGAGGCCTGCATCGCGATGCGCGCGGTCTCCTCGTCGCGAATCTCGCCGATCAGGCAGATGTCGGGGTCCTGTCGCAGGATGGCGCGAAGCGCGTTGGCGAACGTCATCCCGACCTTCGCGTGGACGTGCGTCTGGTTGATGCCGTCCAGCACGTATTCCACGGGGTCCTCGACGGTCTGGATGTTCACCTCGGGGCTGTTCAGGAAGCTCAGCGCGCTGTACAGCGTCGTGGTCTTGCCGCTGCCGGTCGGCCCGGTCAGAAGGATGATGCCGTTCGGCGACTGCAGGATCCGCTTGAATTGCACCAGCATCTCGGGCGGGTCGAAGCCGATCTTCTCGAGGTCCACGACCAGCGAGCCGCGGTCGAGAATCCGCATCACGATCTTTTCGCCGAAGACCAGCGGCAGCGACGAGACCCGAACGTCGATCTCCCGGCCCGACACGCGGAACTTGAGCCGGCCGTCGAGCGGCAGCCGGCGCTCGGAGATGTCCATGTCGGAGAGGATCTTAATGCGGGTCACGATCGCCGGATACAGCCGGCGGGGCGGCGGCGTCACCTCGCGGAGAACGCCGTCCACCCGGAAGCGAATGCGGACGTTCTTCTCGCCCGGCTCGAGGTGGATGTCGCTGGCGCGGTCCCGCACGGCCTGCATTAGAAGCAGGTTCACAAATCGGACGACGGGGGCGTCGTTCGCAAGGACGCGGAGCTGGTCGGCGTCCATCGCAGGCTCGCCCGCCGCCTCGGCGGGCGCGGACTCCACCTCGGTCTGGACGATGTCCTTGAGGTTGCGCTCGATGTGGGCGTCGGGCCGGTATTCGCGCTCGATCACCCGCAGGATCCGGTCGCCCGTGCTGACGCCCCGGCGGATCTCCATCGAGGTCAGCGAGCGAACCGCGTCGACGGCGGCCAGGTCGAGCGGGTCGCGCATAACCAGCGTCAGGTGGGCGTCGCCGGGCTTGAACACCGGCACGACCATGTACCGGCGGGCTACCTTTTCGGGGACAAGCGCGATTTCCTCGGGCTGCAGCTTGAAATCCGACCCCAGCTCGTAAAACGGGAGGTTGTACAGCGCCGCCACCGTTCGCGCGATGTCCTCCTCGGTCGCGTAGCCGAGGTCCGTCAACACCGTCTCGAACGGGCGGCCGGACTCGAGGGCGGCCTCCTCCGCCTGCCGGGCTTGAGCGGGGGTCAGGCGGCCGTCGGCCACCAGCCGCTCGCCCAGCCGTCGGCTGCGCGCCGGCAGCCGGCCGGAGACGGGAACGGGACCGGAGTCGGGCGGCATCCCGCGCCCTCCTCAGCGATCCGTCCCGCCGCCCCCCTCCTCATCCACAACGGAGGCGGTCAGGAAGATCAACAGGTCCACTTTGTCCTTCGTCTTCACGTCGCGCCGAAAGAGCGCACCGAGCAGCGGGATGTCGGACAACAGCGGGACGCCGAACCTCTCCCCTTGTTCGCGTTCCCGCACCAGCCCGCCGATCACGACAGTCTGACCGTTCTCCAGCATGATCTGCGTCTCCGCCTCGCGCGTCGAGAGGACGGGGTAGTTCTCGATCAGCGAGGTCCGGTCGGTAACCGAGGGCCGGACGATCATCGAGATGCGGTTGCCCTCGCAAATCTGCGGCACCACGGCCAGTTGGATACCGATTTTTTCGTAGTACTCCAACGAAACCTCCGTGACGAGCCCCGCGCCGCCCGTGGTGGTGTTCTGGTAGGTGAGGATCGGAAACTTCTCGCCGACGATAATCCGGGCCTCCTGGTTGTTCAGCGTGCGAATGCGGGGCGTCGAAAGGACGTTCGCGCCGCCGGCGGACTCGAGCATGTGCAGCAGCACCGAATACTGGACGTCGGTCAACTGCTGAAAGAACAGATTGCCACCGGTGTTGAACGGCTGCACCTTCGAAAACGGCGCATCCGCCGGCAAGATGCTCGGCGACACATTCAGGGTCATCGAGCGACCTTCCGCCCGCTGGAAGTTGCGGCCGTTGGAAAACAGCCGGCTGGCGTCGAGTTCGACGCCGAGGTCGCGCACGGCATCCGAGCTGATCTCGACAAACCTCGCCTCGATCTGCACCTGCTTCGGCGGCACGTCGAGCGCGGCCAGCAAATCTTCGACGACGCGGATCACGGCCTGGGTATCGCGCACGACAAAGCGTTTGCTGCGGACGACGTTCTTCGGCTCCTGCGTCCGACGACCTCGGACAAGGGTCGTGTCCGGTCCCGAGGAGCCGCCCCCACCCCCGCCGCTGGTCGCCTCGGGCTCCCAGTACTGGCCAAGGGTTCGCAGCACGACGAGCGATCCGGAGGCGCTCAGATGGGGCCGGATGACCTCCTCCACGTCCGAGGCGTCGAGGTATTTGAGCTGGAACACCTTGACCACCGTCGGCTCCGGCGGTGGCGGCTTCGTCGGATCGGCCTTGGTGATCACGATCACGTCATCGGTAATCGAATAGGTGAAACCGTACGGCGTGAGGATCACATCCAGCGCTCGCGCCCACGGCATATCGGTCACCCGAACGTTGACGTTGCCGGTCACGCCGGGACCGATGACCACGTTGCGGCCCGTCTGGCGCCGGAATGCCTCGATGACCAGTTGGATATCGGCGTCCTGGATGTTCAGCGTCACTTTCTCGCCGTTGCCTCCTGACGAGTCGACGACAGTCACCGGCGCGGGAGGGGGCGGAGCCGAAGCGGGGGGGGCGTTGGCCCCCAACACCGGCCACACCGCGACAAGCGCCGCCACCGCCGCAAAGCCCATTCGGGGCCCATCGAAACCGTCGAGCATGCGCGTCATGCCGCCGCACCTCCGCCAGCCGGCCGCCCCTTGGCTCGGAGGATGCGCAGCATCTCCTTCGGGCGACCCGACCGGCCCAGCGCCTGGTCTTCCGTGATCAGTCCCAACGCGACCAACTGCCACAGCGAATCCTCCATCGTCTGCATCCCCTCTCCCCGGCTGGTCTGCAACACCGAGTACAATTGCTGGACGGCCCCCTCCCGGATCAGGTTTCGGACGGCGCTTGTGGCTTTCAGCACCTCGCAGGCCATTACGCGCCGGCTGCCGTCGCGCGCGCGCAGCAGCTGCTGGGAGCAGATGCCGACCAGCGACATGGACAACTGCATCCGGATCTGGTCCTGTTGGTCCGACGGGAACGTATCCACGACCCGGTTGATCGCGTTGGACGTGTCCTGGGTGTGCAGCGTGGCCAGGATCAGGTGACCCGTTTCGGCGAGGGTCAGCGCCAGCGCGATCGTCTCCCGGTCCCGCATCTCGCCGACCATGATGATGTCCGGCGTTTGCCGGAACACGTTGCGCAACGCCTCGTTGAACGAGGGGGCATCCTCTCCGATCTCGATCTGCTCCACGGTGCAGCGCAGATGGCGATGCACGTACTCGATCGGATCCTCGAGGCAGATCACGTGGCCCTGGCGGTGATGGTTGATGTGGTCGATCAGCGCGGCCAGGGTGGTGGACTTGCCGCTGCCGGCCGGCCCCGTGATCAGGACCAGTCCGAACGGCGCCATCGCGAACTCCCGCACCGACTCGGGCAACCCCAGCGACTCGAACGGCGGAATCTTCGCGGCGATCTGCCGGATCGCCAGCGCGATCGCCCCCCGCTGCCGGAACACGTGGACGCGGAACCGCACCATCTCGCCGAGCGCCGCCGCCAGGTCGACGCTGCCGCGCTCCTCGAAGATCCGTCGCTGACGCTCGTTCATCAGCGACGCCGCCATCTCCCGCGTATCGTCCGCCGTCAGGGGGGTGGGGTTCGAGGGCGTCAGCAACCCGTGAAGTCGCATCTGGGGCGGCGTGCCCGCCGTCAAGACCAGGTCCGACGCACCCCGACGGTACATCTCCGCCATCAACGCCTGCACATCCCGCGCCATATCTTCCTTGTAGCGTTTTTGCCAAGGCAGCGCAAAACCCTTGCCCTTCCGTCGCCCTTGCCGTCCGGCCCGCGGAACGGCCAACTCCGCGCCGGCCTCAGGGCCCCGGCCTATGCTGATTCGCGCCCATGCCCATCCGCGTGCCGGACTGGTCGGCAACCCGTCGGACGGCTATTTCGGCCGCACGATCGCGTTCGCCTTTTCCAACTTCCGTGCGGAGGTCACCCTGTACGAGTCGCCTCGCATCCAGATTCTTCCGGCCGACCGCGACCTCTCGGTGTTTCCCAACTTCGAGGCGCTCGTGCGAGATGTACGGCTGCACGGCTATTACGGCGGCCTGCGCCTCCTGAAGGCCGCCGTCAAGCGATTTCACGATCACGCGACGGCGGCCGGCCTGCGCCTCCCTGACCGCGGCTTCACGCTCGAATACGCCTCCGACATCCCCCGGCCGGTCGGCCTGGCAGGCTCCAGCGCCATCATCACCGCGTGCCTTCGCGCATTGTGCCGCTTTTACGGAGTCCGGATCCCCCTGCCAGAATTCGCCAACCTCGTCCTGTCGGTGGAAACCCGGGAACTGGGCATTCCGGCCGGTCTGCAGGACCGCGTCGCGCAGGCCTACGACGGCCTGGTGTACATGGACTTGCGGCGGAGCCTGATGGAGAGCCGCGGCTACGGCGAGTACGAGCGGCTCGACCCCGCCACCCTGCCCCCCATCTACATCGCCTACCGCCGCGACCTCGCCGAGGGCACCGAGGTCTTCCACAACAACATCCGCGCCCCTTGGGAGGCCGGCGATCCCGAGGTCCGCGCCGCGATGGGCGTGTGGGCGGACCTCGCCCGCCAGGTCCGCGACCTACTGCTGGCCGGCCGGGGACGGGAAACCTGCGCCTCGAGGAGGAACTGGCCAGGATCGGATGCCGCATCCTGCGTCCGCGCCTCGTTGAGCCCTCCAGGGAGAACCCCGAATGATCCGAAAAGCCGTCATCCCCGCCGCCGGCCTCGGCACGCGTTTCCTGCCGGCGTCGAAGTCCCAGCCGAAGGAAATGCTGCCGATCGTCGACAAGCCCGTCATCCAGTACGTCGTCGAAGAGGCCGCCGACGCCGGGCTCACGGACATTCTCATGGTGATCGGCAAAAGCAAGCGCGCCATCGAGGAGCATTTCGACCGCAATTTCGAACTGGAGGACGCCCTCGCCGCCCGCGGCCGCGAAGCCGAGCTGGAGGCGATCCGCCGCATTTCGGACCTCGCCCGCCTCCACTTCGTCTGGCAGAAGGAACTCAACGGCCTCGGCGACGCCGTGGCCCACGCCCGCGACCACGTCGCCGACGAGCCGTTCGCGGTTCTACTGGGCGACACGCTGATCGAGTCCGACCCTCCGGTCATGCGTGAGATGTGCCGGCTGTTCGACCGCCTCCAGACGGCGCTGGTGGCGCTCGAGGAGGTACCCCGCACCAAGGTGCATCGCTACGGCGTCATCGCCGGCGAAGAGAGAGAGCCTGGGCTGTTTCGGATCCACGAGTTGGTGGAAAAACCCGATCCTGACGCCGCCCCCTCGACGCTGGCCATCGCCGGCCGCTACCTTCTGACCCCCGACATCTTCGACCACCTGGCGGCCACCCCACGCGGTAAGAACAACGAAATTCAGCTCACCGATGCCCTCCGCTCGATGGCCGCCGGACGCCCGGTTCACGGCCTGCGGCTGCCGGGCCGCCGCTACGACATCGGCAACCGGCTCGATTTTCTGCGCACCAACGTCCTCTTCGCCCTCCGGCGCCCGGATCTCCGAAACGACCTTGCCGCGTGGCTGCGCGAGCTGGCGAGCACCCTGCCGGCGCCCGGCTTCGACCTCTCTGCCGCCGAGTCCGAGGACGCACGGGCGGATTGATCCCTGCGGCCGGCCGCTCCGGTCCATCGGGCACCGCCGTATTTCCTCCTTGCTCGATTCAGCGCCCACAAAGCGCCCACAAAAGGTTTGCTATCGAACCGGCCGGCCGCTAGGCTGAGTGGGCAGCGGCACACGTCCGATCCGAAAGGAGAACCGCCATGATCAGCGTTTCCGTCCGCCTGGCCCTTTCATGGATGTTCGCCTGCGCCGTATCTGCGCAAAGCCCGACGGAAACGGAATGGCCCCGGTTCCGGGGGCCAGAAGGCAACAGCATCGTCCTCGATCCGTCGTTTCACGCCCCCACCGTCGCGCAGGGCCGGAAGTTGTGGACGGCCTCCGTCGGCAAGGGGTACTCCGGTCTCTCCATCGCGGCCGGCAAGGCCGTGACGCTGGGCAATAAAGACGGCCGGGACCAAGTGGTGTGCCTCGACGCGGCCAGCGGCCGCGAGCTTTGGCGTCATGATTATCCCGCCGAACCGGGCAGCTATCCGGGCCCCCGTGCGTCGCCGTGGATCGAAGGTAACCGCGTGTATGCGATGAGCTATTGGGGCCATGTCTATTGCCTCGACGTGGCCAGCGGCAGACCCCTATGGTCGAGGAACGTCGCCCAGGAAGTCGGGGCCGATCACGGCCGCTGGGGCTTTGCCGGATCCCCGGTCGTCGACGGCAACGCGCTGATCATCAACGTCGGCAAGGCCGGGTGCGCGCTCGACGAGGCCACCGGCCGTCTGCTGTGGAAGACCGGCGGCGGCACCAGCGGGTATTCGACGCCCGTTCCGCTGCGCCATCGCGGCCGGCCGCATTGGGCCATCTTCGGCGCCAAGGCGTTCTACCTCGTGGAGGCCGCCGGCGGCCGCATCGCGTTCCAGCACCCTTGGGAAACGTCGTGGGACGTCAACGCCGCGGACCCCCTGCCCGTTGGCGACCGTGTCTTCATCACCTCCGGATACGGCAAAGGTTGCGCCCTATTGGACCTCGCCGGCTCTGAACCGAAGGAGGTTTGGCGCAACAAGGCCATCGCCAGCCATTTCAGTAGCGTCGTCCTGCACAAGGACCACATCTACGGCTGCGACGGCAACACCGGCAAGGGCCACCTCGTCTGCCTGCGAGCCGCCGACGGCCAGGAACTCTGGCGTGAAACCCTCGGGTTTGGCTCGGTCATTTTGATCAACGACACCCTCGTTCACTTCAATGAAAAAGGCACCATCACCATCGCCCCGGCTCAGACCGAAGGGTTTCGGTCGATCGCCCGTGTAGAAAACGTGGTCACCGGCGGCAAGGTGTGGACCGCGCCCGTCTACGCGTACGGCCGGCTGTTCATGAGGAACGATCAGGGCGATATCGCCGCCATCGCCGCGTCCAGGTGATCCGTGGAGCGGATGCCCGCCACTCCGCCTCGCTCGCCGCCGGGCGGGCCGTGTGATGCCGAGTGGGAACCGCACGCCCAGCCCGCCGAACCCGCACCGGCGCCAAGCCATGGGCGGGCCGTCGTTTGCCGGTGCTTGTTTGCCCGGCGGGTGAATGCCGTCGCAGCCGCGCATCTGGCGGACTCCCTCGCGCGGGCGGGCATCGAGGTTCGCTTGGTCGACGATCTCTGCGCGGAAGCGGAACGACGCGCCGCATGGTTGCTGGAATGGGCGGCGGCGGGGGAGCTCCGCGTGATCGCCTGCCGGCCGCGCGCCATCCGGGCCCTCTTCGACTGGATGGGCATTCGCGACGGCGTGAGCGTCGTGGAGGACATCGTCCATCTGACGGTGGAGGAGGCCGCACGAAGGGCGGGTACCCCGCCGCCGGCCTCCTCCGCGCCCGTCTCTCCCTCCCCTCCGGCTCCGACGGACGGATGGATGCCATGGTTCCCAGTCGTGGAGATCGCCTGCTGCACCGGCTGCGGACAGTGTGTCGAGTTCTGTTGGTTCGGCGTGTACGAGGCCGCGGCCGGAAAGGTACGGGTTGTGCGCCCCAGAAACTGTCGGCCGCACTGCCCCGCATGCGCCCGCATCTGCCCGTCGGCGGCCATCATCTTTCCCAAGCATTTCGAGGCCCCGATGGACGGATCGGACGTCCAGGACGACGACGCCGCGCGGGCGGCCGCCGCGGCGGCGTTGCACGAGCACCTCGGGCGCGACCCTCGGGCGGCGCTGGCCGCTCGCCGCGCCCGGCGCAATGTGATTTCCGCCGATGCCGTCCGCCGCGCAATAAACGAGCAGGCGCGGCATGCAGGCGGCCCTGCCGGAGGGGCCGCGGGGCCTCGCCCGTGACGGCGCTTCGCTGTCTCTGGAGGAGGGCGCGGAGCGTGGACCTGCGCATCCTTCGTCGCGCGGCCGTCCACGGGATCGTCAAAAGCGGCCGCATTCTGCGGCGACGCCGGCGCGGTGTCCCCGGTCCGCCGCCGTTCCTGTTCATCTCGTTGACCAACGACTGCAACCTCTCGTGCCGAGGATGCTGGGTGACCCCGACGCGGCCGCCGACGGCGCTGCCGTGGGACACGCTGGATCGTTTGATCGGCGATTGGCAGCGGCAGGGGGCGCCGGTGTTCGGGCTGCTCGGTGGCGAGCCGCTGCTGTACCCGGCGCTCGAAGAGGTCCTCGCTCGCCATCCGAACGCCTTCTTCCTGGTGTTCACGAACGGCTGGCTGCTCGACGACCGGCGCGCGGCGGCGTTCCGGCGGCTGGGCAACGTCACTCCACTGATCAGTTTCGAGGGACTTGGCGCGGCCGCGGACGAGCGTCGCGGCGGCGCCGGCGTTGCAGACCGGACCTGGGCCGCGGTGGATGCCTGCCGCCGCCACCGCCTGCTGACCGGAGTGGCCACGAGCCTTTGCCGAACCAATTTGGACGATCTGGCCTCGGACCGTTTCCTGGCGGAACTGATCCGCCGGGGCGTCCACTATGTCTGGTACTACCTCTACCGCCCCGTCGGTCCCCGCCCCTCGCCGGAGCTGGCCCTGGGGGCGGAGGACATCCTCTGCGTGCGGCGATTCGTCGTCGACGCCCGCCGTCGGTGGCCGATCCTCATCGTGGACGCTTATTGGGACGCGGACGGACGACCGCTGTGTCCCGCCGCTGCCGGCCTCAGCCACCACATCGCCCCCTCGGGCGCCATCGAGCCCTGCCCCGTGATCCAGTTCGCAGTGGAGGACATCGGGGACGGAGCCGGCGTCCCCGAAAAGATCGCCGGCTCGCCGTTCCTCGCCGCCGCCCGGGCCAGGCTGGCGGAGGCCGGCGGAGGGTGTATCCTGCTCAAGGACCCCGCCGCGTTGGGGGAGTTTTTGCGGTCCGTCGGCGCCCGCGACACCAGCGGGCGAGGGACAGGTTACGCGGAGCTGGCTGCCCTGCGGCCGCGCCCCGACCATGCGGTCGGTCCACCGATCCCTGAACGGCACTGGATGTATCGCTGGGCAAAACGCCGGGCATTTTGGGGCATGGGGGCCTATGGGTAGCCGCGAGCACAACGCCAGCCGGCCGGCCGACGCCACGGCGGGAACGGCCGACCCGCGGATGCCGGCGGACCGGCACGACCGCGAGCGGCTGCGGCAGGCCGCCGACCGATGGGTGGACGCCCATCAGCTGCGGCCGCCGCTCACCGTCGGCGACCTGCGTCTACAGGCCCGCCGGCTGTTGAACCACCACGGCCTCCGCCCCGACCACGAGGACTACGTCACCGTCTTGCTCAACAACGCCCTGTGGGCGCCCATCGTCGCGGAAGTCCCCTTCGACCGGCGCCTGTTGCTGCTGCCCCAGTGCCTTCGGGCCGACGGCGAGTGCCCGGCGCCAACCGACGCCGTCGGCCTGTTGTGCCAGCAGTGCGGCCGATGCCCCATTTGCGGATTGCAGACCCTCGCCGAACGCCTCGGCTACCTCGTGCTTGTGGCCGAAGGCACAAGCGTCGTCACGCGCCTGATCGATAGCGGACAGGTGGACGCCGTCATCGGCGTCAGTTGCCTCAACGTCCTCGAGCGGGCATTTCCCCACCTGGCCTCCGACGCCATTCCAGGCTTGGCCATCCCCCTGTTGCGCAACGGCTGTCGGCGGACGGACCTCGACCTGGACTGGACCATCGAGGCCATCCGGCTGCGTCGCGACACCGGACGCCGAGAGGGATCGGACCTCGAGCAGCTTCGCGCCACCGTCGCGCGGTGGTTCTCCCCGGCCGAACTGGACCGCATCGCCGGGCCGGCGGTGTCTGCGGTCGACCGCCTCGCCCGCGACTGGATGAGCCGGGGCGGCAAGCGCTGGCGTCCATTCCTGGTGGCCGCCGCCTGGCAGTCCGCCGTCCGCGAAGGCGGGATGCCGCCGGATTCCGTCCGCTCGCTGGCGGTCGCCGTCGAATGTTTCCACAAGGCCTCGCTGATCCACGACGACATCGAAGACAACGACGGTCTTCGCTACGGCCGGCCGACGCTGCATGCCGAACACGGCATTCCCATCGCGATCAACGTCGGTGACGCACTGGTCGGAATGGGTTATCGGCGGATCGCCGAGTGCGGGGCGCCGCCCGACACGGTCCACGCCTTGCTGCGGATCGCCACGGAAGGCCACGGCGCACTTTGTGCCGGCCAGGGCGAGGAACTCGCCTGGCTGCGCGATCCTTCGCCCATGTCCGTCGACCGGATTGTCGAAGTGTTCCGGTTGAAGACGGCACCGGCCTTTGAGGTGGCGCTGCGCATGGGTCTGCGGGTTGCTGGCGACGTCGCGCCCGCTGTGGACGCCGCCGTCCGCAACTACAGCGCGGCCCTCGGCATCGCCTATCAAATTCGCGACGATCTGGACGACCTCGACGCCCCCACCGCCGCGGGCCCGCGGCTCTCCATTCTCTACGCGCTAGCCTGGGAGACGGCCGCCGGCGAGCAGAAAAAACACGTCGAGGCCGACTGGTGCCGCCCCCGCGGGCCCGAAGCAGTCCACCGTCTTGCCGATTTTGTTCGGCGCGCCGGCGTGGTGGAAAAGGCCCGCCTTCTCCTCGACCACCACCGCAATGCCGCCGTACGCGCTCTTCAGCCGGTGGACAACCTCCAGCTCCGACGGCTGCTGGCCCGCCTCGTCAGCCGGATTCTGCCGAAGATGTGAGCAACGCCTCCGCCACTGCCTCCCCGGCCGCCGCGCGCTGTTCAATCATCGGGCAATGGGGGGACTGCCTCCGCGCTGGCCAGGGGCTTCTTACCGCCCCTGCGGCGGCCGAACTGGCGGAGTTTGTCCGCAGACGGCGCGCCCGGGGCGGCGGCCATTGTGGGCTCGCCGGGAACGCCGACCTGTATTTCACCGCCTTCGCCCTCGAGCTGGAATCGGCGTTGGCGATTCTCCCGTCCGCGGAGACGGTCCGATGGCTTCACCGCTGCGCCGAGACACCGCCCCCCGACCTTCTCCACGCGGCCTCCCTGCTCCGCGCGATGCGCGCCGCAGGCCTCTCTCCGGACGGCGCCCGGTGGCGCGCATGGCTGGATCCGTTCCGCGCGGCGGACGGCGAATGGCGGTTGCGACCCCACGGTGGCGGGGGACCGTACGCGATCTTCCTCGGCACCGTGTGCTTCTCGGCACTTGACCTCCCGCCCCCCGCTGTCACCGGCCCGGCCATCCGCCGCCACGCCACCCCGACGGGCGCGTTCGCCGCTGACGCGCTGCACGGGCTCATCGTACCGGTTGCAGCCGCCGCGCTTTCAGCCCTGGCCTCCGCCGGCGAAACGCCTCCGCCGGAAGCACTGCAGTGGCTGGTCTGTCGACGACTGCGTGGCGGGGGCTGGCCCGCGGCCGACGGCGCTACTGTGCCGGACTTGCTCGCCACCGCGACCGTCAGGTTCGCGCTCTGGAGGGTTGGCTGCCTAGAGGCTTCGTGGGCCGCCGACGACATCGATTTGGTCGCCGCTCATGCCGTGGGCGACGGAGGCTTCGGCCAGACGCCCGCGGCCGCGCAGTCCGACGTTGAGTCGAGCTGGTATGCCCTGCTGGCCCTGGGCACCATCGTGCTGCCGACTCGGTTGAATGAGCGGCCGGGGGAGGTGCGCCCGGATCTACCGGATTCGCGACTGCCGCCATGACGCCGCGCGCCGCGTTCATTGTGGTTCTCCTACTGGCCGCCGCAATGGGGGCGCTGGCGGTCTGGGGCAGAAACCGGCCGCTGGTCGTGGTCGAACGGCCGATCTTGACGTCTGCGGATCGCCTGTGCCCGGAGTGCCGCGGCACGCGGCGGGTGGCCTGCCGGGCATGCGAGGGGGCCGGCTGGATTGCTGGGGCCGAGGTGACCTGCCGCCACTGCGGAGGCAGCGGGCGCACCGACGGGGGAACACTGCTGCGCCGTTCCCGCCCGGATCGCCAGTTGGGCGCGCCGGTCCCCTGTCCGGTCTGCCAAGGTCGCGGCCGCGTCGCGGGCGGACGCACGCAATGCCCCGGATGCGGGGGCACCGGCCGCATGCCTTGTCCCGCTTGCGCCGGCACCGGTGGCGACGTCTCCTCGCCGCCGGCCACTCGGCGGACTGTGCGGGAGGAATGCTCCGCCTGGGAGCGTTTCTGGTCATGGTTCGGATTCCCGCCAGATCCGAACCCACCGCCCCAGCGGAAGCCGGACGGTTCGGTGCCGATCGTGGAGCGCTATCTTCTGCTATTCAGCGCGCCCGGCCGCAGCGCCCGGGTACTCCGGTGGGGGGAAGCGCACTTTACCTCGGGCGGCTGGGAAATTCCGGCCAGAGTCCGGTTCATGGAGGGGACGAATCAGCGAGAAGAGGGCCGGTGGTTTCGCATCGAGCAACGCGAGATCGTCGGCAGCCGGCCGGTCGCGTTCGAATGACGTCCGCGCCCTCTCCGGTGCGCCCGCGTTCAGGGCGCCGTGCCTGTGGCCGCCGATTCGGCGGGGATCTCGTCTAGGGCGTGCGGCCAGATCGCCACGCCTCCGACGCGCTCCCTGATAAACATCGGAGTGGAGTCGGACTCCCGGCGGCCGATCCGGAGCGGCCGGTCATCGACCAAAGGGCCGACCGTTCACGTAGGCTCGGCCGACCGCGCGCCGCCGGACAAAGGCAAGGTGTGTCCACCGTTCCGGCGGAACGGCGTACGCAGCCGTCGTGAAATGCCATTGTTCACGCGAAGCGACATGTTGTCCGGTCCCTCGCTGGAGGCAGCCCGAAGGACCATTCGCCCGCATGGTCGAGGTCGTTGCCTTTGGACAACACCACGCCCTTTGACTCCAGCCACACCCACACCGCCAGCGTGAGATCGCCCGCCCCGAGGTCGACGTCGGCCGGCCACTCCGCGAACGCCGCGGACTCGTCCTGTCGAAGAGCCGCCCCGGCCGCCGGGGTCGGTTCCGTCCTCGACCGCTGATCTCTCCCGGTAGCGCGGAACGGCCACCCGGCCTAGAGTCGCGCCATCGCAGCAGACGATCACCCCACGAACGACTGCGCCGAGATCGGGAACCCCTCCATCTCGACACGGTGGGGCGCTCGCGTACGGGCGCGCAGCCAAGCAGAGGCCAGCGGGTGTGGTTCGGCCGCCGGCCACCCGGCGTGGAGGACCGGTTGCAGAGACTGACCCCGGTGAGCCCCATGTGGAAGCAGTTCTCGCCGACGTTGCCGACGTTGTGTCCGATCATCATCACGCCGCTGCGGCCGCCGTCGCGGTGGGAACAGCGGCGGATGTCGATGTGCACGGCGTTGTGCATCCAGATCAACACCCCCTCCCTCATGCCATCATGGCCCCATAGATGTGCAGGCGTGCCCGCAACAGGTCGGCGGCCGGGGCATCCAACGGTGCCTCGCGGCGCCGGAATCGCCGGCCGTCCTCGAGGAAGCCGCTTGCCCTTGGCGCCCGGGGGGATAGATTGTACGCATGATGCGACGACGTCGTTTTGTTGCAGCCGTGGCGGCGTGGGCGGCGGCGGGCCGTACGCCGGCAGACGGCGAGTCCGATGGCTCGATGATCCGCAGCATCGCCTACGACGCCCGGACGCAGACGCTGACGGTCGTCATGGCGAAGGACGGCCGGACCTACCGTTACCTCCGGGTGCCGGACAAGGTCTACCGAGATTTTGCGGCCGCGAAATCGAAGGGGACCTTCTATCTTCTCTACATCAAGGGCCGATACGAGTTTCGGGTCGAATAGGGTGGCCGCCGCGCGATGCCCCGGCTCGACGACCATCCCCTGCTGATCCTCGACGGCGCCTGCGGCACCAACCTGCAATCGATGTCCATTCCCCCCGACGCCTGGCAGGGGCGCGAGGGCTGCAACGAATGGCTGAACGTGACGGCCCCGCAGGTCATCGAGGAACTGCACCGGCGTTTCATCTGGGCTGGCGCGCGGATCATCGAAACCAACTCCTTCGGCGCCAACGCCGTCGTGCTGGCCGAGTACGGCCTGCAGGATCGCGTGGCGGAGATCAACCGCGCCGCCGTCGCCGCCGCCCGTCGGGCCGCCGTGGACCGGCCGGACGTCTTCGTCGCGGGGGCGGTCGGACCGGGCACCAAGCTGCCATCGTTGGGTCACATCGGCGTGGAGGAGCTCGAGGGGGCCCTGCGCGACCAGATGTCGGCCCTCGTCGAGGCGGGCGTGGACGCGTTGTTGATCGAAACCTGCCAGGACCTCCTGCAGGTCAAGACCGCCGTCATCGCCGCGCTGGACGTGGTCGGGCGCGCCGGCCGCGAGGTGCCGGTGATGGTGTCCGTCACGATGGAGGCCTCGGGCACGATGCTGGTCGGCACGGATATCGGCGCGGTTTGCGCGACGCTCGAGCCGTTCCCCATCTACTCGCTCGGCTTGAACTGCGCCACCGGCCCCGACGCGATGGAGTCCCATTTGCGGTATCTGGCGGACAACTGGCCGCGCCGGATCTCGTGCTATCCGAACGCCGGCCTGCCGGAAATCGAGGGGGGCCGGACGGTCTACAAGCTGGGGCCAGGGCCGTTCGCCGCCGCGATGCGGCGGCTCGTCGAACGCTACGGGGTGAGCATCGCCGGCGGATGCTGCGGCACGACGCCCGAACACATCGCCGCCCTCGCCAGGATCCTGGCCGGAGTCGAGCCGCGGCGAGCGTAGGCGGCGAGCCCTGCCCCACCCGGCATCGCCGTCAGCCCTCGCCGTTGTCCCCTCCGTCGGCGGGGGCGGGTTCGATGTCCGTCGCGCCCGGGTCGCGGAACAGCCGGTCCGAGGAACGGACGATCCAACGCACGAGGGCCTCGTGGGCGGGGTTGTCCATGTTGTACCACGTCGTCGCCATGAGGCCGAAGGCGCCGTGGGCCGAGGCATAGCGCGCGAAATTGCGGATGGTGTGCTCCTTTTTCCACGTCGCCGCCACCACGCGGAACCCCTCCTCACGGAGGCGGGAAAACGCAGGAAACTCCTCCTGATCGTCGGAGTCGTGCCAATCGCAAATCACGATCTCCCGGGACAGCCGTTCCCTCAACGGGCGTCCGTATCCCGGCAGCGTGCCGTGGAGATGTTTCGCCAACATTCCGGGGAATTCGTCGGGACTCAGCAACATGTCTCCCCACATCCACACCCCCACCCCTTTCGGCCCGAGAAACCCCGTGATCCGCCGGATGTCCTCGAAAAACAGGTCGGCCGGAAGCGGGTACGCGCCAGCCTTCTTCAACTGCCGGGCCTGCCCGGGGGCGAAGCCGAACACCTCGTCGTGGCCGATGTGGACGACGCGGGGTCGGAGGCCCTCCAGCACCTCGTCAAGGAACGAAAAGACGAGGGTGTAGACTTCCTCGTTGCGCGGATCGTAGGTCATCGCGTTGTAAAGAAGCCGCGGGTGCCGGTCGCCCAAAAACTTCTCTTGGTGCGTCAACAGCTTGATCTCCGGGATCGGCTCCATGCCTGCTGCCCGAATGTGGGCCACCCACTCCAGCAACTGCGCCTTTGTCCAGGCCCGCGGCGACGGGCGCCACGGGGCCCGGTCCATCCTCACCCCATTCATGAGTAGGAACTGAACGGCGTTGAACCCCGACTCGCAGGCCAGGTCCACGATGCCCCGTGCCACCGCCATGTCGTGGCCGCGCAACACCGGATGAAGGATTCGGTAGTGCGGGGTACCGGAGTCGGACGGCCGCCGGCGACCCGCCATGGCCGGCGACCACAGCACCGACCGACGCGACCACCCCGGCCAGCCCGCACACAAACGACCTGCGCTTCATTCGATGGAACACGCTACTGCCTCCCGTCCCCTGCCCGCACTCTGGCCGGCCCGCCGGACGGCGCGATCAAGCACCGCCCAGCCACTCCAGTCCCGGCGGCAGCGGGTCGTAAAAATCGGCCGCGGCCAGCGTTGCGGGCCCGGCGCGCGGCAGGTACGTGCCCTCGCACCGGGCCACCGTTCCGCCGTCGGCCTCCTCGATGGCCGCTTCCGCCCGCACCAGCCTCCGCCCATGCCGCGACACCCATCCCCGCACTCGGTAGGCCCCGCCGACGCGCATCGGAGCGACGAACCGAACGGTGATCTCCGCCGCCACGCAAACCGAGCGGGTCGCCAGAATGGCCGCCCACGTCATCACCTCGTCCATCAGCGTCGCCGCCAAACCGCCGTGCACGATGCCAGCGTAGCCGGCGTCGTCCGCCGCCGGCCGGTACGGCAAGGACACCTCGCCCCCTTGCGCCGTCATTTGCGCGCGAAACCCCCGCGCGTTGAGCCGACCGCAGACGAAACAGGAGCGAGTGCGCGGCAGGAGCACAGGCGATCTTTCCGTCACAGCGCCTCCCCCTGGGCGTCGGCGCCCCCCTCCGCGCCGACTTTCAGCTCGCCAAACCCGCCGGGAAGGGCGTCCAGAAACATCTTCAAGCGACCCTTCATCTCCGCCAGTCGCGCGGTGAACTCGGCGCGGGAGGCGAGGTTGGTCTGCTCCGCCGGGTCGGAGGCGAGGTCGTAGAGTTGGTCGGCGTCGAAATACGCCGGCTGGCCGCGCAGCGTCTTGAACTCGTTGTTGTTGCCGGCGATGTGGCCGTAGGGCGGCGGGTTCGGTCCGGCCTTCCAGGCGATCAGTTGTGTGATGGGGCCGTACTCGTCGGGTTTGCGGCCGTCCACGATGCGCTCGGCATGCGGAGGATAGCGCAGGGCGATGTATTTCCAGGAACTCGCGAGCACGCCGCGGGTGAACCCCAGCTCGAAGTAGAGGGCGTTGCGATCCCGCCAGCCGCGGTCCTCCAGCGCCGGCCGAAAGCTGACGCCGTCGAACGC
>CAKZPT010000063.1 GCA_937139365.1 uncultured bacterium | reverse complement strand
AACGGGCTTCGCCGCTTCGCGGCTCACGGCGAGCCCGGACGTTGAAGGTGCTCCCTACCAGTTGCCCATCTTCTTGTCGGTCCCCTGTCCCCGTCCCCTAGATGGGGCGTTCCGCGTGGCGGCCGACGAGAGCGCGCAGTCGGCTGCGGCGCTAAGCTAGGTGGGGGGATCGACGGCGCCGGAATTCGCTGACTGAGAAACCGATCAACTACCCGTACCTGGACGGCCGTTCGAGGGGTTGGGATGGGGACGTCGGCCAAGGAAGCCACCCTGGTGGCCCACGGGCCTTGCGGCCACCACGTGCTGCTGGGCGTCCGGCCCGGAATGCCACGAAGACTCCGCCAGTTTGACCCAGGATTCGCGTATCTCAGTCCCCCCCGCGTCCCCTGTTCGTACGGCCGGTGGCGGGCGTGGCCATCCAACTTGCGAAACGCCCGCGAGAGGGTATTTTGCTTTTGGCGGACGGAGAACGTCCGCAGAAGGAACCGTCATGAAGGCGAACTGGATCGTTGTGGCAGCCGCGGTCGCGGCGGCGTCGGCACAGGCGGCCACCGGGTGGGAGGACAACTTCGAAAAGGCGCTGCAGCGGGCGGAGAAGGAGGACAAATACGTCCTCGTGGACTTCTCCGGCTCCGACTGGTGCGGCTGGTGCATCAAGCTGGATGACGAGGTCTTCTCCAAGAAGGCCTTCAAGGAGTACGCGAAGGAGAGCCTCGTGCTCGTGCTGCTCGATTTTCCCCGCTGGAAGGAACTGCCGAAGGCGACGCGGGAGCAGAACGAGGCGTTGCTCAAGAAGTACGGCGTGCGTGGATTCCCCACCGTGCTGTTGCTGTCACCCAAGGGCGAAGTGGCTGGCCGCACCGGGTACCGGCCCGGCGGACCGGAAGCCTACGTCCAGCACATCAAGGAGATGATCGAGGCCCACAAGGCCAAGGGCGGCGGGGCCAAATAAGAAGTAGGCGCACTCTGCGCCGTCGGCGGCATCGCAGGGCCGGGGCGGTCGCGGCCGGCTAGGAAATCCGCCGTGCCTCGAGGACCTCAGCAAAAGGGTCGGGCAAGCCCAGACGGACGGCGTTGTCCCGGTCCACGTTGAGAATCCGATCGGCGAAACCCATGCCGCGGGCCCGGCGGTTGCGGTCGTCTTGCGAGCGATGGCAACGGAGAAGGTTACGCGTCCAGCGTTCCTCGTCCAGGGCATCCGCGGCGTCAAGATCGAATCGCATCCCATGCGTCTTTGGGGCGCGCAATCCCCGCACTTCCGCCGGCCGGCGCGTCGCCCTGCGTGTGGTCGCTCACGCTGTGCGAGTCATGCCCGACATCGGCGACGAGGCGCTTGTCCATACGGATCACCAGCATCCGTGGCCCAGGTTCGGGGAGACCGAGCTCGTATTCGTGTGGCGTGCCGGGCGCGTCGTTGGCGCCGACGGAACGGCCATCGAACCAAACGTGGGTCTCCCAGTGGGGTCGTTTGAGGAAAAGGACCAGCCGCCGCCCCGCCCATTCCTGCGGCACCTCGACTTCGCGCCGGTACCACGCCGGACCGACGTAGACGAGGTCGGGCTGGAGCCGGAACGGCAGCTTGAAACGATCCGGCCGGCGGTACGGCGCGTACGCGGGATTCGTGAAGAACGAACGATCCACGATCTGACCGGTCCACGGGGTGTCAAGGCCGGGCGGATCGCCGATGCCCTGGACGACGAGCGAGCCGGGCAGCCGCACGTCGCGCGCCGGTGGGCGGCGGAATCACTCCTCCTTGAGGCCGACATCGGTCGGATCCGGGGTCAGCCCCCGCACGCCCGACAAATCCATGACGTCGGACGGCCCGGCTGCGGTGATTCTCACTGCCCCCGCCAAAATCGCCAGCCGACAACGAACTGCCGCGTTGATGCCGAGCTTTCCCTGCATATCGGGGTCGGCCGCCGCCGCAATCCGGCAGCCGCTGTTGAGAGGAGCTTGCGAGGCTTTCCGCAACGCCGACCAACAGGTTCGGCCTCAGCCCGCCGGCCGACGCGGAGGATGGGCGAGCTGGCGCCAGCCGTCCGCCACATAACGCACCCCGGACCAGATCGTGAACGCCACCGCCGACATGGCCAGCCCATGGAACGGCGCCGGCGCGAAGTCCGCCAACACCCACACCACACAGGTCATCTGCAGGGCGGTCGCCAACTTGCCGGTCAGGCAGGGGCGCACCTCCACGTGGCCGGTCAGGTGATGAATCACATAGGCTCCGACGGCGAGCAACACATCCCGGCTGATCACCGCCAACGTGAACCAGAGAGGGATCTGCGGGTGCAAGGCCGGCAGCGAGGGCGCCGTCAGCGTCAGCATGGCCGCCATCAACATGGACTTGTCGGCCAGTGGATCGAGGATCTGCCCCAGCCGCGTCACCTCGCCGCGCGAACGGGCGAGAAACCCGTCGAGCGCGTCAGTCAACGCGCCGGCCAAAAAGATCCCGAGGGCGGCCACCCGATAGGCCTCGTTCGGCGCGCCAGCGGAGAGGGAGAGTCGATAGTAGGCGATCGCCCCGACATAGACCGGAATGCCCAGTAGCCGCACCAGCGTGACCTTCGTGGCCAGCGTAAGGCGCGGCTGGGCTCCCGCTGGCGCGCCCTCACCCACCGCCCCCCACCCACCGGCGCAAGGCGCGTTCGATCCGGGCGGTGACCCGCTCCCGGCCCAGCACTTCCAGCATCGCGAACAACCCCGGCCCGGCCGAGGTGCCCGACACCGCCACGCGGGTCGCGTGGATCAAGTCCGCCGGCGGCCGGCCATCCTCCGCCGCCGTCTCCTTCAGGATCCGCTCCAGCGTCGCCGCGTCGAAGGCCGGCGCGGCCGCCCAACGGCGTCCGAGCTCGGCCATCCGCTCCGGCACCCCGGGCTTACGCAGGCGCTTGCGCACGGCCGCTTCGTCGAACGGGTAGTCCTCGTCAAAAAAATACCGCGTCTGCCCGGCGGTGTCGGAGAAGACTTTGATCCGATCCTGCATCACGTCGAGCACGCGACGCAGTTCGCCCTTCGAGGGTCGCAGGCCGTGCCGCTCCAGGTCGGCCATGTGGCCGGCCAGCCGTTGCTCGACCGGCAGGCGGCGCATGTGCTCGCCGTTCATCCACAGCAGCTTAGTCAGGTCGAACTGCGCGGGGGACGACTGGACGCGCTCGAGCGTGAAGCGCTCAACCATCTCCTCCCGCGTCATCACCTCCCGACCGTCGCCCGGCGACCAGCCGAGGAGGGCGAGGTAGTTGAACAGCGCGTCGGGGAGGATGCCGCGGTCGCGGAACTGGCCGACATAGGCGTCGCCGTCGCGCTTCGAATAAGGCTTGCCCTGCGCGTTGACAATCATGGGCAGGTGGGCGTAGCGGGGGACCTGCGCGCCGAGGGCACGGAAAAGCGCGATGTGGCGGAATGTGTTCTCGACGTGGTCGTCGCCGCGGATGATGTGCGTCACGCCCATCTCGATGTCGTCGAGCACGTTGGCCAGGTGAAAGACAGGGGTGCCGTCCGACCGCACGATCACGAAGTCCTGAAGGTCCGCAGCGGCCTTGACCAGCCGTCCCTTGACGACGTCGTCGAAGACGATGTCCTCCCGCGGCATCGAGAACACAATGCACTCGCCCCGGCCGGTGCTGCCCTTGTCCTCGCGGTGGGCATGCCCCATCGCGACGAGCCGCTCGGCGACGGCGCGGTGGGCTTGTCGGCGGCTGGACTGGTACATCGGCGGCTCGTCCGGCTCCATCCCCAGCCAGGCCATCGCCTCCAGCAGCGTGCGACAGGCCTCGGGCGTCGAGCGTTCTCGGTCGGTGTCTTCGACCCGCAGCAGGAACCGCCCGCCGTGGTGGCGGGCGAACAGCCAATTGAAGATGGCCGCGCGCATGTTGCCGATGTGCACGTGGCCAGTCGGGCTGGGCGCAAAACGCGTGCGAACGGTCATCGGTCGTTGCCCTTTCGGCGATCAGCGTAGCATTGGGCGGCCGCCGTTCCCATCCGACGGGCCGGACCTAGTCGGTCAGCACAACCACATCGGTCGGATCCACCGCGACGCGCACCGGCTGACTCTCTCCGTCACGGACGCGCAGGCTGGGCCGCAGTTCGAAGATCTGCACCATCGGCGCGTCAGCTCCGTTGCCGAGCCGAACGTCGTGGCGGACGACCTCCCCCAGGTACGTGGTGTTCACCGCAACGCCGGAGAAGATGTTGGGGCCCCCAGGGTGCGGATCGGGCGGCAGGATCCGCATCGCCTCGGGCCGGATCGAGATGGCGACGGCATCGCCCGTTCCCGCCGCCGGGGGCGCGACGGCGGCGACGACGGGGCCGGCGGCGGTCCGGACGACCGCCCCTGGTTCCTTCCGTTCGAGCAGGCGTCCCTCGAGAAGGTTGGCTTCGCCGATGAAAGCGGCGACGAACCGGCTGGCGGGCCGCTGGTAGACCTCCTCCGGCCGGCCGCACTGCTGCAGCCGCCCCTCGTGGAGGATCGCGATCCGGTCGGCGATCGACATCGCTTCGCGCTGGTCGTGGGTGACGTAGATGGCGGTCAGGCCGGCGTCCTTGCAGAGCCGCCGGATTTCCAGCCGCATCTCCACCCGCAGACGCGCGTCGAGGTTCGAGAGCGGTTCGTCCAGCAGCAGGCATTTGGGCCCGGCCGCCAGCGCCCGCGCCAGCGCGACTCGCTGCTGCTGGCCGCCGGACAACTCCGCCGGCCGCGCCTGGGCGCGGTCGTGCAACCGCACGCGTTCCAGCGCCGCGCGGGCGAGCCGCTCCCGTTCCCTCCGCTCCCGTTTCTGCATCTCGAGAGGAAAGGCGACGTTCTCGGCGACGGTCATGTGCGGCCAGACGGCGTAGGACTGAAACACCATGGCCATCGCGCGTCGGTGCGCAGGCTCGTCGGTGATGTCGACGCCGTCGAGGCGGATACTCCCCGAATCGGGCCGGCACAGGCCCGCGACGCACCGCAACAGCGTCGTCTTGCCGCAGCCGCTGGGGCCAAGCAGGAAAAACATCTCGCCCGGCGCAACCTCCAGAGAAAGGCCATCCAGCACCACAGCGGCGCCGAAACGCTTGACGAGCCCTTCGATGGCGACGGAGGAGGCCACGGGGCGGCTCAGGGGATCGCGCGCCCGCCGGCGACCCAGGATGGTGCTCGGGGGGGGACTTGAACCCCCACGGCTTGCGCCACATGCCCCTCAAACATGCGTGTCTGCCATTCCACCACCCGAGCACGGGCCGCCCGGTGCGACGATCCCAGCCTACCGCGTTCCCGCGCGCCCTTCAACCCGGTCCGGCTTGCGCCGTCGACGCCGGGGGAGGATAAGGGACCCGTGCGACCGGCCCGGCCCAACGGCCGGGCTACGCCAGGAACTCGGCGATGACACGATGGTGCATTGTGTTGGCGGCGCTGCTGGGGGTGGGGGTGCGCAGCGCGGCCGCCTCGGACGACCTCGAGCGTGCGCTTCGCCGCGTCTATCCGGCCCTCGTCCGGATCTACGTCGTGAAAGAGGAGGCCGATGCCGGCCGGATGAAAAAAGAGCGCGCCGCCGGCAGCGGGGTGATCATCCGCAAGGAAGGCTACATCATCACCAACCACCACGTCGCCGGCCGCGCTCGCCGGCTGTTCTGCCGTCTGGCGGATGGTGAGGAGGTCGAGGCCGAACTGGTCGGAACTGATGCGTTATCGGACATCGCGGTTATTCGGCTGCTCCTGGACCGGCGCAAGTCCACCGCGCCGCTGCCCGTCGCCGAGTTCGGCGACTCGGACCGCCTGGCCGTCGGCGACCCCGTGCTGGCGATGGGCTCGCCCGGCGGCGTGGCGCAGTCGGTCACGCGCGGAATCGTCAGCAACACGGCGCTCATCCTGCCCGGCGGCCTCCGGCTCGATGGCGAGGACGTCGGCTCGCTCGTCCGGTGGATCGCGCACGACGCGCGCATCTACAGTGGCAACAGCGGCGGGCCGCTGGTCACGCTGGACGGACGGATCGTGGGCATCAACGAGGTCGGCTTCGCCGGTCTCGGCGGCGCGATCCCGGGGAACCTCGCCCGCTCCGTCGCCGCGCAGATCATCGAACGCGGGTCCGTCGAGCGCTCGTGGATCGGGGTCACCGCGCAGCCCCGGCTCAAGGGCTCCAGCGCAGAGGCCGGCATTTTCGTCGGCGCCGTGCTGCCCGCCTCGCCAGCGGCCGAGGTTGGCCTGCGCCCCGGCGACCTGATCCTCGGGTTCGACGGCGTGGCGGTGGACGGCCGTATGCCGGAGGACATCCCCGTGTTCAATGCCGTCGTGCTCTCCACGCCGGTCGGCAAGACATCGACCGTCGAGGTGCTGCGCAACGGCGAGCGACTCAGGCTGTCCCTGGTCACCCGCCCGCGCGAACCGGCGCGCGCGGCCGACGAGGAATTCCGGGAATGGGGGTTCACGGGGCGCAACCTCACCTTCTTTTCGGCAATGGAACTGCTTCGCGACACGACCGATGGGATCCTTATCAGCTCCGTCCAGCCCGGGGGCCCCGCCGACCGTGCGGAGCCGCAGCTGCGGGCCGGCGACGTCCTGGTCGAGGTCGAAGGCCGGCCCGTACGCAACATCGCCGAACTGCGCGAACGGACTCTCGACCGCGTTCGCGGACGCTCGGAACCGGTGCGCACCGTCGCCGCGTTCGAACGCGGCCTGGGCCGCTACCTCGCAGTGGTGCAGGTGGGGCTGCCGCGTGATCTCGACCGGCCGGAGCGTTCCCGCAAGCCCGACTTCGCGTCACTGCTGCAGCCGGTCTCCCACGAGCTGGGCGAGGCCCTCGGCCTTGGCGGAGCCCGGGGCGTCCGCGTCGCGTATGTCTTCCCTGGCCGGGCCGCCGACAAGGCAGGCCTGAAGGTCGGCGACATCGTCACTCGTTTCGACGGCGAGCCGGTCCGCGCCCCCCGGCCGGAGGACGTCGCCGACTTCGTCCAGTCCGTCCGACGCTACCGCATCGGCGCCACCGTGCCGTTGGAGGTGATTCGCGACGGACAGCCCCGCACGATCTCGATGACGCTGGAGGAGGCCGCCGAGACCGCCGAGGACCCCGAGCGGCATGCCGACCCGAACTTCGATTTCGCCGTCCGCGAGCTGACGATGACCGACCGGGCACTGGTAAAGATCCCCGAGGACGTGTGCGGCGTGCTCGTCGAGCAGGTGGAGCCGGCCAGCGTCGCAGCGCTCGCGGAACTCAGGACGGGCGATTTGCTGCTGTCGGTAGACGGCCATCCGACGCCCGACGTCGGCGCCGCGCGTCGCGCCCTGGAGGCCGCTGCGCGGGCGCGGGCGCGGTATGTCACGCTGTTCGTGCGGCGCGGCGCCTATACGCGTTATGTCGAACTCGAGCCGGACTGGAACCGGAGCGGGTCGGCCGCGGACGCGCCGGCGACGAAGGAGACACACCCATAAAACGCTGGATCGCTGCGACATGTGCGATGGCGGGCGCGGTCGCCGCGGCTCCTCTCGAGGACGTCGGCCGGTCTCTGGCCGCCCGGTACGCCGACGCCGTTGTGCCGGTGATGGCCGTGCTGAAGATCGAGATTCCCGGTGAGGAGTCGCGCAGCCAGGAACAGACCGTCGAAACCTACGGCACCGTCGTGGCGACCAACGGCCTGACGGTGCTCTCCGCGCTGTCGCTGAACCCGCTGGCTGGGGTGAGCGCGATGGAGATGAACATCGGCGGGCGCGCGTCGAGCGTCACCCCCCGCAGTTCGGTGTCCCAGATTCGCGTGCGGATGCACGATGGCGCGGAGGTGCCGATGCGGCAGGTCCTGCGGGACGAGGACCTCGATCTGGCCTTCCTGGCGCCCGATCCCGCCGGCGGCCGGCCGGCCCCGGCGTTTCCCACGACCGTGCCCTTCGACCGGCCCGCCTCGGCCAAGGCGATGGACGAGGTCCTCGGCCTCGGCCGTGCCGGCAAGTTATTCAACTGGGCGCCGGCCGTCGGCGTCTCGCGCATCATCGCTCGCGTGGAGAAGCCCCGGATAGTCTACCTGTTCTCCGCCGGCTTCGTCGGCGGCGTGGGCACGCCGGTCTTCACCGCCGACGGGGTCCCGCTCGGCGTCGTGGCGATGCGCCGGCAGCCAGGTGGTGGACGCGGCACCTTGATGCAGCAGGCCGCGGTCATTGTCCCGGCGGAAGACGTCGCCGATCTGATCCGCCAGGCAATCGCCGCCGCCGCGAAGGCCAGGTCCGAGCCGTCCTCCTAACGCGGCCCGCCACCCTCGCCCGAGCGCTGCTCCCCGAACACGAGCGCCTCGAACACCTCGAACCGGGCCCCTTCGCGCCAGGCGTTTGGCGGCAGCCCCGCCTTCGTCGAGAGGTGCGCCAGCGTCGTCGGCAGGTCCCAGCCCTGCTCCGGCGCCACCTGCGGCAGGAACACGGCCGAGCGCCCCTCCTTCCGCAGCACGATGCCGTGCCGGCCCAGCTCGATATCCTGCCACGACGGGACCTCTTTCGGCTCCGAGAGCGCCGAGATCTCCAACCGACACAGCGGCAGTTCCAGCTCCGACAGCGGGGGAAACCGGGAGTCCTTGAACGCCGAGTTCAGCGCTTGGTGCATCACCGCCTCGTACAACGGCCGCGTCGGAACGATCTCCCCGATGCACCCCCGTAGCTCGCCGTGCTTGTGCAGCGTGACGAATGCGCCAGCGATCTGCCGCATCCCCGACGTGATCCCGACGCCCAGGTCGGCCGGCGACGGTGTGCGCCGGTGCGCAAAGAAATGGCGGATTGTCCCGCGCGCCAACTGCAGCAGCGCGCGCCGTTCCTCCGGCGCCAGGGTCAGCGTCGCGCCCGGCTCCGGCGCATCCTCCTCCGCCCCACGCTCGGCGGGACGGGGCAGCGGGCGCGGCTGCCAGCGGACCCGTACCGCGGCACTCAGGTAACTCACCGAATTCCACCAGTCGCCCGTTAGCCGGCCGGACGTGTCGTACGCCAGCCTCCGCACCTCCGCATCGGGCGGCAGCATCGCCAGAAGCACCGCCACCGGATCGCGGCCGCAAATCGTCGCGCCGGTCCGCTCGACGTAGCGCCGGAACCCCTCCGAGTCCTTCCGCTCGATCAACTCGTACGCGCCGAGGTCGAGCTTCCGCAGGTTCTCCTCGATCGAGCTGGTGAACGGCACGTAGTCGAACCGCGGCCCGTAATGGGTGAAGTCCGTGCTGGCGACGACCAGCGTGTTGGAATCGATCTCCGCCAGCAGGCAGTCCGCCGCCTCCCGCACGGCGGGGTCGTCGAGCTGGCCGACGACCAGCGGCACCAAGCGGAACGGACCGAGGGCGTCTTGCAGCATCGGGAACTCGATCTCGACGCTGTGCTCGCCCGGCATCGCGCCGGGCACCTGGCGGAACAGCGGGTAGCGGCGCAGCCGCGCCACGAACTCCGTGTCGATCGGCAGCTCGCCCAGCAGGGTCAGGTAGGCGGAGGCCGAGGGCAGCGCGATGGCGTTGCGCATCGGGACCCGGTGGGTCGGCCCCATCACGATCACGCGAGAGAACGAGCGCCCCTCCACGACACGGGCCCCGTGGGCGGCGACGGCGCCGGAATACCGGTAGCCGGCGTGGGGGAGGATCAGCGCGTGCACCGCGTCGTCGCGCCGCTGGCCGGAGGCCTCGCGCAGGGCGCGAAGCTCGCGACGCAGCTCGCCCTCGTCGGCGGTATACCACGAACCGGCGAGCGTCGAGGTGTAGGTGAGGGTGTCTCGCGAGGGCATGTTGTCGCCTCCGTCGGAAGCCGCGGGCGCGGCGGCATGCCCGGCCGCGACCGCAAGACAGGCCACCGCCAGCGGCCGCCATCCGGCGGCCGGGCCGCGGCATTCTCGACGACTGCGGCTCACCGAACCCGCGCTCCGCGGCGATGCTATCCCCCCACCGCCCCGTCCGCAACCGGCCGCCGCACCCTCCGACCTCCAACCGGCCGCAACACCCTAGATAGCCAAGAAGGGTCCGACGGCGCCCGGTCGGCGAAGAAGGGGCGAAGATCCGGCCGCGGCGATCCGGCGGCGCACGGGCGCCGCCCGCGCCGCCGCGGCCCTTCCCGCCACCACCGCCACCCGGCTGGACCACTGGCGCATCGCCCCGTTTCGTGGTTTCCTTATGCGACGACCTGAAGGAGTGCCACATGAAGACAACCGCCGCCGTGTCCCTCGCCGCATTGTTCGCCATCCAAGCCGCCCGGGCAGCTGCGCCGGAAGCGCTGTTCAACGGTGTCGACCTCGAGGGTTGGGGAGCTTACCTCGATAAGCCGGGCGTTGGCATGGCCGACGTCTGGAGCGTCCGCGACGGCATCCTCATCTGCAAGGGCGAGCCGATGGGCTACCTCCACACGTTGCGGCACTTCACCAACTTTCACCTCGTGGTCGAATGGCGCTGGGCGCCCGGCGGAAACCCAGGCAACAGCGGCGTGCTGCTCCGCGTGAACGGCGAGCCGCGGCCGCTGCCGCGCTCGCTGGAGATGCAACTCAAGAGCGGGGACGCCGGTGCGATCTACGGATTCCACGGCATGGCGATCCGGGGACCGGCGCAACGGTTCTTCCAGCGGTCGGGCAGTCCGCTGACCGGTGACATGAGCGGCGTCCGGAAAAACGAGGCGGCCGAGCGCGAGCCGGGCGAGTGGAACCGGGCGGAGATTGACCTCGACGGTGGACGTCTGACGGTCCGCATCAACGGCCGGCTCGTCAACGAGGCGGAGGGCTGCGAGGTCACCGGCGGCCCGATCGCCCTGCAATCCGAGGGCGGCGAGATCCATTTTCGCAAAGTCGAGATTACGCCGAAGCCGTGAACCGAGTCACAACAACCGCCGGTCCGGTTCGTTAGAATTATCGGCTCCTGCGCACAATCTGCGGGTGAGTTCGGGTAGCTTGCCGAGCGTATGATACAGGGCTGTTTCCGGCACGGGGAAGACGCGGAAGCCGTAGGATCGTCTGGTGACCACACGGGCTTTGTTGTTCAGGCCCTCGACGGCGGCCGACGAAAAAGCCTTCTTCCAGGCGAACTAGTTCAAGATCAGCGGCTCGTGATCGCGCAACGTCCGGGCGACCTTGCGTACGGGAGCCAGCTGGCTGCGCAAGGTCCGGCTGATCCAAGCATCCAGGAACGCCTTGGCCCGGCGGGGGTGATGGCAGGTCCGGAAATGAGCGAAGGCTTCCTTCATGGTCCACGCCCGGGCCGTCCGGAGCTTGGAGTGCATGACGGCGTCCGGCCGTACCCGCGCCTTGCCGCGCACTCGGGTGCGGGGCCGGAGCGGGAGCCATCGGGTCTTCTTCCGCCGCTTCCCTCGCGGCCCGCCCCGCAGTGCGGCACACTCGCCTCGCCGCACCTGGTCCACGGCCTTGTTCAGCAGCGCCGTCAGGCGAAACCGCTCGAGAATCTGCACCGCTGGGCTCATGTGCTTGCGGACCACCGCCGGATACGGCCGCCACATGTCGCCGACTACGACGCGAATGCCCGCGACCACCTCCGCCCCCAGCGTCGTGAGCCCTTGACGCAGGGAGCGTTCCGTACGGCGCAGGCCGACCCACAACAGCCGTCGGCAGTCCTCGTCCGCCGGGCAGATCAGCGTCAAGAAGTTGGCCGACTTCTTCCCCTTGCGCCTGCGCAGTTCGTCCGGTCCTATCGCGCGGATCCCCGTCAACACCCGATGGGCCAGTCCCCCTTCGACGATCCGCTGCGCCGAGCGGCATACGGCCTCCCGACTCCCGTCGAAAGCTTCCGCCGCCTCTTTCCGACTCAACCGCCGCGCCCCGCGCGCCAAGAAGACCATCATGGCCCGCGTCCACGGCCTCTTGCCCTCATTCCACGGCATGGCCTCCACATGCAACCCCGTGCACGGCGCAGTTCGCCCGCCGCGGTGCATAAAACAGGCCACGATTCGCCACAGCCCCACATGCCGCCGCTCCCGTCGCTCCAGGCGATCGTACGTCGGTGCCGGCGGCTCACCAATCGAGCACAGACGCCGCCGTTGCGCATGCGCCCGGATCTCCACCCGCAGCTCCGGTTCGCCCGGCCCCTCCACCACGCGCACGTCCGTATGGCAGAACCCTTGCATGGCCGGCCTCCGGGGGTTGACTCGCCCGATGCCTATACGCACCGGGAACCCTTTCGGCCGGCCGTGTCTTTCCCCGCCTTCGAAGCCTCTTTCCTCGCGGGCCGCCAGGGCCGAGCCCGCCACGGTCGCTGCCGCAACACCGTCAACCGAGGCGTGAACAAACCACGCCGGCATCGGTCGCGCTATCCATTGCCACCCACAGATTGTGCGCAGGAGCCGATCAGTTTCGGCGACGACGGCGGCGAATCGTGGGGACCGCTTCAAAGCGATGCGACGTTGATCGAACCGATCTGCCAGGCCAGCATC
>CAKZPT010000062.1 GCA_937139365.1 uncultured bacterium | reverse complement strand
ATCGTTCTCTTCGGGTTCGCCGTGGCGGCTGCCGCCGCGCGGGCAGTCCCGGGCGCGCCGTCGACCGTCGAGCGGTGGGGCATGTGGGAGGCGTCGTTTCAGGGGCCGTCCAACGGCAACCCCTATGCGGAGGTTGCCTTCTCGGCGGTGTTCCAGCAGAACGGCCGCGCAATCGAGGTGCCGGGATTCTGGGACGGCGGGGGCGTGTACTGGCTGCGGTTTTCGCCGCCGTCCGAGGGGATTTGGCGCTACCGGACCCGCAGCAACCGACCGGAACTGGACGGCATCGGCGGCACGCTGACCGCCGGCCCGCCGTCGCCCTCCATCCATGGCCCCGTCGAGGTCTTTGACACGTTCCATTTTCGCTATGCCGACGGCACGCCACATCATTCCTTCGGCACCACCTGTTATGCCTGGATCCACCAGCCGGAGGAGCTGCAGGCGGCCACGCTGCGAACGCTGGCCGCGAAGCTCGTTGGGCTCAAACGAAGGCTTCCAATCATTGGAAACCGTCGCACCCGATTTTTCCAATGATTGGAACTTGTCTCAGTGTCGCCGCTCAACCCCCGACGCTTTCAAGATGCCGGCCGGCTCTCCGAACGCGGCCGGGTTCTGGCGCGCGACACCGTCACCGTTCTTCAGAACGCCCGACGGAGGTTCCGGAACCTCGAACCGTCTTCCTGGGCAGCCGGATCTACGCGGGATGCGACCACGCCGCTCAATCCCGAGCCGAAGGCCTATGAAGAGCGGGTTGGCTATCCCTGGCTGATCCGACGGCAGGCGCGGGGATTCGGAGCTGAACACCGATCCGGCGCGCGGCCCGGTGCGGGCGCCCTGGGTGGTCTGGGGGCCGTAACGGCACCCTGGAGTCCGGGCGGCGCGAGGTCGCCGACTTGCGGCTGGAGTTTTTCGCCGAGCACCCGCTGGCGGCGCCGTGGCCTCCCGCCCCGGCGGGGGCGGCCCGCTGAACCCGCCGGCGTGCGCGGCCGCTTGAGGATGGCCGCCAGCGTATGGTGAAATGGCCGCCGTGAACTTCCGAATCGTGCTCATCGGACTGGCTGCCGCGTGCGCGGAGGCGGCCCGCTCGGCGGCGGACAGGCGCCCGAACATTCTCTGGTTGACCGCCGAGGACATCGGCCCGAACCTCGGTTGCTTCGGCGATACCTACGCGGTCACACCGGCGTTGGACCGACTGGCGGAGGAAGGCGTGCGGTACACGCGGTGCTTCGGCATCGCCGGCGTGTGCGCGCCGAACCGGTCCTGCCTTATCACGGGCGTCTACCCGTGGCGGCTTGGCAGCCAGGGCATGCGCACCGTCACGTGGCTGCCGCCGGAGGTCGTCTGCTTCACGGAGCTGCTGCGGCGGGCCGGCTACTACTGCGTCAACAACGCCAAGACGGACTACAACTTCCCGGTGCCGAAGGAGGCATGGGACGAGTGTGGGCCGACCGCCCACTGGACCAACGCCCCGCCGGGCCGACCGTTTTTCGCGGTGTTCAACTACGAGGTTTGCCACGAGGGCCAGATCCGGGCGACGCCGGAGCGGCGGGCGGCGAACACGGCGCGGCTGACGCCGGCGCATCGGCGGGATCCGGACACGGCGCCGGTGCCGCCCTACCATCCCGACGTTCCGGAGGTGCGGCAGGACTGGGCCCGGTACTACGAGAACATCACCGCGATGGACTACCAGATTGGCGACCGCCTGCGGGAGCTGGAATGGTGCGGCGCGGCCGGCAACACGATCGTCTTCTTCTTCAGCGACAACGGCCCCGGCATGCCGGGCGTGAAGCAATGGGTGTGGAACGACGGCCTCCACGTGCCGCTGATCGTCCGGGTGCCGGAGTCGTGGCGCGCGCTGGCGCCGGCCGCGCCCGGCGAGGCGCTGGATCGCCTGGTCAGCTTCGTGGACTTCGCGCCGACGATGCTCAGCCTGGCCGGGGTGGACATTCCGCCGTGGATGCAGGGGATGGCGTTCCTGGGCCCGCGTGCCGGCCCGCCGCGCGAATACGTCTACGCCGGGCGCGACCGAATGGCCGAGCGGTTCGACTGCGTCCGCGTGGTGCGCGACGGCCGGTACCAGTACCTACGCAATTTCATGCCCCAATTGCCCTGGTCCCAGGTCGTCAGCTACACCGAGGCCATGCCGACGATGCGGGCCTGGCGCGCGTTGGCGGAGTTTGGCCGCCTCTCCGGCCCCGCCGCTCGATACTTCGAGCCGGTCAAGCCGCCGGAGGAGCTCTACGATTGCGAGGCCGATCCCCGCAACGTGAACAACCTGGCGTCGTCGCCGGAGCACCGTGAGACGCTGGCGCGGCTTCGCGGGCGTTGCGAGGGATGGATGCGGGAGACCGGGGACCTCGGTCTGCTGCCGGAGGGGGAGATGTTCCGGCGCGCCGCAGGGCGTTCGCCGTGGGCCATCGGCGTGGATGCCCGGCTTAATCCGCTGCCCGAGCTGCTCGAGGCTTCGCGTCTGGCCGCCGTCGCCGGTCCGGCCGACGTGCCCGCGCTTGTGCAGCTCCTTCAGCACCCAGACGCGGCGGTGCGCTGGTGGGGCGTCGTCGGCCTGTGGCGGCTGAGGCGGGAGGCCGCGCCGGCGGCCGGCTTCCTGCGGCGGGCGCTCCGGGATTCCTGCCCAGAGCTGAGGTTGGCCGCGGCGGACGCGTGCTGTGAAATTGGCCGGATGGAGGAGGCTGTGCCGTTCGTGCAGTCGGCCCTCGCCCATCCGGAAGCGCTGGTCCGGCTCGCGGCCCTGAACGTTGTGGATCGGATGGGGCCGGTGGGCCAGCGGCTGATGCAGGCCGTCTCGGGCGCACGCCGGCCCGGACAGACCCCCGTCGAGGAGTACGTTAACCGCTTGGCGAACGACTTGCTGAAGCGCTGGTCGGAGCCGTGAGCCTGGATTTGCGTCGGCCGGGGCTCAATGCGCCGCGCGCGCCACCTCGTCCATCGCCGAGCGCAGCGCCAGAATCCGGCGGGCGATCTGCCAACGGCGGACGTCGAATTCCTCGCCGCCCCAGAGATCGTCGCGAATGTACTTCGGCTGTGCGCGGATCGCGTCGCGGACGGCCGCCAGTTCCCGCTCCGCCGCCGCGGCGGCGTCACGGATTCGGGGGGCATCCCAGCGGCGGGCTTCGCGAATCGTCCATTCGAGCGTGGCGATGTAACGAACATCGTCCCAGCCCTCTCGGTACGCCTCCCACAGCGCGACCGGAATCGGGGTACCGTCCGGCTCGCTGCGCACCAGGAAGTCCATCGAGGGGTGGTCGAGGTAGTTCCACGGGTTGCCGCGTACCCCTTGGTAGATCCACGGGATCAGTGCGCGGTAGCCGCTGCGCCAGAAGCCGAATCCGAACGTCATCCGCGCCCCGCCGACGGGCGTGTGGTCGTTCTCGCCGGCGATGTGGTTGGGATAACACCAGTGTTCGACGGCTCGCTCCGCCCATTCCGCGCGAACCGCCACCTCGTCGAGCGCAAACGGCTGCGAGCACCATACGTCCACCCACGGCCGCAGCGGCGCGAAGCCGGGCAGGGTCGGATCGGCCGTTACGTAGGTCCGGGCCTCGGCCGACCGGACGGCGGCCAACACAACGGACATGAACTCCACCGCCGCCGGATCGGTGGAGGGCTCGTCCACAGGGTAGTACAGAAACTCGGGCCAGCCGCGCGCGCGTCGGCCGGCTTCGATCTGGCGCACCAGCGCGGCCAGCTCCTCCGCGAAGGCCGGCGGCGGCCGGCGCACATTGCGCAGGTGAACGCCGTACGACTCGTTCATGTGCTTGCGGTAGATCGCGTCGCAGTCCACGCCCATCACGACCGGCCCGACGAAACCATGGCGGCCCCAGAGGTCCATCTTCGCTTCCAGCCCCACCCAGTCGATCGCGAACCGGCCGTCCGGCCCCGCAGCGCCGGAACGAACAGAAAGCACAACGTTGCGGATGCCGTGGGCGGCCATGTCGGCGTGCTCGAGCTCGGCCTTGCGTCGCCAGTAATCGGCCGAGTGCGCATCCGGCGCCGCAGCGGCGAGGTCGAAGGGATGATGGTAGTAGATCGCGTACCGCCGCGAGGGGTCCTCGCGCAGGCGGAAAGGAAGCACGCGGAGCCGGACCGGCACCTCCGCCGCGCCGCGGTCGCACACGAACCGGATCCGCCCTTCGTAAAGCCCGGGCGGCGCGTCGTCGGGGATCCGGAACGTCAGCCAAAACCGCGCGTTCTCCTCGGCCGGCAAGGCGCCGCCGCGGAACCGCTCCAGCACGTCCGGGACAATGCGCCAGCGGCCGCGGTCGGCCCAATTGGGACGCGCCGCCATGTACCGGACCTTGCGGATGTCCGTGTCGGCGCCGCGCACGGGCCCAACGTCGCCCACCTCCACGCGCGCGCCGGTCAGCGGACGAAGCGGCCGGACGACGAACGTCGCCGGCTCGTACTCGCCCGGCGCGGCGAAAAGGCAGAGGACCGGATCCAACTCGTCCTCGCGCGGCCGATCGCGGGGGTACACGCACTCCTGCCAGTGGCGGTTCCAGAGGACGAACCCCCGCGCCTCCTCCTCGGGCCGCGGCGGGCGCGGCGGGGCGGTGGGTGGATCGGGATCGCGAACCCAGTGGTCCCGCTCGTGCGGCGGCAGGCCGAACACCGCCTCGCGAAGCGGGGCGAGCACCCCCACCTCCGCCGTTGCGTCGCCGGCCGGCCAGATCATGACCGCGTTGGCGATCCACCGGTTGCGGGGAAGGAAGTCGAGCCGTAGGGCACCGTCCTCCGCCCCCGCGCGAAGGCGGCGCAGCTCGAAATGATAGGCGCCGGCGACCTGAACGCGGTCCGTCGCGCCTCCCGCGGCGAAGTCGAAATCGAACACCCATGCGGCATGTCGGCCGTCGCTGCTGCCGGCCAGCAGCCAGACGTCGTACTCGCCCGGCGGCACGGGGACAATCAGGGAATTGGTCGAGACGCTCCAGACGGCGTCCTCGGTCTCCGGGGTGGTCCAGATCGGCGGCGGCTCCTGCCGGCCGCGGAAGGGGTTGGCCACCATCTCGCGGTGCGCGTGGCGGAAGGCGGAAAGGCCGGATGGCGCGATCCAGCCGGCGCGTCCGTCGCCGGCGGCGACGGCCGGCGTCAGGGCTTCGAACGGCGGCCGCGCCGTCGAGGCCGGCGGGCCAAAGTCCGCCAGCCATCGAACCGACGCCGCCTCCGCGCAGGCCGCCACGGCCGCCGCCAACGCCGCCGCGCATCGCCTCATCGGCCCGCCTCCCATGGCGACGGCACGAGCATCAACGGCGCCCAGACCGACTCGCGCGAACCCGCAACCTCCGCCGAGACGATCCATTCGCCCGCGGGCAGACCGCCGGGCGGCAGCGGGAGCACGACCACGTGTTCCCCGCGGCCGAGATCGGCGCGAACGTGCGCGACGCGGCCGGCGGGACTGGCCAGCCCGTACTCCACCGTCGCGAACGCGCCGGGGCGGACCCCCTGCACCTCCACCCGCACCGGCGCGAACCTGGAATCCGCGAACATCGCCGCGTTGATCGGCGTGACCGCCGCCACCGCCGGCTCGGTCCGGCGGAGCAGCCGCGGTCCGACGATGCGCACCTCCAGCCTGTCGCCGTGGGCGTACTCCGATTACTAAATGTGGAATTGCACTCGGCGGACGTTCGACGGATCGGCCAGCCGTTCCAACGGGATCGAAATCTCCACCCACTCGCCGGCCGACGTGACGACGGGTCGGACCATGTGGGTTCGGCTCCGGTCTGGCGCCGCGATGCCCAGCCCGAGCGGCTGTCGCGGCGAGGGCCGTCCCCGGCCCGACACACGGATGCGGACGGCGAACCGCTCCCACGGTGTCCAGTCGCGCAGCGCCGCCAGCAGCTCGCAGCCGACGCGCGGCCAGCCGATCAGATGGCCTTCCTCGCCGCCGAAATGGTCCACGCGCACTGTCCAAAGCAGACCCTCCGGATCGGCGCCGGACGCTGGGCTGGGGCGGAGTTCCGACTCCACCGCATACCACGCGCCGGTGTTCGATGGCAGGTCCAGCGCCTCGAACGGGCCGTCGCGGCGGACCTCCGCGCCCGAGGCGGGGCCGGCAAGGACCGCGGCTGCGAGCGCGGCGGCGCGGCACAAGGGCCAAAGGGACAGAAGGGCGCGGCCCGGGCGACGAGTCGCGCGCATTTTCGGTCGAGTATCACGGCCGGCGCTAAGCAATCAACCGCGCGCGGCGGCGGGCCGGAGTTGGCCAACGCGGCGTTCCCCTGCGATGATGTGCGAACGGAGGACCGAACGATGACCGCGATGAACCGACGGGATTTCCTCAGCACCACCACGGGCCTTGCCGCGACGGCCGCGTTGCGCGCCGCCGGCCAGGGCGCAGAGCCCCCGCTGCGGGTCGGACTGATCGGGTGTGGCTGGTACGGCGGCGTGCTGCTGGATGCCGCGCACAAGGTCGGCGGGGTCGAGGTCGTCGCGCTCTGCGACGTGGACCGCCGCCACTTGAAGGAGACTGCGGACAAGATGGAACAGCGCCAGGGCGGACGGCGTCCGCGGGAACATAAGTTGTATGAGGAAATGTTCCAGGCCGGCGGCCTGGACGTCGTGTTCATCGCGACGCCACCCCAGTGGCATGCGCTGCAGTTTCTCGCCGCCCTCGAGGCCGGCCTGCACGTCTACATCGAGAAGCCGCTGGCGTACGACATTCGCGAGGGCCAGGCGATGCTCCGCGCCGCCGAAGTTCGTCCCGCGCAGGTGGTCCAGGTGGGTTTTCAGCGCCGTCAGAGCCCCGCGTTCGCGCAGGCGGCGGAGGCGATTCGAGCCGGCCGCATCGGGCGGGTGCTGCAGGCCGACGTCCAGATCCACTACACCGCGGGCGTGGGCGACACGACGCCGCAGGACCCGCCGCCGGACCTCGACTGGGACCTCTGGTGCGGCCCGGCCCCGAAGTTGCCGTACTGTCCCCAGATCGGCCACAAGTCGTGGCGGTTGGAGAAGACCACCGGCCACGGCCACCTCGTGGACTGGGGCATCCACCTGATCGACGCCACGCGCCGGCTGCTCGGCGCCGGCGTTCCGCGTCGCGTCACCGCCTCCGGCGCACTGGTCCGCCTCGGCGGCCGCATCACCACGCCCGACACCATGACGGCCGTCTTCGAGTTCGGCGACACGCCCGTCGTGTGGCGGCACCGGCTTTGGGGGGCGCAGGAATTCGACCCTGACACCTCCAACGGCGTGTTCCTCTACGGCGAGGAAGGGACGATCTTCGTCACCGACCACCGCTGGGTGCTGGTCCCCAAGGGCAAGCCCGCCGAGAGGGTCGTCACCGAGGCGAAGGCCGACCACGCCCGCGAGCACATGGCCGACTTTCTCCGTGCCGTCCGCGAACGGAGGCCGGCCTCCTGCGGCGTCCGCGAAGGGCAGGAGTCCACGGTCGCCGTGAAGCTGGCGATGATCGCGATGGACTTGGGCCGGACGGTGGCGTGGGACGAGGCGCGGGGCGAGGCGGTCGGCGACGACGCCAGGGCGCTGATGAAGCGCGACTACCGACCGCCGTGGCGACATCCGTGGAGTGGGTGAGCGTCCGGCGGAAGACCTTCGGCGCGGATCGTCCAAGGATTGGAACCGCGCGCGATAACGGTATCCAAGGGTTGGAAGTGGGCGGCGTTAGCCGCCCTCGCTCTGAGTGCGTCGGCCGCGGAACCGGAGGCGCATTTCCTCGCCGCCTGACCGGTGTGGCCGGAGGGCCGCGAGCGCCAACGGAACCTGATGGTCGCCTTCCGGGCTGTGTTCCCGCGGTCGGAGGGCCGGCCCGTCATCCTGCGCGCAGGCGGCCTCATGCTTTGCCAATGGCTGCGAGGCGCGGGCCGCATCGTCACCATTAGCGAGGGCGTCGGAGATCTGCTTGCCTCGGCCGGCGCCCCGACCCGCCGGCGACGCACGGGGTGCTGTGGGAGCGCATCGTCGCCGACTTCGGGCCGGCGCGCAAGGGCACGACCTCACCGGCACGCTCTCGGAGAACGACGGCACGCAGGCGAGCTGCAACCACGGGTTCGCTTTGCACGGCGGCGTCCGGCTGTTGTTTCGCGACGTGCTGGGCAGCGAGCGGCCGGATGTCGTCCGCCGCCGCGTTCGGATTCGTTTCCCCGATTCGCCATTGGAATGGTGCGAGGGCGCGGTGCCGACGCCGAACGGTCCCGTCGAGCTGGCGTGGAGGGTCGAGGGGGCGGAGCTGTCCTGCTGGCTACGCGTCCTGCCGGGCTACGACGTCGACGTCGTCAACGCCAGCGGCCGGCCGCTGCGGCCGCGACGGCGCGGCGTTCAGGAGGCCTGAAGCAGGCCCGCGGCTTGCAGACTCGCGGTGAACCTGCGGGCCAGCTCGGTCGGCGTCGGCCAGCGATGCTCCGGCGCGCGGGCAAATCCGCGGTCAAGCACCTCTCGCACTTCCGCGGGCAGGTCCGAGGAGGCGACCGGCCGGTATTCGTGCGGCGCGCGCGGTTCCGACGAACCGGCGTGGTCCGGCAGGTTGCCGGTCAGCAGCTCGTGAAGCGAGATCGCCAGCGAGTACACGTCCATGCGGGGGTCAGCCGCCTCGCATTGGTCGATTTCCGGGCAGAGGTGGTGCCAGACATGCGGCATGCCCAGTCGCGCGGCGCGTTGTACCGCGCGGCCGAACGCCAGGCCGACGACCTTGAGGTGGTTGCGGGCATCGAGCATCAGGCGGTCCGTTCGCAGATGACGGTGGACCAAACCGCGCTCGAACGCGTGGGCGAGGGCGGCGGCGCAGTCCGAAGCGACCACGGCCACCGCCGTGGCCGGCAGACCGCGGTGGCGGGCGACGACACGGCGAAGGTTCTGGCCTTCGACGTATTCCTCGACCAAATAGGCCACCGGTCCGTTCCGCTCGAGGCCGAGGACCCTCGCGAGATTTGGATGGTTCAACCGGGAGGCGGTCGTGGTCTCGGCGGTCATTTGCTCGAGGAGCGTTTCGTCGGCCGCCAGTCGCGCCGCGATCACCTTGAGCGCGACCATCCGCCCGGCCGCCGTGTCGCGGGCACGATACACGGCCCCCAGACCGCCGGGGTGGACCAACTTGAGGTCCACGTAGCGGGCGGCCACCTTGGGGATCGGGATCGGCGGCGCGAACGTCGGATGCACCCCCGCCGGCACGGCCGCCGCGGGGCGCTCGATCTTTGGCGGCCGAATCACCGCCGCCTTCTTAGGCGGCGGCAATCGCACCACCTTCTTCGGTGCCGCCGCCTCGGCCGGCTTCTTCTCGACCGGTCCGGCCTTTTCCGCTGGCGCCTCCGCCGACCGCCGTTCGTCGTGCAGACGACAAGCGTCCCGCACCCATCCCACCAGGGCCTCCGGCGCCCACGGCTTCTCGATGACCTTCCACACCTGCGCCTGATTGACCGCCTGGACCAGCGCCTCCTTCGTCGCCTGGCCGGTGACGAGGATGCCCACCGTCGCGGGGTTTCGCCGACGCGCCTCGGCCAGGATCTCAATGCCGGTGAGGCCCGGCATCTGCAGGTCGCAGAGCACCACGGAAAACGACATCGTCGTCACCAGCTCAATTGCGAGGTCCGCGCGGGTGCAGGTCAGAATCTCCCGCTCCGGCAGGCCGGCGGCCAGGTGACGCCGCATTACCTCGGCGACGGACGGCTCATCGTCCACCACCAGGACCGGAAATTGGCCGGTGTTTGGCATGGCATAGCCCGATGGCGATGTGTTGCCGCTCAGCCTACCACGGCCCTTCCGCTCGCGACAAATGAGGCTCCGCCGCCGTCGCGCCCTGTCATCGGCCTTGCCGCGCTCGCGCGCCACCCCTACGATCTGGTGACAACCCGCACATGCCGCTGCGATTGTCCATCGTCGTGCCCGTCTACAACGAGGCCGACAACGTCCTGCCGCTGGCCGAAGAATTGGCAGCCGTGGAAGCCGCCCTCGGACCGATCGAGGCGATCTTCGTGGACGACGGCTCCACGGACGAGACCCCCGCGCGCGTCCGCGAGGCTGCCGCGCGCTATCCCTTCGTGCGAGGCCTGCGCTTCCCGACGAACCAGGGGCAGAGCGCAGCCATGCTGGCCGGCCTGACCGCCGCCCGCGGCGAGGTGCTCGTCACGATGGACGGCGACCTGCAGAACAACCCGGCCGACATCGCCCGCCTCGTGGAGGCCCTGCGCGAGGCCGATGTCGTCTGCGGCTACCGCGCCCGCCGCCGCGACTCGTGGTCGCGTCGCGTCGCCTCGCGGATCGGCAACGCCGTTCGGAACCGGTTCACCCATGACGGCGTCCGCGACACCGGCTGCAGCCTGAAGGCCTTTCGGAACGAATGCCGGGCCGACCTGCCGCCGCTCAACGGCGTTCACCGCTTCATGCCGGCCTATTTTCGCCTCCACGGCCGCCGGGTGATCGAGCTGCCCGTGGACCACCGTCCGCGGACCCGCGGCGCGTCGAAGTACACAAACCTGCGCCGGCTGCCGCGCACTGTATTCGACCTGTTCGGGTTCTGCTGGTACCGCAGCCGCCGCCTGCGCTCGCCGCCGGCGGAGCCGTTGACATGAGCGGCGTACCGCCGGACGCCGGCGGCCGCCGCCGACTGGCCGCCGCCTTGGCCGCCCTAGTGGCCTTCGTCGTCGTCCTGCCGGTGATCCGGAACGGCTGGACCAACTGGGACGACGCCGAGCTGCTCCTCGAGCACGCCCAATGGCGGGGGCTGGGGCCGGACCACCTGCGGTGGATGTGGACCTCGTTCCGGCTCGGCCACTATCAGCCGTTGACATGGATGTCCTACGCCATCGACCACGCATTGTGGGGCCTCAATGCGGCCGGCGTCCACCTCGGCAACGCGGTGCTTCATGCGGTGACCACGGCGCTCCTGACGGGAATCCTCATGCGGTGGCTGCGCCGCGGCGGGAATTCCTCCCCGGCGTTGGAGATCGCCTGCGCGACCGGCGCGCTGCTGTGGGCGCTTCATCCGCAACGGGTCGAGGTGGTGGCGTGGGCGACCGCGCGCCGCGATGCGTTGTCGGCCGCGGCGGCGGCGGCGGCGGTGTTCGTCTGGCTCGGGCCGGAGCCGTCGGCGCCGCCGGGGCCGTGGCGGCGCGCCGGGGCGACCGCCTGGGCCCTGGGCGCGATGCTCGCCAAGGCCCAGGCGATGGTGCTGCCGGCGCTGCTGATGATCGTCGACGCCGTGGCGCGGCCGGGCGGCGGCTGGCGGCGGCGCTGGCGGGCCACCTGGTGGCTGTGGCTGGCGGCTGCGGCCGTGGCGTCGGTGTCGGCCGTGGCGGCCCTGTCGTCGGGGGCGATGATCCCGTGGTCCGTCCATGGAGCGATGGCGCGGCTGGTGCAGGCGGGGCACGCGCTGGGGTGGTACGCGGGGCGCACCCTCGCGCCGTTTCGTCTTTCTCCGCTTTATCCCCTGCCGCGGCCGTACGATCCGGCGGTGCCGGGCCACTGGATCCCGGCGTTGGTGGCGGTGGCAGGGCTGGCCGGCGTAGCGATCGTGGCGCGTCGCCATCCGCCGGCCGCCGCCGCGGCCGGATGGAGCGTGGTGTCGCTGGCGCCCGTGCTGGGGATCGCGCAGGCCGGACCGCAGTTCGTCGCCGATCGGTACACCTATCTGGCCGCTTGGCCAGTGGCCGCGGCCGTGGCGGCGGGGCTGCTGAGGCTGGGCCGTCGCGGGCGCGCACGCGAGGCGGCCGGCCGGCTGACCCGGACCCTCGGCTTCACCGCCGTGCTGATTGTGCTCGGCATCTGCGCCGCGCGGACGCGCGACCAGATCGCGGTCTGGCGCGACAGCCTGACGCTGTGGCGGCATGTGCTGAGCTTGTATCCGGACTGCGCGATCGCGCACAACAACCTCGCCCACGCCCTCGAGGAGGCCGGCGACCCGGCTGGCGCGCTGGAGCATTTCACCGCGGCCGTCGAGGCCGACCCCGCCCTGCCGGGGCCGCTCGCCGGACGCGCCACGCTGCTCGGACGGCTCGGCCAGGCCGAGGAGGCCCGACGCGAATTCGACGCCGTCCTAGCCATGGCCCCGAACCACGCCGGCGCGCTGCTCGGCCGGGCCAACCTCGACCTCGCCGCCGGCCGGACGAACGACGCCATCGCCGGCTATCGCGCCGCGCTGGCTGCCCGGCCGGAGTTGGTCGACGCGGACTACAATCTGGCCACGGTGCTCTTGCGCCTTGGCGATGTCAAGGAGGCGCAAGAGCGGCTGGAACGAGTGGTGAGGCTGCAGCCGGAGCACGCGCCCGCATGGCACAACCTCGGCATTGCCTACCAGCGGTTGGGCGACCCGGCGGCCGCGCGCGCCGCGTATGAGCGGGCGTTGCGGCTCGACCCCGCCGCCGCCCGGCTCCACGTGCCACGGGAGCCGTGAACGACCGCTCCGCCCCGCTCAGGGGACCCCGAGGGCGGCCAGTTTGAGCGCTTTGCGTCGCGCGCGGCGGATCCGGCGTTCGACCCGGCGGCCGAACGCCACCGTCAACGCGCGCCGGCGACGCGAGCGGGTTCCCGCGCCGAGGTCCTCCAGCAACCGCCGCAGCACCGCGGCGTCCTGCAGTTGCCCGAAGGTGTCCTGAAGCCTCACCAGGCGGGCGAGGTCCTTTCGCAACGACCTGCGGTCCACGGCCGCGGCAAGGAATTCGAGGAGGTAGCGATATTTCTTGCAGCGGATGCGTGCGGAGTGGAACTCCACGTCCGGACTCCGCTTGTGCAGTCGCGCCACGGCCTTGGACGCCTTGCGCCCGGCGGACGTCGCCACCGCGGTGAGGTACGTGATCAGGGTTTCGTCCGCCGTATTGTCGTCTGCGCGGCGCAGGAAAAGGAGCGCGCGCTCGAAACGGCGCACGAGCTGCCGGTGGTCGACGCCCGCCAGCAGCCGGCGGAGGCGTGCATGACGGCGGGCCCGCGCGGCCCAAAGCTCGCCGATCAGCCGGGCGGCGGCGCGGTGATGTGGCCGGCGCAGTTTGGGCGCCACATCGGCCAGCTGTTCGATGGCGACGTCGAGGTCACGCACCGCGCCGGCCGCCCGGGCCACCCGACGCAGATCGCAGAACAGCGGCCGAAACCGCGGCGGCAACCGCGGGCGAAAAGCCGCGTACGCCGCCCGCAGTCGGCGGATGGCCACGCGCAAGTCGTGTAGATATTCGGGGTCCGCCCCCGCGCCGGCGCCGGGAACGTTGCGGAGATACTGACGCCAGTATGCCTCGAGGAAGGCGGCCGCCGCGCGTACGGGGGGATCGTCCGGGCGGACCTCTGGTCGTGCGGGCTTCAGCAGGGCGGGCAGCGCGTCGGCGGCCGCCAGCGCGCGTTCCAGCTTCGACGCCGTCACGATCGGCCAGCCGGTCTCGCGGGACAGGCGGCGGGCGATCCGTCGCAGCGGAACGGCGGGCGAGACGGCCTCGATCTCCGCTTCCGCGAACCGGACGCGGTGACCGCCGACGACCGCGAGCACCGAATCGGCGCAGACGAGGTAGCGCCGGTTATCGTCGTCGCGGCAGGGCCATTCGGCGCGCCGGACCTTCAGTTCCGCCACGGGCGACAGCCGCGCGTCACCGGCGCCGGCCGCGCGTAGCCAGGCGCGAAGGCGGCGTCCCGGCGCCGGCGAGGGCCAGGCGCGCGGCGGCGAGGGGATGGCCTCCTCCATTTGAAATCGTTCGACGCGGTCCGGGCTGCGGGCTGACGACTTGAGCGCAGCGACCCACCGGCGATGCCCACGGCGCAACCGGAAGCCGAGACCGGCGCGGGCCAGCCAACGGTCCGGCGTATCGAGGTACAGGTCATGAAACTGCCGCACGCGGCCGGGACCCGGCTGCAGGCCCAGTTCGCGGAGGCGGTCCGGCAACGAGAGCAACCTCGAGGCCGTCGGCGCGGCGAGTTTGACCTCGCGCTCAACCAAAGCGGGGGTCATCGGCGTCTACTTTCGGGCGAGTCGCCGCAGCGCGGACGGCTGCATCAGCCATTCGAGGCAGCCGCGGCCGGCCGCCGGTTCCCCTTCGAACTCCACGCAGCAGGCGGCCGCCTTTTTGAACGTCATCGAAAACAGGACCCGGCCCGTCAGGCACCGTTGGGCAAATTCGGCGATGTCGGGCATGTGGCCGACGACCAACAGCTCGTCGCGGTCGAGGTGTTCGAGCCAGTGCATGAACTCGGCGTAGTTGCCGCCCGGCCGCAGGCAAGCGAGGTCCGCGACCTCGGCGTCCTCCGCCAGCTCCTCGGCGACGATTTCGGCGGTCTGGCGGGCGCGCAGCAGGGGGCTGGTGGCGACCAGGGCCGGCCGGACGCCGATCGCGGCCAGGCCCCGCGCCACCTGGCGGGTGCGCTCCTCGCCTTCGGAGGTCAACGGCCGAAGCTCGTCGGCTGGCTGCTCAGAGGCGTCGGCGGCGATTCCGTGTCGCATGAAGATGATGCGCATGGTGACGCCCGTCCCGGCGGCGACCTACTTTTTACCGCTCCGAGCGAGGCGGGGCAAGCGTCGCCAGGGGCCCGGAGAGGGCTGTTTTTCCGAGGGGCGATTCTCGTCCATCTTGCGGGATCGACGCCGCTCTGTTTGCGGCCTGCGCATGACCCGGCCGCGCGCATGCCGCCGACCCACCCGTCGCGCGGGCGGCCGGCGAAGGCTGGTCGGGGCGGTGGGATTTGAACCCACGACCTTTTGGTCCCGAACCAAACGCGCTACCAGTCTGCGCTACGCCCCGATCCAAGGCACCAAGCCTAGCCCGCCTCGAGCCGCGATTCAAGCCCGATGCGCGCGCATTTGACATCTTCAAAGATAGAGATATAATGATATCATGATACGTGCACATTCAGGCGGATGCGCGGTTATCCCGGCGGGGGAGCTGGCGCGGGTGGCGGAGACGCTGCGGTTGATGGCCCACCCGCTGCGGCTTCGGATCCTCGAGGTCCTGCGGGAGCGGCGGCAGGCGCCGGTCGGCGAGGTGGCCGATGCGATCGGCCTGGCGGCGGCGGCGTCCTCACAACATCTCAACCGGATGCGGCGCGAGGGCCTGCTGGCGGCCGAGCGGCGCGGACGGGAGGTCTGGTACCGCGTGGCGGACCGGCGCGCGCTGAAGCTTCTCCGGTGCATTTGCTCGGAAGTCCCGTGCCGGGATGCCCAGGGAGGTGAACGATGAGGCGGTGGACGTGGATGTGGATCGCGGCGGCGGGCGCCGCCGTTGCCGTGGCGGAGACGGAGCCGATGCTCGAGCGGATGATCGCCGCGGCGTTGGAGAGTAATCCGGACATCCAAGCGGCCGGGGCCCGGATCGCGGCGGCGCGGGCGGCCGCGCGGCAGGCGCGGGCGGCCGGCTGGCCGATGCTCGGCGCGCAGGCCGGCTACGCCCGGACCGACAATCCTCCGCAGGCGTTCATGATGACGCTCAACCAGCGGGCGCTGGACATGCGGGACCCGGCGTTCAACCCGAACGAGCCCGACGACACCGGCAACCTGCGGCTTTCGCTAGGGCTGCGGTACGCGCTGCTGGACTTCGGCCGGCGGGGCGCGGGCGTGGCGGCGGCCGACGCGATCGCCGCGGCGCGGGAGCGGGCGGCCGAGGCGGTGCGCAACCAGTTGGTGTTCGAGGTGACCCGAGCTTACCACGGCGTGCTGCAGGCGCAGGAGATGGTGCGCGTCCGGGCCGCGCAGATCGCCTCGCTGGAGGAAAGCCTCCGGATCGCGCGCGCGCGGTTGGAGCAGGGGGCGGCGGTCCACAGCGACGTGCTTTCGCTGGAGGTGCGGCTGGCGGAGGCCCGGGAGGACGAGGTGCGGGCGCGCAACGGTGTGGCGCTGGCGATCGCCGCGCTGAACACCGTCGTTGGGCGAGACCTGATGCCGACCTCCGGCCTGCCGGCCGCCAGCTCCGGTCCGATTCCCGCCCTGCCGCCCTGCGAGGCCGACGAGGAATGCCTGCGCCGGCATCCCGCGATGCGGGCGGCGGAGGCCGCCGTGGAGGCGCGCCGGGCCGCGTGGCGGCGCGCACGCGCCGAGTTCCGTCCCACGGTCAACGCCTTCGCCTCCCGGGATTGGGACAGCGAGGACGGCGACGGGTTCGAAGGCAGCTACCTGGCCGGCGTGACGGCGGAGCTGGAGCTGTTTTCGGGGGGCCGGCGCGAGGCCGCGGCCGCCGAGGCCCGCGCCGAACTCGAGGCCGCCGAGGCGGAGGCGCGCCGCGCGCGCGACCAGCTCCGCCTCGATCTGCGCCAGGCGGCCATCCAGGTCCGGGAGGCGTTCGAGCGCTGGCAGGTGACCGAACAGGCCGAGGCCAGCGCCGACGAGGCCCTGCGGATGACGCGCGCCCGTTACGAGCAGGGCGCGGCCGACCTGGCCGAACTGCTCTCCGCCGATGTTGGCCTGGCCTCGATCCGCGCGCGCCGGATCGCCGCGCGGTACGATTACCTGACCGCCCTATCGAATCTGGAGCGCGCCCGCGGACGGCTGGGCGCCGCCCCATCTACCACCCGAACCACGGAAAGGACTCCCCAATGAACGCTGGCACGGCCCTATGGTTTCGCCGACTCTGGAAACCGGTCGCTGCGGTCGCCGGCATGGCGGCGATCACCGCGTACTCGACCGGGGGATGCGCCCCAAAGACCCCGCCCGGCCGCGTCGAGGCGCCCGCCGGGGAGCCCTTGCCGGACAACGTCGTCACCCAAGTCGTGCGGCGCGTTGCGCGTCCCGGACGGGCGGAGGTGCCGGGCACCTTCGAGTCGGAGTCGCGCATCCAGATCAGCGCGAAGATCCCCGCGCACGTCCGCCGCGTGCTCGTCGCGGCCGGCTCGGAGGTGAAGGCGGGCCAGGAACTGGTACTGCTGGACGACCGCGAGATCCGCGAACAGCTCGCCGCCGCCGAGGCGCAGGCCCGGCAGGCGGAGGCCGAGTACCGCCGGACGAGGAGCCTCTTCGAGTCCAAGGCCGCCACCGAACAGCAGATGCTCGCCGCCGAGACGGCGCGCGCCGCCGCCGCCGCGCAGGTGGAGCGGGTGAAGGTCATGCTCTCGTACGCCCGCATCGTCTCGCCGATCGACGGCATCGTCACCGACCGGCGGGTGGAGGAGGGCGACCTGGCCGCGCCGGGCATGGTGCTGATGTCGGTGTACGACCCGACCCGCATGCGGCTGGAGGCGCCCGTGCCGGTGCGCTTGATCGACCGGGTGGCGACAGGCCGGACGGTCGAGGTGGTCCTGACGCATCCGGCGGGGCGGCGCCGGGGCACGGTGAGTGAGATCGTGTCGGAGATCGATCCGGCTAGCCGGACGCAGAAGGTCAAGGTGCGGCTGGAGGATCCAACGGGCCTTCGACCCGGCGCGTTCGGTCGGCTAGTGATCGGGACCGAGCCCACGGAGCAGATCCTCCTGCCCGAGGTGGCGGTCCGACGGGTCGGCCAGCTTGAGCTGGTTGGCGTACTCCGCGACGGCCGCCTCGTCCGGCGGCTGGTGCGCACGGGCCGGCGCGAGGGCGGCGTGGTGGAGATCCTGGCCGGCCTTGAGGACGGCGAGGTCGTGGCCTGGTCCGCCGGCGGCAGGGAGGGATGAAGATGACGGCGACTGCAGGCCGTTTGACCGGCGTGGTCCGAGCCTTTTTGCGGGGGCGGATGGCGGCGCTGCTGATCCTGATCAGCCTGGCCGCCGGCGTGGTCGCGCTGGTGCTGACCCCGCGCGAGGAGGAGCCGCAGATCGTGGTTCCGCTGGCCGACGTTTTGATCTCGTACCCCGGCGGCAGCGCGGAGGAGATCGAGCGGCGGGTGGCCTCGCGCCTCGAGCGCCTGCTCTACCAGATCGACGGCGTCGAGTACGTGTACTCGATGTCCATGCCGGGCCAGGCGGTGGTCACCGTGCGATTTCACGTGGGCGAGGATCGCGAGGCCAGCTTGATCAAGCTGTACAACAAGATCTTCCAGAACGTGGACCGGACGACGCCGGGGATCGCCGGCTGGGTGGTCAAGCCGATCGAGATCGACGACGTGCCGATCGTCGCAGTCACGCTCTACTCGGACCGGTATGGCACGCACGAGCTACGGCGGGTCGCGGAGGAGGTGGCGGCGCGGCTGCAGCACGTGCGCGACAGCGCGCGGGTAACGATTCACGGCGGCGAGCCGCGCACCATCCGGGTGTTGATCGATCCGGAGCGGCTAGCGGCCCACCACCTCTCCCCGATCGAGGTCGCCGGCGCGCTGCAGGCGGCCAACCGCCACCTCGGCGCCGGTCGGGTCGACGTCGCCAACCGCGAATACGCCGTGCACGCCGGGCCGTTCCTCCGCAGCGCCGACGAGGTGCGCGGACTGATGATCGGCGTTCACGGCGACCGGCCCGTCTACCTGCGCGACGTGGCGGACGTCGTGGATGGCCCCGACGAGGTGCGCACCTACACCCGGATCGGCTTCGGCCCGGCCGACGGCGGTGTCGGCGGGCCGCCGGACCACTCGCTCGAGGCCGTGACGATCGCCGTCGCGAAAAAGAAGGGAAGCAACGCGGTGTGGGTGGCGCGGGACATCGAACGGACGCTGGCCGGTCTGCGCGGCACCCTGATCCCCGGCGAGGTCCGCACTCGCATCACCCGCAACTACGGGGAGACGGCGAACGACAAGGTCAACGAGCTGGTCCGCTCGCTCGGGCTGGCGATGGTGACGGTGATCGGGCTGATCGCGCTGACGATGAACGTCCGCGTCGGCGCGGTCGTCGCGCTGGCGGTGCCGGTGACGTACTCGCTGACGTTGCTGGTGAACCTGCTGGCCGGCTACACGATCAACCGCGTCACCCTGTTCGCGCTGATCCTGGCGCTCGGCCTGCTGGTGGACAACCCGATCGTCTCCGTGGAGAACATTTACCGGCACCTAGCCCGCCGGCGGCTGCCGCCGGACGACGCGATCGAGACGGCGATGGGCGAGGTGTTGCCTCCGACGGTCCTGGCGACGCTGTCGGTCATCGCGGCGTTCGTCCCGATGTTTTTCATCACCGGGATGATGGGGCCCTACATGCGGCCGATGGCCCTCAACGTCCCGCTGGCGATGCTCAGTTCGCTGTTGGTCGCCGCGGCCATCACCCCGTGGACGGCCCGACGGCTCCTGGCCGGACGCCACGCGCTCCGGCTCGAGGAGGCCAGCGACGGCGGGGCCGCCGGCGGCGCGGCCTACCGCATCTACAGCCGGTTGATGCGGCCCCTGATCGCCTCCCGCGGCCGCACGCTGGCCCTGCTGGCCGCGCTCGCGGCCCTGTTCGTCGGGGCCGGCTGGCTGGCCCTGGCCGTCGTGCCGCTCAAGATGCTCCCTTTTGACAACAAGAACGAACTGCAGGTGGTCATCGACTTGCCGGAGGGCTCGACGCTGGAAACCACCGACGCGGTCGCACGGGAGATCGAACATCTCGTGCGCACCGTGCCGGAGGTCGTGGACTTCACAACGACCGTCGGCACGGCGTCCCCGATGGACTTCAACGGCCTGGTCCGCCACTACTACCTGCGGGAGGGGTCCCACGTGGCCGACGTGAGGATCAATCTCCTCCACCGACGCCACCGCCAGGCCGACAGCCACTCGATCGCCCTTCGGCTGCGGCCGGAGCTGGACGCGATCGCCCGGCGCACCGGCGCATCGCTAAAGCTGGTCGAGACGCCCCCCGGACCGCCGGTGCTCTCGACGATCGTCGCCGAGGTCTACGGACGGCCGGACACGCCCTACGCCGACCTCGTCGCGGCCGCGCGCATTGTGCGGGCCCGGATGGAGCGCGAGCCCGGCGTCGTGGACGTGGACGATATGGTCGAGGCCGAGCGGACGCGGTGGGTGTTCGAGGTGGACCGGGAGAAGGCGGCGTTGAACGGGGTGTCGACGGAGACGATCGCGCAGACGGTGCGGCTGGCGCTGGACGGGATGCCGGCGGGGGTGGTGCACGAACCCTCGGAGCAGAACGAGTGGCCGATCGTCGTGCGGCTGCCGCGGGAGGCGCGCGCAGACTTCGAACGCGTCCGCTCGCTGCCGGTGCGCGGCGGGCGCGGCCAGCTGGTCCAGGTCGGCGAACTGGGCCGGTTCCGCGAGGAACCGGATGAAATCTCCATCTACCACAAAAACCAGGAGCGGGTGGTGTTCGTCACGGCCGAGGCCGCGGGCCGCGGGCCGGCCTACGCGATCTTGGCGTTGCAGCGGCATTTCCGTGACCATCCGCTGCCCGACGGGATCCGCGTCGACTGGCGCGGCGAGGGCGAGTGGAAGATCACGCTGGACGTGTTCCGGGATCTGGGGATCGCCTTTGCGGCGGCGTTGCTGGTAATTTACGTGTTGCTGGTCTACGAGACCCAATCGTATGTCTTGCCGTTGGTGGTGATGCTTTCCATCCCGCTGACGCTGATCGGCATCGCGCCGGGGTTCGGTCTCCTCAATGCCGTGGTGAACCGGCCGGTCGCCGGCTACGACAACCCCGTCTTCTTCACCGCGACCGCGATGATCGGCATGATCGTCCTGGCGGGCATCGTGATCCGCAACGGGGTGTTGCTGATCGACTTCATCCGGACGGCCGTCGAGCGCGGCCGGCCGCTGCGCGAGGCGATCCTCGAGTCGGGGGCAGTCCGCCTGCGTCCGATCTTCCTGACGGCGGGCACGACGATGCTCGGCTCCTGGCCGATCACGTTCGATCCGATCTTCAGCGGGCTGGCCTGGGCGCTGATCTTCGGCCTGTTCGTCTCAACGGCGTTCACGTTGGTCGTGATCCCGGCCACCTATCACCTGCTCCACGCGCCGGCCGCCGGCCGGCAGGAGGGCGCGCCATGAAGATGCTCGTGCTGATCGGACCCGAGGGTCGCGAGGAGGACCTGCGCGCCCTGATCACCCGTCACGAGGTCCACGCCTACTCGGAGTTTCGGAACATCGTAGGCGAGGGGGCAACCGGCGCCCGTCTCGGCACGCCGGTGTTTCCGGGCCGTTCGGTGATGATCTTCACCGTCGTGGAGGACCCTAAGCTCGACGAGCTTCGGGGGGCGATCGACACCTTCCGCCGTACCCTCTATCCCGGCGAGGGCGTCCGGGCGTTCGTGCTGCCGGTGGAGGGACGGCTGTGAGCGCCGTTTGGCGCAGCGTGACGGGCGCGGCGGTCGGGGCGGCGCTGGGCTGGGCGTACTACCGGTTTGTCGGCTGCCGCACGGGCGCTTGCCCGCTGACGTCGAACCCCTGGACCTCGATGATCTGGTGGGGCTTGATCGGCGCACTGCTCGCGGCTCCGCGATGAGAAAGGGACGCGGAATGAACCGTTTTCTGTGGGGCGGGCCGGCCGGCGTTCTGTGGGCGCTGGCCGCGGTGGCGCTGGCGGCGCCACGGCGGCGCCTGCGTCGCCTCGGTCCGGATGCCCTGTTCGATGGCCGTGTACGAAACAGCGGACGGCGTGCGGATCGCCTCGATGAACGCCGGCCTTTTCGGCCGCCGGTTCGGCGGAACGATCGCCCGCGTCATGGGCGGGTCGGTGGACGCCGATCCGCGCGCGTTCGTGCGAGCGGCGATGGGGCCATGACGAGAGGGGTCGAATGAAGGTGGAACAGTGCGTGCGGGCCCTCGCGGGCACGATGGTGTTGGTGGCGCTGCTGCTCAGCCGGGTTCACCACGAGGCGTGGCTATTGCTGGCCGGCTTCGTCGGCGCAAACCTGCTGCAGTCGGCCTTCACCGGCTGGTGTCCGGCGGAAAAGGCGCTGCAGCGGCTGGGCTGTGGCCGCTGAGGCCGCGCGGCTCGCGCCACCGCGCCGGGCGGGGCACTGTGTTCGTCATCGGGGCGATCCGTTGTTTCCCCCGCCGGCGAATTTGAAAGGAATCCAACAATGAGCGAAGGGCTGAAAGACCTGACGGTGGCCGATTTCGAGGCCGAGACACGCAATGGCGTGGTGCTGGTGGATTTCTGGGCGCCATGGTGCGGCCCCTGTCGCATGCAGACGCCCATTCTCCAGAGGCTGGCGGCGCGGGTCGCAGGCCGGGCGAAGATCGCCAAGGTCAACGTGGACGAGGAGCCGGAGCTGGCGATGCGCTACGGCGTTCGCAGCATCCCGACGCTGCTGTTGATGAAGGACGGCCAGGTCGTGCAGCAGTTGATCGGCGTCCAGAGCGAGGCGAAGCTCGCCGCGCTGATCGAGAACGCGTGAGGACGCCATGCCGTTGCACGAATATGCCTGCCGCAATTGCGGCGCGGAGAGCGAGCTGCTGATCCGTTCGGCCGGCGAACGGCCGGCGTGCCCCGCCTGCGGGTCGCGGGCATTGACGAGGAAGCTTTCGACCTTCGCACCGCGGAGCGCCGCGCCCTCCCCGCCCTCCTGCGCCGGCGGCGCCTGTTCGGCATCGTCCGCCGGCGCGTCCGGAGGCTGCGCGGGCGGCGCGTGTCCGTGGTCGGGTTGATGCTCGCGCCGGGCCGATCACCAGCGAAGCTGCTCGAGGAAGCGCAGGCTGGCCGGGATCTGCTCCCGGGCGGTCGGCGACTCGTCTTCGATGAAGTACCATCGGACGCCGACCTCCTGCGCGGTCTTCAGCAACGCGGCAAAGTCCGTCTGCCCCGTGCCGAGGACGACGCCGTTGGTGACGGAGGTCTTCCCGCTGAGGTCGCCGGTTACGCCCTCGCGCAGGTCCTTTAGGTGCATCAGCTCCCACCGGCGCCCGTACTTGCGGAGCAGTGCAACGGGGTCCTGGCCGGGGAAGACGGTCCACAGCACGTCCATTTCGAACGCGACGAGGTTGGGATCGGTTTCCGATGCCAGCAGGTCGAACAGCGTCCCCTCCTTCCATGGGTGAAACTCGTAGCCATGGTTGTGGTAGAAGAACTTCAGGCCTCGCTCCGCCATCGCGCGGCCGGCGGCGTTGAAGTCCGCGGCCATTTTACGGCACTGGGCCTCGTCGAAAGGCGGCTGGTGCGGGTACCAGGCGACTCCGACGTACTGCAGCCCGAGGGTCTTCGCGTCCCTCGCCAGCCCGTCCGGGTCTTTGAGGTACCGCTCCATCGGGAAAAGCCCCGCGATGGCCACCAGCCCGCGCGCGTCGAGTTTTGTTCGAAATTCCTCCGCGGACAGCCCATACGTACCGGCCAGCTCGACGTACCGGAACCCGAAGGCCTTGACCTCGTCCAGCGTCTTGTCCACGTCGGACTTGAAGCCGTCCCGAAGGCTGTAAAGCTGGAGACCAAGCGGACCGGCGAAGGAAGGGCCGGTGCCCACGGCCCGCTGTTCCGCCGCGGCCGCAAACGCCGCGACCGTCCCACAGAGCCATACGATCGTCAATGTCTTCATGTCCTTCATTCTGGCGCAAAGCCGCCGAGGGGAAAAGCCGGTCCGCCGTCGAGCCCCACGGTTTGTTTCGCGGGAGGGGCCGAACGGGCCGGTTCAGTTGGGCGAACCCTGATCCCGCTGACCTGTCGTGGTGGTGGCGAGGCGGATTTGGGGAGTCGTGCTCATGCGGAAGAGTGGAGGCGCATATGAGGCTTTTCCCGGCCAGAGCGCCCCTGCAACATCACGCTGTTTTTGGGGCTTGGCCAGTGGACTCGGGTAACGTGTACGTGCAGTCGAAAGGAGCTGTCATCAGGCGCTGGCGCGTGGCCCAGAGTCTTTACGCGACGGCGTGCAAATGAGTAGCCTGCAACCGTTGCATGCGCTGCACCCTGACGGGACGGTGACTTGGGGCTGGCACAGACTGCGCCCCAGAGCGACCCGTTGCTGGCCGTCTTCCCAGTGGCAGCGAAAAAAAAGACAGCCAGATGGTCTTCCCGTGAACAGGAAACGCATACCGTGGCGAGCAGGGCAGCAAGGTCGTACTACGATTGAGTTGGGTTAGAATAGGTGTCGGTCCGGCCGGTGGACAAAGGGGCGGTGGACATGAACGCGCGAGCGGCGGTGAGGATCGGGGTGGCATGGGTTGCCATGGCGGCTTGGGCGCAGTCTCCGCCGCCGGGTTTCATGGCCTTGTTTAACGGGCGAGACCTGACGGGCTGGTACGGATGGCCGACCCGTGATCCGGCCGAACTGGCGCGGATGTCGCCGGAGGAACTGGCCGCATACAAGCGGGCATCGGTCGAAGGCGGGCTGCCGGAGGGCCGCCACGGACCGCAACACGTCCTCGCCCACTGGAGGGTCGAAGACGGGGAGCTAGTCAACGACGGACGTGGCCTGTACCTGACCACCGACCGGGACTTCGGCGACTTCGAGCGCCGGCTCGAATACAAGGCCCTGCCCGGCGAAGACAGCGGCGTCTATACCTTCGGGGCTATCCGCAGGTCCAGATCTGGGACAGCATCCGGGGGGACCCGCGGGGTATAGGGCCGGACAAGGGTTCGGGCGGTCTGTGAAACAACAGCCCCGGCGCCCCCGGCAAGGATCCGCTGGCCAAGGCCGACCGGCCGCTCGGCGAATGGAACTCCTTCCGCATCACGATGGTGGGCGAACTGGTGACCGTCGTATTGAACGACGTGACGGTGGTGGACCGCGCCCGGTTGGGAAACTATGTTTCGCGCATCGCGTCTCAGAAGCCGCGGAAGGAAGGCGCGCTGATTGACCCGAACGATTTTCCCGACCCCGTCCGGCTCCGCGGACCCATCCAGCTCCAAAGCCACGGCAGCGAGATCCGGTGGCGGAACGTCTTCATCCGGGAGATCGGCTCTGACGAAGCCAACGCTTGGCCGGCGGCGGACGAGCAGGGGTTCCTCCGGCTCGACAACGGCCGGGACCTTTCCAACTGGCAGGGCGCGGTGGACAGTTACGAGGTGCGGGACGGTTGCATCGTCTGCAAGCCCGGCTGTGGCGGCGACCTGCTCAGCCGCGAGGAGTTCGGCGACATGATCCTGCGGTTCGAGTTTCGCCTGCCGCCGGCCGGCAACAGCGGGATCGCCATCCGGACACCCCCTTCGGGACGGTCGGCGTCAGAGGGCCTGGAGATCCAGGTGCTCGACGACGAAGGGTACATCGCGAAAACCGGCCGGCCGTTGAAGGACTACCAATACCACGGCTCGATCTGCCACTGTGTCGGGGCCAAGCGCGGGTACCTCCGGCCGGCGGGGCAGTGGAATACTCAGGAGATTCGTGTCGAGGGCCAGCGCGTTCGCGTGACGTTGAACGGGACGAGAATCCTCGACGCGGACCTCGACAAGGTGGACCGCTCGAAATTGTCCGTGGTGCCGAAGGGATTGGAGCGGCGAAGCGGCCACATCGGGTTCGCGGGCCACAACGACCCGGTGGAATTCCAGAACGTCCGGGTCAAGCGCCTGCCCTAAGGCGACGGAACGGCCGCAAAAAACAACGGCGCCCCACCTTGAAGAGGCGGGGCACCGTTGTGCCGTGCCCGCTCGCCGTTACGGCTCGAGCACGCGGTTGGTTAGAACTGTCCCGTCCAGCGTGGCCCGGTTGAAGATGTTCGTGAACGCCATCATCTTCAGATCGTCCTTGACCAGTTTCTGGGCGCTAGCGCCTTTGGCAATGAGGACCAACCCCTTGGTGCCATATGGGTTGATGTCCTCGAGCTTATGTGGGAGCCCGTTGGGCCGAGGCGTGATCGGTTCGCCGATCGTCGTGAGGCTCAGGTTCTTCGTCCACAAGACCGGCGCCGTCTCGGGGTAGCTCTCGGTGACGTCGGCGACCATGCGCCATGCATGGTTAGTGCCCTGTAAGGTATCCGCGCCGGTGGCCGGCGGAATGCCGGGGGCGACGAAGAACGCCCAGTTCACCGCCATCACCTCGCCGGTGACGAGGTAGCGGAAATAATCTGCGACGTTACGGAACTGGTTGTTGGTCACCACGGTCGTCGCGCCGTACTTCGGAAAGCCGACGATCCGGGCGGTGTAGACGGTGTCGCTCTGCTGCTGAATGATGGCCTCGATGATCCGTTTGCCGTTGTTCATCGTACCCGTCAGCCGTGCCTGGAGGATGGCGTTGCTGATCTGCGGCACCAGCAGGCCCATCAGGATGCCGATGATGGTGATGACCACGAGCATTTCCACCAGGGTGAAGCCCCGACCGATCCGCCTGCGCCACGCTTTCATCGCTCGATTCCTTTCCTCTTCCAACCCATGCGGTCCGCCGCGGCGATGATCGCCCGGCCCTCCGCCATACAACATACTGCACCCTGCGGGGGTGCGGGTCAAGCAGACCAAATCGACATTTTCTGGCCGGCCCATCCCGTGGTTCAGCGCGACAGCAGGTGCCAGAGGACGTAGCCGAGGACAACGGCCAGCGCCAGCATAAACAGGGCGCGGTTGCGCTGGAGCCTCCGGACCTCCGCTTCGGGCCGGCCGCCGAGGAAGCTGCCGCTGAAATACTGGGCGAACCGTTCGCGGTCGGGCGGTGGTACGGGGCGGGCGCGCGCGTCGGTTGGGGTGGAGGCATGGGGTGGCGCAGCGGCCCGGGGACGTTCGGGGGTCGCCGGCGCCGGAGCGGAGGTCTCGTCGGGGGCCGGGCTGGCGCCCGCCTCTGCCGCGCGGAGGTGCGGAAGATCGACCGGTCGGCCGCGGGCGGCCTCCTTTATGGCCTTGCGGACCTCGCGAAGGCGCTGCTCGATCTCGTCCAGCCGCTCGTCGTACGGCCGGCGCGGGGAGGGGGGGCTCGTGGGGGGCATCGCGGGCAATCAGAACGCGTGGGCGCGAAACCACAACAGGGCCGTGATGAGGACGGCCGTGACGATGCCCGGCAGGCTCACCATGAGGCCGATTACGAACCACCGGCCGAGCGTGCGTTCGGCAGTCGCGGCGGTGGGGTGGGATTCAATCCGCATCGACGCGCTGTCGGCCGGCCGCGCGTCCGTCCCCATCGCAGCCTCGACGCGGGCCATCGCCTTGTTGAACTCCATGCGGATGTCATCCATGCGGGCCAGGGATTCGCGCACCCGGTCCCGGATCTCCTGTTCGGCCCACTCGTCCTCGCGGATCATGGACAGCTCGTCCAGCATCGCCCGGAAGCGCTGGCGGGTGGCCTGGAGCAGCTCCGCCAGCTGCGTGGCGCGTGCCTCGTGGCGCTCGATGGCCACCAGGCTCTGGGTCAAGCGGTCCGTGAGTTCCTTCCGCCCCGTGATGAAATCATCCTGCGCGCGCCGCGCCTCCTCGATCTCACGCTTCTCGCGTTCCAGCTGCTCTTGGAGCAGCCGCAGCTCCTCCATCTGCCGGGCGCTGGCGGCGGCCTGCTGGTCGAGCGCCTGCCGTTGGCGGACCATCAAGGGCAGGTTGAGGTCGGAGACAGACCGCGCAGCGTCGGGGCCCAGCGTCTCCACGTGAGGCGGCGGGGGTTCGTCGCCGGGACCCATCTTCACGCGGGGAATCTCGTCGCGTGGGGCGTACAGGTCCCGGTCTATGAAGTCGCGGTTGGGCATGGGGGTGTCCTCCTAGCGCGGGATGATCAACACCTGCCCGGGCCGCACGCTGCCGGGGCTGGGCAGAGTCGCCTTGTTCGCTTCGTAGATGCGGCGCCAGGCGTTGGCGTCGCCGTAGACCTTGTGGGCGATGATCGAGAGCGTTTCGCCGGACTGAACGGTGTGGGTTTGCGCTTGGACAACGGCGGGCTCCGGCGTGGGGCGGGGAAGGGGGGCGGTTCGGAGGGCAACGGAGGTGGAGACTGTGGCCACGCGGGGCGCGGCTGCGGTGACGGCGGCGGTCCGGGAGGCGGGCACCGGCGGGGATACCGGTCGCGCCGCGCCGGCCAGCTTCGCCTGCAGGGCCGCGATTTCCTCGCGCAACGCCTTGTTCTCACGCTTCAGCTCGCCGATGAGCACGGCGGCCTCCGGCGCGCGCTCCGCCAACGAAGCGGCCAGCGACCAGCGCGCACGGGTCAGCAGTTCCGAGGCGATCCGCTTGGTCTTTTCGTCCCGGCTCAGCGCAAGGTAGCGCTCGTAGTGGTAGATCGCGCGGGCATAATTTTCCTTGGGTTCCTGGTCGAACAGCGTGCCCAGGTGCAAATGGGCGCGGGCCGCGTTGGGGTACCGGTCCAACACCCGCTCGTAGGCTTCGATGGCGCCGTCGAGGTCGTTGGCCTTCCGCAGGGCGGCGGCCCGGCGCATCATCGGATGGGTCTCCTCCCGATTTTCGCCGCCCAACGTCGGCCGGCCGCCGCAACCGGCGATGCCAAGGACCACCGCCATCGCGGCCGCGACAACAGGAAACAGAACGGTTGGGAGAGACCGGTCCATCCGAGCACTTCCTAACACCCGCGCGATAGACCGTCAAGGCGGCGGTGTCCGACGGCGGCCGGCCATGCCGGTCATCGGGCCGGGACCGGAGAGGCGGACCGCTCGATCACGATCGCCCGGGGGTCCCGCCGAATGTACAACGGCGCGACGGAGGACAACAGCGCCAACGCCTCCCCGACGGTTGGCTGTTTTAACCGGATCGTCAGCGAAATGCCGCCCACCCGGCCGTCGTCCTTGAAGATCAGGTTGGCGCCAACGCCGACGGGATCGGCGGCGGCGCTGCGGTCGCGAATCCAGTCCAAGATGTCGGCCAGCCTCGCCTGCCGAAAATTCATGTCCGGCAGGCGGAGGGACATCGGATCCACGGGTTGCGCCGCCGGCGCACGAACGGAAGGGGGCGCGGCGCCCGAGGGGCCAGCCGAGCCGGCACCGGCGGCAATTGCGGTCAGAAGCAACCAGAGGACGCCCCGCGACATGGCCGGTGCGGAACCAGCAAAACACCGTCGACGCCCAGGGTCAAGGAGGTTGACCACCGCAGAGCGTCCCGATATCCTGTTCCGACGTTTTTTCGGCGCTCGGCCGACCGCGGGTCGCTTGCGTCGAAAACCCAAAGGCAAGAAAGGCGGTTGTCTAAGTGAATGCGAGCATGATGGCGTTGTATGCGGGCGTGGGTTGCGGCGTGCTGGCGCTGCTGTACGCCTTCTGGAAGACCACGTGGATCAACCGGTTGGACCCGGGCACGGAACGCATGCGGGAGATCGGCGCGGCGGTCCGGGAGGGCGCGATGGCATTCTTGGGCCGCGAGTACAAGGTGCTGGCGGTGTTCGTCGTGATCGTCGCGGCGGTGCTGGCGGCGATCAACCGGGGACCGGTTCGGCTGGTCGCCGTGTCGTTTGTGATCGGCGCCTTCTGCTCGGCGCTGGCGGGCTTCTTCGGGATGCGCGTGGCCACGGCGGCAAACACGCGGACGACCAACGCGGCCCGCAAGGGCCTGTCGCCGGCCCTCGAGGTCGCCTTCGCCGGCGGGTCGGTGATGGGGATGTGCGTCGTGGGCCTCGGGCTGCTGGGCCTGTCGGCGCTGGCGCTTGTCTATATGAAGGTGTTCGGCGTCGAGGTGCAGGTGCTCAACCAGACCGTGCTTCCGATCCTGGCGGGATTCTCGATGGGGGCCAGCTCGATCGCTCTGTTCGCGCGCGTCGGGGGGGGCATCTACACGAAGGCGGCGGACGTCGGGGCCGACCTCGTCGGCAAGGTTGAGGCGGGCATTCCGGAGGACGATCCGCGCAACCCCGCGGTGATCGCGGACAACGTCGGCGACAACGTCGGCGACGTGGCCGGCATGGGCGCAGACCTGTTCGAGTCGTACATCGGCGCGATCGTCAGCGCGATGGTGCTGGCGGCGACCGCGACCAACACCAGCGAGCTGCGACTGGTCACGCTCCCGATCCTGCTGTCGGCGGTGGGCATCCTCTTCTCGATCAGCGGGACGTTCTTCGTGAAAACGCGCGAGGGCGGCAACCCCCAGGCTGCGCTCAACGCCGGCACGTTCGCGGCCGCCATCGCGACGGCGGTTGTCTCCTTCTTTGTAATCCGTCGGTTCTGCCCCGCCGAATACACGATGGGCGGCCAGGTCTACCGCTCCATCGGCGTGTTCTACGCCACCGTCGCGGGCTTGGTGTCTGGGGTGGCGATCGGCTTGCTGGCGGAGTACTACACGGCCGAGGGGAAGGGGCCGTCGAACCGCATCGCCGACGCCTCGACGACCGGCGCGGCGACCAACGTCATCGCGGGCCTCGGGAACGGAATGATCTCGACCGCGATCCCCGCCGTGGTGCTCGGCGCGGCGCTGGTGCTGGCCTACCACACGGCCGGCCTGTACGGCATCGCGATCGCCGGCCTGGGCATGCTGGCCACCACCGGCATCCAGTTGGCGGTGGACGCCTACGGCCCGATCGCCGACAACGCCGGCGGCGTGGCGGAGATGTCGCACCTCGAAAAGGAGGTCCGCCAACGGACGGACAAGCTCGACGCCTGCGGCAACACGACCGCAGCCATCGGCAAGGGCTTCGCGATCGGCTCGGCGGCGCTGACTGCCCTGGCGTTGTTCGCGGCGTTCGGCCAGACGGTCGGGTTGGAAAAGATCGACGTGATGGACCCGAAGGTGTGCGCGGGGCTTCTGGTGGGGGCGATGATGCCCTTCCTGTTCTCGGCGTTCGCAATGCAGGCGGTCGGGCAGGCGGCCTTCTCCATGGTCGAGGAGGTCCGCCGGCAGTTCCGCGAGATCGCCGGACTGCTCGAGGGCAAGCCTGGCGTTCGGGCCGACTACGCGCGCTGCGTGGACATCTCCACCGCGGCGGCGATTCGGAAGATGACGGTGCCGGCGCTGCTGGGCGTGGTGACGCCGGTCGTGGTGGGCTTCGTGTTCGGCAAGGAGATGCTCGGTGGCCTGCTGGCGGGCGTGACGGTGTCGGGCGTGATGATGGCGCTGTTCATGGCCAACGCCGGCGGTGCCTGGGACAACGCGAAAAAGCACATCGAGGGTGGCGCCCACGGCGGAAAGGGGTCGCCTGCTCACAAGGCGGCGGTGGTCGGCGACACGGTCGGCGATCCCTTCAAGGACACGGCCGGCCCCTCGCTGAACATCCTGATGAAGCTGATGAGCGTCGTGTCGCTGGTCATCGCGCCGGTGCTCAAGGCCGTCCAGCCGTTGTTAAAGTAAGGCGGAGCGGACGGACACGGGGTCTTCGACGGCCTGGCCGCCGAAGACCCCAACGTTTTTGGGAAAAGGCGGCGGAGAGGGAAAACTTGGAGCGGCGGGGCCGCTGTGTTAGCGTGACCGCAACGCGCGGGCGCGCGGCGGAGACCGACGCATGCGAAGTGGATGGGCAAGAGGTTGGAGGCGGCTGGCGGCGGCCGCGATCACAGCGTCGGCGATGGCTGCGGATCCCGCGCGAACCCTGCAGCGGGCCAACCCCGACGCGGGGCTGCCGTACGATGTGCGCGCCGGCCGAATCGAGAGCCGCCAGAACGGCCGCTTCCAGATCGCCGAGGGCGGCGTGCTGATCCGCCAGGGACGGCAGACCCTGGCCGCCGAGCGCGTCGAGATCGACACCGAGACCGGCCAAATCGTCGCCAGCGGCCGCGTCGTGTTCGTCCGGTGGGACGGCACCCTCTGGAAGGGCGAACGCCTCGTCTACAATTACAAGACCGGCGAGGGAGATTTCGGACGGTTCCTCCTCTTCCATCACCCGTACTACCTTTACGGCGGGCGGTTCCGCATGGTCGGTCACGACCGGATCGAGCTGGAGGACGTCGTGCTGACCACCTGCGAGGGCGACGACCGCGAATTCGAGATCCGCGCCCCCCGCGCGACGCTCGAGCAGCAGCGGTACGCGACGCTGCACCACGCCGTCGCCTACCTCGGGCCGGTGCCGATCATGTGGGTGCCCTATTACCGGCGCGACCTGCAGGGCGAACCCGGCCGCTGGGACGTCGTGCCCGGCTACAGTTCCCGGCTCGGCGGCTTCCTGCTGATGACGTACAACTACGGGCTCAACGACACCGGTTCCCTGTTGGGACGGACGTCCGTCAACCTCTACTCCGAACGCGGTGTCGGCGCCGGCCAGAACATCCTCTGGCGCAACCCCGAGGTCGGCTTGCGCGGCAACCTCGAGGGGTTCTACGTTTCCGACCGGAAGCTCTACCGAAACGAGCGCGAGGAGGAGGAGCGCAGGGACACTCTCGACGACGAGAACCGGTACCGCGTTCGGCTCCGCCACCAGTCGCGCGCCGGTGAGCGCAGCTCGCTTTTCGCGCAGGCGACCGTGATGAGCGATCCCTTCGTCGAGGAGGACTTCTTCCGCCGCGACTACCGCGAAAGCGTCCAGCCCGAGAACCGGGCAGCCTGGCTCCACCGCGGCGACCGTTTCCTGTTCTCGATCCTTGCCAGCGGCCGTCTCAACGATTTCTACGAGAACGTGGACCGGCTGCCGGAGGCGACGCTGACCATCCCCGCCCTCCGCCTTGGGGACCTGCCGCTCTACTACGAAAGCCGGACCGCCGCCTCCGCCCTCCGCCGCGTGTACCCCGAGACCTCTGACCGTGAGGACTACGACGCTTTGCGGATCGACACGCGGCACATGCTCTACCTGCCGCAGCGCTTCTTCGGCTTCCTCGCCCTGACGCCCCGGGCCGGCTGGAGAGGCACGTACTACTCGACCACGTACGATGCCCCCGTTAGCGTCACCAACGTCGTCACGCAGGTCGACTCCAACGGCGTGCCGACCACTGTCGAGAAGATCCTCTCCACACAGCGCGAACTCGGCGGCGACCTGCGCTCGATGCCGGAAGTGGGCTTCGAAACCTCCTTTAAGGCTTACAAAGTCCTTGACGAGGCGGAGAACGTCTTCGGCCGCGGCCTCCGACACGTCGCCGAGCCCTACGCGCTCCACACCTACGTCCCCGAACCCGACCTCCTGTCGAAGCGGGTGCCCCAGTTCGACGGCGTGGACCGGCTCGACGGCGGCCATACCATCGGCTTTGGCATGCGCAACAAGCTCCAGACCCGCCGGCGAAGCGTCCTCTACGTGGACCATTCCTTCGAGCGCGAGACCGACCCGCTGAGCCGCGAGACCGAGGGCATGGACCAGACCCGGCTGGGCGAGATGCCCTCTCCCGAGGCGTGGTCCGTCCACGACCTGGTCAACAGCGACATCGGCACCGTGGTCCGCCTCGACGCAGACGAGGACGAGGACGAGTTCGGCCCTCTCTACGTGAACGCCCGCCTCTGGCCCGTCCGCGCCTTTCGGTTCGACTTCAAGTCGCTGTTCGACTTCTACGGGGAAGGGTTGACGCTCTTCGACGGTCAGCTCTCGTGGGCCTCAGGCGACGCGTGGTCGGTGTCGGTCAACTACCTCTATCAGGCCGAACGGCGCGACTTGGTCGCGGCCCAACTCCGCCTCTACCCGAAGGCGAAGTGGAGCTGGGGCGCCTACGCCCGCTACAACGTCCAGGACGGCCGGTTGGAGGAGCATTCGTATTTCCTGCAGCACAAGATGGACTGCATCGGCTGGGGTGTTGGCCTCCGGCACGAGCCCGGCTACGACGGACGCGACGACGACATCAGCGGCTGGATCCAGTTGTGGCTGCTGGCCATGCCGTACTCCTCCGTGCGCCTCGGGGGGTGAGGGCCACACAGATGGACGCCGCCGACCGCGCGCTGCTCCACGGGCACGACCCGATTCCGGGCCTGGTCGCGGTGGAATGCGAACCGCGGCCGGGCGGCGATGTCGCGGTCCTCTTCCGGCGCGAGGGCGGCCGCGTGCGCACGGCCGAAGAGCCGTTCCGTCCGTTCCTCTGGGCCGAGTCGGCGGAGCTGGTGCGCGGCTGCCCCGCCCCCCATGAGGTCGAGCCGCTGGAGGGCCCCGGCGACCTGCGCATCCTGGTCCGGTGCCCCACGTGGGCGGCGCTGGAAACAGCCGTCCGCTGGTTGCAGAAGGCCAGCGGCCGGACCCCGTTCGACCGGGAGGCCCCGTATTTCTTCATCAACGATGCCGTCCAACAGCACCTGATGGAGCGGGGCCGGACCCTGTTCGACGGTCTGTCGTTCGGCGATCTCCGGCGGCTCCAGCTCGACATCGAAACTCGGACCGCCGAAGGCTTCGAGTTCTCCAACCCAGACCGCGAGGAGGACCGGATTCTCGCGATCGGGCTGTCCGACAACACCGGCTGGAGCGCGCTCCTGCACGCCGGCGAGCACGACGAGCCCTCCCTGATCCGCCGGATGGTCGAGCTGGTCCGCGAGCGCGATCCTGACCTCGTCGAGGGACACAACATCTTCGCCTTCGACCTCGACTATCTGGCGCGCCGCGCGGCTCGCCACGGGATCGAGCTGCGACTGGGCCGGCTCGACCGACCGATGGCGATCCGCCCTGGCCGCTTCGTCGCCGCCGACCGCGCCGTCAGTTATCCGCGGGCCGACCTCTTCGGACGGACGGTGGTGGACACCTATTTCCTGGCGCAGCTCTACGACGTCGTCCACCGCACCCTGCCCGGCCTGGGGCTGAAGGAGGCGGCCCGCCATTTCGGTTTCGCGAGGGAGGGGCGCGAATACATCGAGGGGTCGGAGATCGGACGGACGTTCGACCGCGACCCCGATCGCGTGCTGCGTTACCTGGCGGCGGACTTACAGGAGACGGCCGGCCTGGCCGCGCGCCTGGGGCCGGTGTACGTGGCCCAGGCCCGCATGGTGCCGATGAGCTTGCAGAACGTCGTGCTGCGCGGCGCGGCCGCGAAGATCGATGCGGTGATGCTGCGGGGCTACCTCGCTGCGCGCGCCGCGATCCCGCGCCCGCAGCCGGCGCGCCCGTTCGAGGGCGGCCTGACGGAGGTCTACGAAACAGGCGTCGTCCGGCCGGTCCACCACTGCGATGTGCGGTCGCTGTATCCGTCGATCATGCTCGTGGACCGCATCGGCCCGGCGTCGGATTCGCTGGGGTTCTTTCTGCGGCTGCTCGAACGGCTCCGCGACGTCCGCTTCGAGGCCCGCGCGCGGATGGCGGCGGCCGCGGGCGCCGAGCGTGCGTTCGAGGAGGCGATGCAAAGCGCCTTCAAGATCCTCATCAACTCCTTCTACGGATACTTGGGCTTCGAGGCGGCGCGGTTCAACGACTTCGACGCCGCGGAGCGGGTGGCCGCGCGAGGCCGGGAACTGCTGCGCGCGATGGTCGAGGCCGTGCGGGCCGCCGGTGGCCGGCCGGTCGAGGTGGACACCGACGGCATCTTTTTCATCCCCCCGCCGGGCGGCGATGAGGACCTGGCGCGGTTCCGCGATCGGGTCCGGTCGGTCCTGCCGGAGGGCGTCGACCTGGAGTTCGACGCGACCTACGAGGCCATGTTCAGCTACCGCCGAAAAAACTACGCGTTGATGACCTCCGACGGGGAGATTCTGATCACCGGCGCGGCGTTGCGATCCCGCGGCCTGGAGCCGTACCTGCGGGATTTCATCCGGGAATGGATCGGCTTGAAGCTGGCCGGGCGGGACGATGAGTTGGATGCGCTGGCCGATCGGTACCGCCGGGCGCTCGTGCGACGGGAATGGCCGATCCAGCGGCTCGCCCGCACCGAGCGGCTGGCCCAGTCGCCCGAAACCTATGCCGCGCGCCGGCAGGCCAGCGGTGGCCCGCGCGACGCCGCCTGCGAGCTGGCCCTGGCCTCTGGGCGGCCGTACCGGGCCGGCGACACGATTTCGTACTACGTCACCGGCGACAGGAAGTCCGTGCCCATTCACGCCCATGCGCGCCGGGTCGCCGACTGGGACCCCGAACGGCGCGACGAGAACGTCGCCTATTACGTGGCCCGGCTGGAGGATCTGATCGACCGGTTGAAGGCCGTCGGCGTCGAAGAGAACGATCCCCCGCCGGCCCGCCGCGGCCGCTCCCGCAAGAAGGAGGCTGAGACATGAGCGGAGACCACCGCCATGGCGCGCGCCGGCGCGCTTCGGCCGGTTTCACCCTGATCGAGGTCCTCGTCGTACTTGCCATCCTGATGGGGTTGGCGACGCTGGTCACCGTCAACGTGATCGGCCAGCAGCGCAAGGCCCGTGTGGACACGGCGAAGCTGCAGATTCGCGAGCTGCAAAACGCGCTGTCGCACTATCAGATCGAACAGGGCCGCTACCCGACGATGGAGCAGGGGTTGGAGGCCCTCGTGCGCAAACCGGCGGTCCCGCCGGCCCCCGAAACGTATCCGCCCGAAGGCTACCTCAGCAGCCGCAAGCTCCCCCGCGACCCGTGGGGACGGGAATTCGTGTACGCCGTACCCGGCCGGGACGGGTTGCCATACGAAATCCTCAGCTACGGCGCCGACGGACGGCCGGGGGGGACCGGCGACGCCGCCGATATTTCCTCGGCCGACCTGTAGCCGCCGGCGGCTCGAGCAAGGTCGAACCCTACGATTTCGGCATGCCGCACGCATGCCTTCCCCAGGGCCTCGGCTTGCCGAAGGCCTGGCGTAGCCCGAAGGGTGAAGACGAGCGTAGACCGTTTGCGGATGGGCATGGCTGCGGCTGGGGCAAACTTGAACCCTGCAACCGCTCAACGGCATCGCGGGGGAGTTGCCGCGGTTGAGCGCCTGCAGGCCCAGGATCGCCGGCTTGCGCCCGCCCATCCGTTCTTGAGCCGCGCCGCCGGGCATGGTACAAGCGCCCGAAATGCGGGGTTCGGGACGTGCAAGGAGGCCGGAGATTCGGCGGAGGGCGCGCTTCGGCCGCGTGCGCGACGGCCGCGGGTTGGGGTTTACCCTGATCGAGGTGCTCGTGGCGCTGGCGGTGGCGGCAGCGCTGACGGGCGCGGTCGCGGCTGCGCTGTTCCATGCCGGGGTCGCCGGGCGTTTGACGTCCGACGCCGCGGACCTCTCGCTGGGGCTGCATTCGATGACCGTTGTGCGGGTTCTTTCCTTGACCAATTCCACAGGATTTTGCCCGCCAAGCTCCGTGTCGATGGCGCGCGAGGAACGTCGCGCCGGCGACGGGCGGCGGGAGGAACTTTGGGAGCGCTGGCGGTTGGTGTCGGCAAACCGCTCGTCGCACGTCTGTGACGTGTGGGTGCCGCTGTCCCTCCCGGCCGCCATGCCGGATTGAGCGACCCGATCGAATCCAAGGAGGCCGGAGATGGCGCGACTTGCGCGACGACGGCCGGGGGCCACCCTGCTGGGGTCGGCATGCCTGACGGCGGGGTTAGCGGCGTTCGTTGGGGCTGCCGCTGGCCGCGGGTTTCAGGGAACCGCCGGACGAGACGCGGCCGTGGTGTCATCGGTACCGGATCAGCGATAACGTCCCCACCTCCGGCATCACGGGAGACTTGGAGGCGATGCGGCGGGCGGGCATTGGAGCGGCGCTGATCGGCCACATTTATCTCCGGGACGCCACTGCCGGCACGGTGCGCGTGTTCTCGGACGGGTGATGGGCGGCCTTCGAACACACGCTGCTCGAAGCCGGGCGGCTGGGGGGGACATCGGGCTGTTCAACTGCCTCGGCTGGAGCCAGTCCGGCGGCCCGTGGATCGCCGCGACGCAGGCGATGCGCCGGGTCGCCATCGCGGAAGCCCGGGTACGCGGCCCCACACCCGTCGACATCGTCCTGCCGCCGCCGGCCGAGCCGTTTTAGGACATCGTCCTGCTGGCGGCGCCCGCGGAGCTGGAAGACGACGTGTCCATCGCCGCCTTCCGTCCTGCCGTGGAAATCCGTCCGGCCGTCTCGGACGTCTCGCGGCTGGCCGACGGCGATCTGGCGGAGCCCGTCGGGCTGGGCGTCCGGCCGGTGCAGATCGAGCTCACCTGCGCCCACCCCTTCGTGGCGCGCTGGTGTGTTGCACCTGGCGGCGGTTTCGTACCGCGCGGAGGTGGAGCTGAAGGCGCGCCGGAGACCGCTGGCGGCCGATTCGCCGCGCGGCTTTCGAACTGCGGAAGCCCGATCTGCTTGTCGGATTTGCGACCTCCGGCCCCATCGCGATCGCCTTCGCGCCGGCGACCTCGACTTGCTTGCGTGACGCTGCGGCCCAGGGCCGGCACTGCGGCGCTGCGGGAGATCGAACTTTTCGCGGGCCCCGGCTGGAGTTCTACATCGAAAAGCAGCTCGGCAAGATGTTCCCCGAGCCCCTCCCGCCCTGGGAGCACTACCGGTGGGCGCCCCAGCCGATGGCGGACGATCCGGTCGGGGCGAGCCCGCCTGACCGCGTAGTGGACCTCACCGGCCGGCTGGACGCGGACGGCCGACTGCGCTGGACGCCGCCGCCGGGCGAGTGGCGCGTGTTCCGGATCGGCATGACGCCCGCGGGGATCCGCAACCACCCGGCCTCCGAGGAAGGCACCGGCCTCGAGGTGGACAAGATGAACCGCCGCTGGGCCACGCACCATTTCGGTCAGTTCGTCGGCCGCTTGTTGGAGCAGGTCCCGCCGGAGCGGCGGCGGGCGCGCCTGTGCCTGGATGGCCGAACCGTGGCTGAAGGGGTGGAAGGCGCACGGCCGGCTCATCCTTCGGTGAGCGGTCCGTCCCGTCCGCCGAAGGACTTCCGTGGCGAAAGCGGCGTGTGGGCGGTGTGGTCAGTGGGGTTCAGTGAGGCGGAGGTCGCGCGGCTGGCCGACGAGGGCCGGTCGCGGGAGGAGCGCCTGCTGCTGGGCCTGCCCCGTCTGGCGCGGGACGGGCGGAGTTGGGCGTGGTGGACGGCCGAGGGCGGGCACCATCGGTTCGTCTGATCAGATGGCCGGGTGCATGAGGAGTTGTTGGAGGCGCCGGTTCCGCTCGACATCACGGGACCGTGGACGGTCGCCTTTCCTGAGGGGTTGGACCTGCCCCGAGGCGATCCGGCTCGAGCGGTTGATGCCGCTGGACGATCACCCGGAGGCCGCGGTGCGGTTCTTCTCCGGGGTGGCGCGGTATCGGGCAACGTTCGGCTGGTCGCGTCCCGCGGAGGCGGTGTGGCTCGACCTCCTCGACTGGCGCGAGAGCGACCTTGGGTTACTCCTCGACCGGATCGGTTTCGCGGCGCACATCCAGGGCGTCGGTGATGATGGCGAAAGTGGTGCGGATCTGCCTGGCTGCAAGGTGGCGGGGCGGCGGTTCAGCGGAAGCGGAGGCGGCGGCTGAGCCGGAGCAGGGCGGCGAGCGAAACGGCGGCGACGGCCGCCAGCGCGAGCGCGCCGATGCGGCGACCGTACAGCCAGCTTCCGATCGAGAAGAGCGCACCCCAGACCGCGAGGCAGCCGAGCATCATGCACACCAGGCCTAGCGGGACGTCCCATCCGGTCTCCCGTTCCAGCACCTCGCCCTCCGCCCGCGCGGCAGCGACGACCGGCCGCCAGCCGGGGCCGCCGGGCTGCACTTTGCGGTAAAACTCGCGCAGGACGCGGCCATCCACCGGCGGCGTCATCCAGGTGACCGCCAGCCAGCCGGCGGTCGTGCCGGCGATGCCTAGGAGGAGTTTCCAGTCACCGTAGCTCATGATCTTCAGCCAGCCGGCGTCGCGCATTGCGGCCTCCAGGCCCAGGCGCGGCGCGCCCCAAGCGAAGAAGCAGGCGATCGCGAACGAGAGGATCATCGCGCTGATCTCGCTCCAGGCGTTCAGCCGCCACCAGAACCAGCGGAGAATGTAGATCAGCCCCGTCCCCGCCCCGACGGCCAACAGCAGGTCGAACGAGGCCTTGGCGTTCGTCATCTGGATCGCCACCCAGGCCGACAGCAGCAGCAGCGCCAGCATCGTGGCACGCCCGACGGCGACCAGCTCGCGCTCCGATGCGCCGGGCCGCAGGAAGCGGCGGTAGAAGTCGTTCACGACGTACGACGAGCCCCAGTTGAGGTGCGTGGCGATGGTGGACATGTAGGCGGCGATCAGCGACGCGACGACGATCCCCAGCAGGCCCTTCGGCAGGCGGGCGATCATCGCGGGGTACGCGATGTCGTTGCGCAGGAACTGGTCGTGGACGACCGGGAAGGCCTCGGCCAAACGGCCCACGCCCGCCGCGCGGGCCTTGAGCAGCCGGATCTCGGCCCGGCGCTCGGGGGGCAGCTCGTCCGCTCGTCCGGCGTCGTACCTCGCCACCTCCGCGGCCAGCTCCGGCGATTGCAGGCGGGCGCGGGCGGCGTCGCGAACCTCGGGCGGGTCGGGCGCAAAGGCGACCAGCGAAACGAGGGCGACGAGGATCCACGGCCAGGGGCGCACCGCGTAGTGGAGGAAGTTGAACAACAGCGTGGCGCCAACGGCATGCCGCTCGTTTTTGGCCGAGAGCATCCGCTGCGCGACGTATCCGCCCCCGCCCGGCTCGGCGCCGGGGTACCAGACGTTCCACCACTGGATCGCCACCGGCAGGACGAAGAGGCCCACCAGCGGACTGAGGTCGTCGGCCGACGGCGCCGGCGGCAGGAACGACAGCTTCCCGGCGAGGTTCGGGTGCGCGACGAGGTTCGAGAGACCGCCGACGCCGAACGCCGGCGAGGTCACCGCGTACCAGGCCGCCGCGATCGCGCCGAACATCGCCACCGAGTACTGGTAAAAGTCCGCCCAAATCGAGCCCGTCAGGCCGCCCAGGACGGAGTAGATCGCCACGCCGGCGGAAGCGTAGAAGAGGGTCTCGCCCGGCCGAAGGCCGAACATCACCTGTCCGATCTTGATCGCCGCCAGCGAGACGGTCGCCATCACCAGCACGTTGAACAGCACACCGAGGTAGAGGGCGCGGAAGCCGCGCAGTACGGCGGCGGGACGGCCGCTGTAGCGGATCTCGTAGAAGCCGAGGTCCGTGTCGAGCGCCGATCGCCGCCAGAGCTTGGCGTAGACGAACACCGTCAGCATGCCGGTCAGCAGGAACGCCCACCACGCCCAGTTTCCCGCCACGCCGCCGGTGCGGACGATGTCGGTGACGAGGTTCGGCGTGTCGCACGAAAACGTGCAGGCGACCATCGAGACGCCCAACAGCCACCACGGCATCGAGCGGCCGGAAAGGAAGAAGTCCGCCGAACTGCGTCCGGCCCGCTTCGCGGCCAGCGAGCCGACGACGACCACCGAAGCCAGAAAGGCGATCACGATCGCGACGTCAAGTCCGGACATGTTCATGGTCGGGCCTCCCTCGCGCGGCGCCACAGCGCGTCGACGATTTCCCGCATCCGGTCTTCGTTCGCCTCGAACGACTCGACCATCCGGAACTGGACGCGGCACCGGTCGAGGTTGTGGCCGGGGCGGTGGGTTTTGAAATAGACGTCGCCGAGGAGGTAGTCGGCCAGAAACCGGATGCCGATCTCGAAGGTGATCAGCCGGGCCGAAAACGCGAGCCGTTCGACCTCGGCATCGAGGAGGAAGTCGGCGGCGGCGGAGAGGTAGCCGCGGGCGAGGACCTCGAACATGTCCGGCCGCATCCGGACCCGCCCGAGGTCGCGTTCGTCCTCGGGGGTGGGGCGGGTCGCGGTGCGGCACATGTCGCCGAAGTCGTACAGGACGAGGCCGGGCATCACGGTGTCGAGGTCGATCACGCAGACCCCCTCGCCGGTGGCGTCGTCCAGCATCACGTTGTTGAGCTTGGTGTCGTTGTGCGTGACGCGGTCAGGCAAGAGGCCGGCGGCGCGGGCGTCGAGCAACGTGTCCACGATGCCCTCGCGGGCGAAGGCGAACTCGATCTCCGGGCGGCATCCGGAGGCGCGGCCGAGGGGATCGGCCCGGACGGCCTCGCGCAGCGCCTCGAAGCGGCGGCGGGTGTGGTGGAAGTCGGGGATGGTCTCGGCGAGCGACCCGACGGGCAGGTCGGCCAGTTCCAGCTGGAAGCGGGCGAACGCTCGGGCGGCGGCCTCCGCCTGGCCGGGATGCTCGATCTGGTCGTAGGTGCGGGCGCGCTCGATGAAGAGGTAGACCCGCCAGGCACCGTCGGGTTCGTCCAACCAGTCCGCACCGTCGAGCGTCGGGATCAGCGTCAGGGCGCGGCGGCTGGCGTCGCGCACGCCGGCGCGGCGAAGGCGGTCGGCGAGGTGGCGGGTGACTCGGCCGATGTTGCGCATCACCGCGGCGGGGTCGCGGAACACGTCGGTATTCAGACGCTGCAGGATGTAGCGGACCGGCGCGCCGGCCTGGTCGACCTCGACGACGAACGTGTCGTTGATGTGGCCGCTGCCGTACGGGCGGATGTCGCCGACGTCGCCCGAAATGCGGAACCGGCCGACGATCTCGCGCAGGCGGTCCGGCGGCGGAGGGGGGCGCACGGCGGTCAGCTCCAGAGGCGTTCGGGGTAGACGCCAGCGGCGACCAGGGCGCGCAGGCTCTCCACGACGCGGGGCTTGTCCTCGCGGTAGGTCACTCCGAACCACGTCTCGGAGGTCGGCAGCACGCGGCACCGCGCGCGGCCGGCGCGCAGCCACTCCGTGACCACGGTGGGGATGTAGAACTCCGCCTTCGGATCGCCGCCGTGCTCGCGGAGAAACCGCTCGAACCCGGCGCGGATCAGCGGGAGCGCGGAGGGCAAAAAGCCCCACAGGTTCATCGAGACGAATTCGTCGCCCGTCAGCTCGTGCACCGAACCGTCGGGATAACGGTTGCGCGCCCGGCCGCCGGGTAGCGCCTCAATGGCGGTGAGCTCCTCGGCCGCGACCAGCTCCAGGCCGGCGTTGACGGTGCAAACGCCGCGCGCGACGGCGCCGTGGTCGGAGAGGGTGTTGCGCAGCCGGTAGCCGACCAGCGCGTAGGTCGGGGGCCCCGGCGGCTGCGGGGCGCGCAGAAATTCGATCAACAGCTCGTACGCGCCGCGTCCGTAGAAGTCGTCGGCGTTGATCACCGCGAACGGCGCCTCGCCGAGGGCGGACGCCGCGCAGAGCACCGCATGCGCCGTGCCCCACGGCTTTTGCCGGCCCTCCGGCACCGCGAAGCCCTCCGGCAGCATGTCCAGCTCCTGGAACGCCAGCGCGGCCGAGATGTGCCCTTCGTAGCGGCTCAGGATCCGATCGCGAAAGGCCGCCTCGAAGGCGCGCTGGATGATGAAGACGACGCGTCCGAAGCCGGCGCGCACCGCGTCGTACACCGAATAATCCAGAATGACCTCGCCGTTGGGTCCGACCGGGTCGAGTTGCTTCAAGCCGCCGTACCGGCTGCCGATCCCCGCCGCCAGCACCACCAGGGTTTCGTGGTTGGGCATCGAATGGCTCCCGCGGAATCGGCGTTACTTTACGAGAAAGGCCGTGGGGACAGAAGCCTCAACGCCTCCTCCGTCGAGGCGGGGGCGCACGGGATCGCCGGCAGGCTCGCGGCGGCGATCGCCTGCCCGTGCCGCTTCGATTGTTCGTCCGGCGTGTGCAGGCGCAGGCGCTCGGCCAGCTCCGGGAACTGACGGCGCAAGACGTCCGTCGCGCGCTCCAGGATCACCGCGCCGCCAGCCCCCGACGTCACGCGGCCCAGGACCAGGACGTGGCGCATCGGGTAGAACTCCGCGAACCGCGCCAGCGCGTACCCGAAGCACACGCCGATGGTCTCGAAGATGCGCAGCGCCGCCTCGTCGCCCGCCGCCATGCGCCGCTGCACCTCGACCAGCCGCTCGGCTGCGGGTGTGGCGTCGGGGAAGGAGATCCCGGCCTTCGCCGCGAGCCGAGCGACGCCCTGCTGGCTGAAGTACTGCACACAGCAACCGACGTCGCCCGACCACTCGTCGGCGGGAGCGCCGTCGCGATAGTCCACCGGAACGAACGCCAGCTCGTTAAGCCAGGTCGTGATGTGGCCGGCCGCGTCGCACCATCCCGCCGCGACGCTGGTGCCCATCGAGACGCCGAGGACGGCGTTCTCCCCCAACGCCATCGAGCCGGCCAACGCCGTCACCTCGCCATCGTTGGCGACGACGAACGGCACGCCGTTCCACTCGTCGCGGAGGCGGTGGAACATCGGACGGATCGACCGCTCGAACTCCTCCGGCGAGACGCCGCGGAAAAGCGAGGCGACGCGCGGCTCGTTCTGGATGTATACCCCCGCTGCGCTGCCGCCGATCGCATCCACCCGCGGCAGGTGGGCCGCCGCGCGGCGAAGAGAATCGCGCACGCCTTCGATGTGGTAGATAGGGTCCTTTTCGAAATACGGGCTCCAGGGAACCTCTTCGGAGTGGACGACCTGGCCATCGATGACGGCGGCGCATTTCCGGTCGCTGCCGCCAAGGTCGAAGCCGATACGGCAGCCGTCGAGGTTCCGACCGAGGGCGACGACCGGCTCGTTGGGCGGCGGGAGGGCACGGGCGTCGGTCGCTTCGACCGACAGGTGCTCTAAAAACACACGGCGGCCGATCAGGTCGTCGTCGAAGGCGCGAGCACCGGTCGGGCTGTAGATGCGCCCGAGTTCCACGGCCAACTGCGGGCAGCCCGCCACGAGGATCCGCGACGCGCCTTTCATCCACAGCAGGAATTTCAATGTCCGTTCCACGGCGCGCAGGTTCAGGGACGCGGTGTCGGAGCGATGGGGCAGAATGCGCATCGAATGGCGGAAACACGTGCCGTCGGGGCGGACGAACGCAAACTCGAGGACTGGACCATCCAACCGGTGGGCGGCCTCGTCGAAGGCGCGGTGCCAGAGTGCGGCGGGCACGAAATCGGGATCGAGCGGCGGCACGACCGCCATGGGAATGGGCTTCAACTCTCTCACGACATCCTGCTCCTCAGTTGCGCCCGTCCGATGGGACCGACCGGGGGCCCGCATGGGGACAGGCACGGGTTCAATGGCCATTCTCGAGGATGGAAATACAAATGTCAACGGCGTGTACATTCGATTGGACAAAGCGGCTGAACGAGGATGGGTGGGGACGGCAAGAGGGCCCAGGAAAAGGGGTCAGGCGTGTTTGTGGGGCGTGTGGCGGCCAGGCTGGAGGTGAAAATCACAGATCACGGGGAGGTGGTCGGAGAGCAGCACATTCGGCACCTCGAGCCGGTCCACGACGATGCCGGCGCTGTGGAGGATGAAATCGAGTTGGCGGTGCGGCTGCCAACTGGGCCAGGTGGGCCGGTCCAGGGCGTCAGCGCTTTTGAGTTCGAGCGCTGCGCGGAACAACGCGATCTCCTGAGGCCCCCAGAACGCGTTGAAGTCGCCGGCGACGATCATCGGTTTCCGCACGTGGCGGATGAGGTGGTAGAGGTCTTCGAGCTGGTGGGTGCGGACGTGCCCGCGCAGCGCGAGGTGGACGAGAAAGAACACCACCTCGGACAGCTCGAGTTCGAGCACCATCCGCTTGACGCCCCGCCGGAAGTAGTGGGCGCGAACGCTGCGGCGGCTGTCGCGGACCACGAAGGCGTTGCCCTGCTTGCTTAGGATGGGAAGACGGGAGGTGAGCGAACCGACGGCATACTTCGAGCAATAGGCGTGATGATGGCCCAGGCGTTCGGCGATCACGTGGGCCTGGTTTCGACGGAACGACCGGTACGATCCGGCGTCCACCTCGACCAGGCCGGCGACGTCGGGGTTGACCTCGCGGATGAACTCCACGATCCGTTCGAGATGGCGGCCGGTGGTGCGGAAAAACTGAAAGGGGCCCCGCCCCGGGACGCCGCCGGTGCCGTAGCGGATGTTGTAGAGAAGAAACCTCATCGGCGATGCCGGGTCACACGGACTCTACGTCGGGCCCGACGCGTCTTCAAACAGGAGAAGCGTCCCGGATCGGAGTCCGGTGTAATGCAGGAGGGACATAGGGTTTTGCGTAGAAGGGGAACCGGCGGGGATCCTCGCCGGGCGGGACATGCTTCCATCGCTTGTAGCTCCACAGCCAGTGGCCGGGATGGCTCCGGACCACGGACTCGCAGTGGGCGGTGAGGCGGGCGGTGAGCGTCTCGACAGCGCCGGGCGCGGACGCATCCACGGGCTCGAGCGAAAGAAAACCGACCACTTGGTAGTCCCCGGCCTCGTCGGCCAGCAGATGCGCCGATCGAAGCGGGCACCGCAGCCGCAACGCCAGGGCGGCGGCGGCGGCGGAGACGGGCACCGGCAGGCCGAAGAAGGGCACGAACACCCCGCCCTCCTCCGGTTTCACGTTCTGGTCCAGGAGCATCGCGACCTTGCCGCCGGCGCGCAGGTGGCGGATCAGGCGCAGTACGGCGCCCCGCTGGGCCACGATGACCTGGCCCGAGGCGCGGCGCATCTCGAGCAGAAGGCGGTCCACCGCCGGATTGGCCAACGGCGCGGCCACGCTCATCAGCGGCACGCCGGTGGCGGCCAGCGACTGGCCCAGCGTCTCCCAGTTGCCGACGTGGCCGGTCAGCAGCACCTGCGGGCCGGGGGCGCGCAGGAGGTCCAGCACGGCAGGGTCCCACCGGACGTGACGGGCCAGGCGTTCGAAGGGATTGCGGCTGAACCAGAGCACGTCCAACAGCGCCAGCGCGAAACTCTGGAACGAGGTTCGGACCGTCGCCTGCCGCTCTGCGGCCGTCATGCCATCCCCGAACGCCAGGCGCAGGTTGGCCAGGGCGACCCGCCGGACATGCGAGGGCGTGGCCGCCGCGGCGCGGCCCAAGGCGTGCGCCATCCGCACCACGGCCGACCGCGGCAGACCGGGGACGACGACCCGGGCGGCGCGGGTGGCGGCCAGCTCGAACACGCTGCGGATTGGGTGTCGGCCCGGCACCTGGCATTTCCTGGGATGGGGCGGGGGAACGCTCCGGGACGTTCTGGTGAGCCGGGCGGGAATCGAACCCGCGACCCCAACATTAAAAGTGTCGTGCTCTGCCGACTGAGCTACCGGCCCGCCGCCAGACGCTCATCGTACGGATGGCGGGGCGCGCGGTCAAATGCCTGCGCGCCACTCCTGCACAGCGGGCCGCAGCGCCGTACATGTCCGGCCAAGCGCGCGCCGCGCGCCGGACGGACGGGTGGTCTGTGTGTTCCGCGCCGTCACGCCGGCGGACGCGCGCGGACGGCCGTTCGGCGTGGACGAGGACGTCGACAAGGCCGGCGTCGGCAGTCCGTTCGAGGGCGACTGCGTCGCATGGGCGGGCTCGTGGGACGACCTCGTCCTCGGCCGGCCCGGCCAGTACTATATCCGGCTGCTGGACAACCGACGCGGGTGGGACACGACCTACCCCGGCGTCGAGGTTCTGCCCGACGGCACGATCGTCGTCACGACCTACGGGACATGGGATGCGGGCCGCCCCCCGTACATTCGAAGCGTGCGCTTCACGCTGGCCGACCTGGACGAGCGGGCGCGGGGGCGCGCCGCTGGCGCCCCGATCCCGCAGGCCCACCGCTCAGATCGGCGGCCCGATGCAGAATAGATGCCGCTCGCCGCGCAGCAACAGGCGGCGCCCGAGGGGCACCGGCGAGGCCCAGATCGGCTCGCCCATCGCGTTCCGGGCCAGCACCCGAAACTCCGGGTCCAACGCCGCGACGAACACCATGCCGTCCTCGCGCACCGCGTAGAGGCGATCGGCCGCGATCAACGGCGAGGCGTAGAAGGGCGTTGGGCTGCGCTCGAGCCGGCCGGTCCACAGCGTGCGGCCGGTCGCCGGCTCGATGCATTCGGCTTCGTGCCGATCGCGCAGCAGGATCAGCCGGCCGCGCCAGACCAGCGGCGTGGGGACGTAGCTGCCGGTGTCGGATCGCATCCACCGGTGCGCGGTGGCGGTGACGTCGCCCTCGCCTTCGAGCGCCAGGCCGAACAGGCGCTGGCCGCGTCCGTAGGGCACCAGGATCATGCCGTCGGCCAGCGCCGGCGATGCGACCGGCGGCCAGTTGCTGCGGCCTTCGGGGTTCAGCCCGCCGCAGTCCCAGATCACCGAGCCGTCCCGCGCGTCGTGCAACGTCACGTGTTCCGCGTTCCAGACCAGCACGGCCTCACGGCCGCGGTGGGATAGAACCATCGGCGTCGTGTATCCCTGATCGGCCTCGTATGCACAGGGCCAGGCCCGCGGCACCCGCCAGGCAAGCCGACCCGTCGCCCGGTCCCACGCGGCCAGGTGGGACGCCGGCCCGTTCATCACCGAGAGCACCACGTGGTTGGAGGTCAGCACCGGCGAGGTGCCGACGTCCCAAACCAGATGGTCAGGCCCGAACTCCTCCTCGACCGAACGGGCCCACACCGTTGTGCCGTCCAACGTGAGGGCTGCCAGCGTACCGCTCTTGAAATACACCCAGACGAGGCGGCCGTCGGTGACCGGCGAGGGGTTGCAACTGGAGGCCGACCGGTGGCGCGGCGGGCGGGTCCGAACGTCCGCCGCCAAAGCTCACGGCCCGCCAGGTCGAACGCCAGCACGCCATCGTGGCCCTCCACCGGCGCGTGAGCACGATGCGACCGTCCCACACGACCGGCGTCGAGGCGCCGCGGCCGGGCAGAGCCGCGCTCCATGTGACGTTCGAATCGGCGCTCCAATGGATCGGCAGGTCCTGCGCGACGACCGCGTTGTCCGCCGGGCCGCGCCATCACGGCCATCGGGCGGCCGTCTCCTCCCGCGCCCCACTCCATGCCGCCGCCCAGGCCACCGCCCAGGCCGCGACACTCCGCGCTTTCATGCGACCCCCTTTCAAACGTGGCACCCAACCCCGTCGGCGGGCGCGCCGGCAGGTTAACCGACGGCGGCGCCGGTGGCCAGCCGGCCCGTGTGCCGCCGGTAGGCGACGCGCCCGGGCCCGATGGGAAGATGGCTCGTGCTCCCCGGGCGGAGGGGCTGCGCGCAGCCGCCTCCGTGGCCTTCTGCTCCGAGTTCCTGACGATGCCGGCAGTGGCGAGCCGCCGGCGTGTCCAACCATGGGCACCTACAGACGGCATACTGTCCAAACCTTGGAACCCGCCGGTGGCCGTTTGTCCAAGGGTTGGAACTCCGGCGGTGCCGGACTCGGCGATCGGGCGCCGGCGGCCTTCACGATGCCGGGACCGGCGCTCAGGGCACCGGGAAGCGGCGGGTGAGGGCGAGGACCTCCTCGCGGACGCGCGCGATTGCGGTCTCGTCGGATGGAGCGCGAAGGACCCCGAGGATGCACCGGCCGATGACCTCCATCTCCGCCTCGCCCATGCCGCGGGTGGTGACGGCGGGGGTGCCGATGCGGATGCCGGAGGTGACGAATGGGCTGCGCGTGTCGAACGGGATCGCGTTCTTGTTGACCGTGATGCAGGCGCGGTCGAGGGCGGCGGCGGCGTCCTTGCCGGTAAGCTTGAAGGGGGTGACGTCCACCAACATCAGGTGGTTGTCGGTGCCTCCCGACACGATGCGCAGTCCCCCTTCGACGAGGACGCGGGCGAGCACCTGGGCGTTGCGGACGATCCGGGCGGCGTAGTCGCGAAACTCCGGCGCGGCGGCCTCCCGAAGGCAGACGGCCTTGCCGGCGATCACGTGCATCAGGGGACCGCCCTGGATGCCGGGGAAGCACTGTTTGTCGATGGCGGCGGCGTGCTTTTCGCGGCAGAGGATCAGCCCCGCCCGGGGGCCGCGCAGGGTCTTGTGGGTGGTGGTCGTGACCACGTCGCACCACGGCACGGGGTTGGGATGTGCGCCGCCGGCGACCAGACCGGCGATGTGGGCCATGTCCACCATCAGCAGCGCGCCGACCGAGTCGGCGATGGCCCGCAGCCGTTCGAAGTCGATGATGCGCGGGTAGGCGCTGGCGCCGGCGCAGATCATCTTCGGACGGTGTTCGGTGGCCAGCCGCTCAAGGGCGTCGTAGTCGATCCGCTCCGTCTCGCGTGAGACGCCGTAGGGCACAATGCGGAAGAAGCGGCCGGAGAAGTTCATTGGGTGGCCGTGGGTGAGATGGCCGCCGTCGGCCAGGCTCATCGCCATTAGCGTGTCGCCGGGCTCGAGGAGGGCAAAATAGACGGCCATGTTGGCCGTGCTGCCGGAGTGGGGTTGGACGTTGGCGTGCTCGGCGCCGAACAGGGCTTTGGCGCGCTCGATGGCCAGGCGCTCGACGACATCCACGTGCTCGCAGCCGCCGTACCACCGCCGGCCCGGATAGCCCTCGGCGTACTTGTTGGTGAGGACCGACCCCACCGCCTCGCGCACGGCGGGGCTGGTGTAGTTTTCCGAGGCGATCAGCTCGAGGTTGTCCGTCTGCCGGCGGGCCTCGACGGCGATGGCGGCGGCCACCTCGGGATCGGTGGCGGCCAGCGCGGCCATGGCGGCCTCCTCCCGCTCGATGCGCGCGATCTTTCCGACGCGGCGTTCGTGGCGGCCCGCTTCGAACCCCGCACCCAGCCATGCCTCGAGAATGGGCCCGAGCTGGTCGGCGGGAACCGTCTCGCCGCCGAGGGCCAGCACGTTGGCGTTGTTGTGGCGGCGGGCCATTTCGGCCATGTGGGGGGTCAGGCAGAGGGCTGCGCGCACGCCCGGCACCTTGTTGGCCGCGATCGAGGCCCCGATGCCGCTGGTGCACAGCACGATGCCCGTCTCTGCGCCACCCGACGCGACGCGCCGGGCGACCTCCGCGGCGTAGTCGGGGTAATCCACCGGCTCGGCGGTCTCCGGGCCCAGATCGAGCACCTCGTGCCCACGGGCCGTCAGCCACTCGACCGCCCGCCGTTTCATCTCCCATCCGCCATGATCCGAACCGATCGCGATCCTCATCGTGGCCCTCCGTGGCGCCTCCGCCGGCTGTGTCGGCCGATGCAGCTCGATCAGGAGGTCGGCGATGGCGCTGTCAATTTCGTCCCGAATTTTCCGATAGACAAACAGAGACTGGCCGACGGGGTCGGCGATGTCCTGCTCGACCCCGCCGACCCGGTAGGAGGAGAGCAGCCGGATGCGGCCGGCGGCCTCAGGAAAGGCGTCGGCCACCTGGCGGGCGTGCGAGCGGCTCATCGCGACGATGATGTCGGCCTGCGCGACCAGCTCGGCCGTCAGTCGGCGGGTCCGGTGGCCCGAGAGGTCGCCGCCGGCTTCGCGAACGACCTCGACGCTTTCCGGGGTGGCGGGCAGGCCCCCCATGGCGGCGACGCCGGCAGAGACGGCCCGCCATCGGCTGCCGAGTCCGGCCCGCAGGCGGAACAGCGCTTCGGCCATCGGGCTGCGGCAGGTGTTGCCGGTGCAGACGAACAGGATGGTTGGGGACTCGCGCGTCATCGCCGGTGCATCGGACGGCCGCCGATGGTAGGGGTGTCGGGCGGATAAGGCAAATCCGCCTTCCGCACGGGTCCGGAATGTGCCATCATGAGCCTTCCCGGGGCGGCGGTCGGCCGCGTGGGGTGGGAGACAGGCGAGATCATGGGCGAAAGCGACAAGACGATCCGCCTCTATCTGCAGGAGATCGGCGAGGTGGATCTGCTGACCCCCAGGGAGGAGGTCAAGCTGGCGGCGCGCATCCGGCGTGGCGACCGGGAGGCCCGCCAGCAGATGATCGCCGCCAACCTCCGGCTGGTGGTCAAAATCGCGCAGGATTACGCCCGGTACGGCCTGCCGCTGCTGGATTTGATCTCCGAAGGCAACATCGGGCTGGTCAAGGCCGTCGAGCGGTTCGACCCGAAAAAGGGCGGCAAGCTCAGCACCTACGCCGCTTGGTGGATCAAACAGGCGATCAAGCGGGCGCTGGCCAACCAGAGCAAGACGATCCGCCTGCCGGCCCACCTGGTGGACAAGATTTCACGGATGCGAAAGGCGGAGCGCAAGCTCTCGGAGGAACTCGGGCGGGACCCCACCGACGCCGAGCTGGCGGCGGAGCTGGGGGTGGAAGAGTCCACCGTCAGCCACTGGCAGACGGTCGCCATTCGGCCCGCGTCGCTCGACGCGCCGATCGGCGACGACGACGGCGGCACGTTCGGCGACATCATCGGGGACGAGCGCGCGCGCACGCCGTTCGAGGAGATCAACGACGCCCAGTTGAAGAGCGAGGCAACGCGGCTGCTGCGCTATCTGCCGCTGCGCGAGCGCGAGATTCTGAAATACCGCTTCGGCCTGCAGGGCGCCCCCATCGAGACGCTCGAGGATGTCGGCAAGCGGTTTCGCATCACCCGCGAGCGCGTGCGGCAGCTCCAAAACAGCGCCCTGTCGAAGCTGCGGGACCTGCTCGAGGAAAAAGTCCCGCGGCCGAACTACCCGCCGCCGGAGGCGCCGTTCGCGCCGGAGGAGATGGCGGCGGCCGCGGCGGCCCCGTCGGCCGACGGCGATAACACGACGGCTATGGCTCCCCGCCACGCCAAAACTGCCCGCCGGCCGCGGCGGGCCCGACAACGCGCCGCGCGGCGGCCGGCGAAAACGGCAGGGACGCCGCGCCGGCGGTCCGTTTCGGCGAAGCGTCAACGGCGAGCCGCCGGCCGTCGGCGGCGAAAGGGCGGTCATGGACGTCGTTGAACGGCTTCGGCGTGCGATCCGCGACGTCCCGGACTTTCCCAAACCGGGGATCCTGTTTCGGGACCTGACGCCGATTCTGGGCGATCCGGCGCTGTTCCGCGCGGCGGTGGGGCTTTTTGTCGACCGGCATCGCCGTGGAGGGGCGGACGCGATCGCGGCCGTCGAGGCCCGCGGTTTCCTGTTCGCCGGAGCCATCGCGGCCGAACTGGGCCTGCCGCTGGTCCCCATCCGGAAAAAGGGCAAACTCCCCTGGAGGACGCAGTCGGTGGAGTACTTGCTCGAATACGGCTCGGCCTCGCTGGAAATCCACGCGGATTCGGTTGCGAGAGGGGCGCGGGTGGTGGTCTTCGACGACCTGCTGGCGACGGGGGGCACCGCGGCGGCCGCGGGCGGGCTGGTGGAGGCGCTCGGCGGACGCGTGGTCGAGTTCGATTTTTTGGTGGAGTTGTGCGGCCTGCGCGGTCGGGAACGGCTGGGCGGGCGAGCGGTGTTCGCGCCGCTTGCGCTCTGAATCGACCACGACCCGGGCGGAGACGAACGATGAACCCTTCGGCGATGTACGCGGGAACCTTCGACCCGATCACGCTTGGCCACGTGGACCTCATTAGCCGGGCGGCTGGCATCTTCCCCCGGTTGATCCTCGCCGTGGCGCGGCATCCGCCGAAGCGGACGCTGTTCGACGTGGACGAACGCGTCGCGATCGCCCGCGAGGCGCTGGCTCACCTGCCGAACGTGGAGGTGGAACCCTTCGACGGCCTCCTCGTCGAGCACGCGCGGCGGCGGGGGGTGCGCGTCCTCGTGCGAGGGCTACGGGCCTTTTCGGACTTCGAGTTCGAGTTCCAGATGGCCCTGACCAACCGCAAGCTGGCGCCGGACATCGAGACGTTGTTTCTGATGCCCAGCGAGGAGTTCAGCTACGTCAGCTCCAGCACCGTGCGGCAGATCGCCGAGCTTGGCGGCGACGCGCAGAGCTTCGTGCCGCCCGCCGCGTGGGCCGCGCTGCAGCGGCGGACGGCCTCTCTCGGGTCGACGGGAGAGGGGCGGTCGGATGCGCATTGAGGTCTCCAGTGTTTCGGCCGAAGGATCCCTTTTTGAGGGGGAGGAAGATGCGGCGATCCTCGGCCTCAAGGCGTCCGATCTCTGCACGCCGGCCGGGGCCATCCGCTACCGGCTGGTCGCCCGCCGGGTCGGCGCGCGGCTGGTGGTCGCCGGCCGGATCGGACTCGCGCTGAGGGCGGATTGCCGGAGGTGCGGCCGGAACTTCTCGACATTCGTGGAAGATTCGGCATTCTTGTGCGAATATTCGCCGGCCGAGGGCCAGCGGGACGTGGACGTGACGCCCGACCTGAGGGATGCGCTGTGGCTGCGGATCCCGCTGCATCCCTTGTGCGCGGAGTCGTGCAGGGGGCTGTGCCCCCGGTGCGGCCGGGACCTCAACGAGGGCCCCTGCGGCTGTCCCCCGGCCGGCGGCGTAGATGCCGGGCCGTGGGAGGCATTGGACCGGCTCGGCCATCCGGCGGATGACTGAGCGGCCGGCGATGGGAGAAAGTGGACATGGCTGTACCGAAACGCAGAAAGTCGAAGAGCCGCAAGCAGATGCGGGTCCGGTCGCATCGGCGCCCCAAGCCGGCCCTCTCGAAGTGCCCCAAGTGCAAGGCGTGGGCGCAGCCGCACCGGGTGTGTCCGGCCTGCGGTTACTATGCCGGTCGGCAGGTGGAAACGCTGTCGACGGCGGAGTGAGTCCCGGTTGCGCGCCATGCGCATTGCGATTGACGCGATGGGCGGGGACTACGCTCCGCAGGAGGTCGTCGCCGGCACGCTGCAGGCCGCAGCCACTTCGCCGGACGTCGAGCTGATCCTGGTCGGCCGCGAGCCCGAGATCCTCGCCGCGCTGCCCCGCGGAACCTCCCTACCGCCGACGGTGCGCGTCGAGCCGGCCGGAGAGGTGATCGAGATGGGCGAATCGCCCGCCGCCGCCATCCGACGCAAAAAAGACTCGTCCATCAGCCGCGCGGTGGACCTGGTCAAGCAGGGCGAGGCGGACGCCGTATTTTCCGCCGGCAACACCGGCGCGATGGTGGCGGCGGCGACGCTGAAGCTGCGGACGCTCGGCGGCGTGCTGCGTCCGGCGATCGCCACCTCCATGCCCGGCCGCGGCCGCCGGCCGTGGGTGCTGATCGACGCGGGCGCCACGACGGACTGCTCGCCGGAGCTGTTGTTCCAATTCGCGGTGATGGGCACCGTCTACGCCCGCGAAGTCCTCGGCATTCCGCGCCCGCGCGTCGGCCTGATGAGCATCGGCGGGGAGGAGACCAAGGGCAACGAGATCACGCGGGAGGCCTTTGGCCGCTTGCGCGCCTCCCGCCTCGACTTCGCCGGCAACGTCGAGGGCCACGATCTGTTCACGGAGCGGGTGGACGTCGTCGTTTGCGACGGTTTCGTCGGCAACGTGGTGCTCAAGACCAGCGAGAGCGTGGCTCACTACTTCGGCCATCTGCTCCGGGAGACGCTGACCCTCAACCTGCCCCGCAGGATCGGCGCATGGCTGATCCGGCATGGTCTGGCCGACCTGCGGCGGCGCGCCGATGCCTCCTCGTACGGCGGCGCGCCGCTGCTGGGCGTCAACGGTGTCTGCATCATCGCCCACGGCGCCTCGAATGCGCGGGCCGTGGCCAACGGCATCCGCGTCGCGGTGGAATCGGTGCGGCGCGAGGTGCCCGGCAAGGTTCAGGCCGGCGTCGCGGAGCTCGGCGCGGCGTGAGCAGCCCGCCCCACCCGTCCCGTCCGCCGCCGCCGGCACGGCCCGTCGCCATCGCCGGCTGCGGCGCGCATGTGCCGGCCCGGGTGCTGACCAACCGCGACCTGGAGCGGATGGTGGAGACCTCCCACGAGTGGATCGTCGAGCGCACCGGGATGCGGGAGCGGCGTATCGCCGCGGACCACGAGGCCACCTCGGACCTCGCCCTCGAGGCCGCGCGGAAGGCCCTGCAGTCGGCCCGTCTGGCGCCGGCCGACGTCGGGATGATCGCGGTCGCCACCATCACCCCCGACCATCCCTTCCCGAACACCGCTTGCCTCGTTCAGAGCCGCCTCGGCGCCCGCCACGCCTTCTGCGTCGGCCTCGAGGCCGCCTGCTCGGGGTTTCTGTACGGCCTCGAGATGGCTCGCCGCCTGGTCGAGACTGGCGCAGTCCCCAATGCGCTGGTGATCGGGGCGGAAAAGATGAGCGCGATTCTCGACTGGAAGGATCGTTCCACCTGCGTGCTGTTCGGCGACGGGGCCGGCGCGGCGGTGCTCAAACCCGCTCCGGCCGGCCGCCGCGGCATCCTCTCCACCGTGCTGGGATCCGACGGCTCCCTCGCCGACCTCCTCTATCTTCCCGCCGGTGGTTCGCGCCGCCCTGCGAGCGCCGCCACCGTCGCCGCAGGGGAGCATTATTTGCGCATGCGGGGGCGCGAGGTCTTCCGGCATGCTGTCACCCACATGGCCCAGGCGGCCCGGACTGCGCTCCATCGCGCCGGCCTGGGCATCCAGGACATACGTTGGGTCATCCCCCACCAGGCCAACCTGCGCATCATCGCCGCCATCGGCGAACGGCTGGGATGTCCCGCCGACCGCTTCATCATCAACGTCGAACGCTACGGCAACACCTCGGCCGCCTCGATCGGGCTGGCGTTGGACGAGGCCGTCCGCGACGGCCGGATCCGCGACGGCGACCTCGTGCTGATGGTCGCCTTCGGCGCCGGCTTCACGTGGGGGGCGAGCGTGTTGGAATGGATCCAACCGACATGACACCGACCGCCGCGTTGTTTCCCGGTCAAGGCGCGCAAACCGTGGGCATGGGGGCCGATTTCGCGTCGCGGCCGGACTCCGCCGTGCTGTTCCGCCGCGCCTCCGACGTGCTCGGCTTCGACCTGGCCCGCCTCTGCGCCGAGGGGCCTGCAGAGGAACTGACCCGCTCCGACCGCGCACAGCCGGCGATCTTCGTCGTCAGCGTCATTTGCGAAACCGCCCTGCTCGCCGCTCACCCCAGCCTCAAATGGACGGCGGCCGCCGGGCTGAGTTCGGGCGAGTGGGCCGCGCTCCATTCGGCCGGCGTGCTCTCGTTCGAGGATGCCGTGCGCGTGCTGGAGGCCCGGGGGCGGTTCATGCAGGAGGCGTGCGAGCGCACGCCGGGCGGGATGGTCAGCGTCATCGGCATGGAGCCGGCCGCCCTCGCGGCGCTGGCGCGCGAGGCGGGCGTGGAGCTGGCCAACTTCAACTCCCCGGAACAAACGGTCCTGTCCGGCCCGAAGGAGGCGGTCGCCGCCGCCGCCCGTCTGGCCGCCGAACGGGGCGCCCGAAGGGTCATCCCGCTGCAGGTCGCCGGGGCGTTCCATTCCTCCCTGATGGCCCCCGCCGCGGCGCGGCTGGAGGAGTTTCTCGGGCCGGTGCGCTTCAACCCGCCCTCGCACCCCGTGATTTCGAACGTCACCGGGCAGCCCCACGACGCCGATCCCGCGGCCATCCGCCGGCGGATGGTCGAACAGGTGACCTCCCCCGTCCGCTGGGTGGACTGCGTCACCGCCTTGCGGGACCTCGGCGTGCGCCGCCACGTCGAATGCGGTCCGGGCCGCGTGCTGGCCGGGCTGTTGCGCCGCATTGACAAAGCCGCCGAAGTTCATACCATCTCGGACCTTCCGGGGCTGGAGTCGGTCGCCCCGGCCCTTTGACGTCCGGGGGCGGGAACCTCTCGGTCGAAAGACGCATCATTTTATGGGTTTGCTGGATGGCAGGGTCGCCCTCGTCACGGGCGCGGCGCGCGGCATCGGACAGGCCATCGCCGCGCGCTTGGCCGCCGCGGGGGCCGACGTCGCCGTTTGCGACCTGGAGGCCGGATGGCTGGAAGAGACCGCCGGTCGCATCCGCCAGACGGGGCGGCGGGCGGAGGTGTTCGCCTGCGACGTCAGCCGCGCCGACCAGGTGCAGGCGGGGGTGGACCGCGTCGTGGAGGCGCTGGGGCGCCTCGATGTGCTGGTCAACAATGCCGGCATCACCCGCGACACGTTTCTGGTGCGGATGAGCGAGACCGACTGGGACGCCGTGTTGAACATCAACCTGAAGGGCGTATTCCTGTTTACAAAGGCCGTCGCTCGGACGATGATTCGGCAGCGCTCGGGGTCGATCGTGAACATCGCCTCGGTCATCGGGCTGATGGGCAACGCCGGGCAGGCGAATTACGCGGCATCCAAGGGCGGGGTGATCGCCCTGACGAAGACCGCGGCCCGGGAGCTGGCGTCGCGCAACGTGCGGGTCAACGCCGTCGCGCCGGGGTTCATCCGGACGGCGATGACCGACAAGCTGCCCGAGGAGGCGCGCCAGCGGATGCTGGGCGCGATTCCGTTGGGGCGGTTCGGCGAGCCGGATGACGTCGCCCGGACGGTGCTGTTTCTGGCCGGCGACGAGTCGGCCTACATCACCGGCCAGGTGATCTCGGTGTGCGGAGGCATGGTGATGGCGTGATCCGCCAGGCAGAGCGAAGGAGACACACGACATGTCACTCGAAGAAAAGGTGAAGAAGATCATCGTGGACCAACTCGACGTCAACCCTGAGCAGGTCACGCCGGAGGCGTCGTTCATCGAGGATCTCGGCGCCGACTCGCTCGACACGGTCGAGCTGATCATGGCATTCGAGGAGGCCTTCAAGGCCGAGATCCCGGACGAGGACGCCGAGAAGCTCACGACCGTCGGCGCGGTGATCAACTACCTGCGCGAGAAGGGCTTCAAGGACGAGTGACGCGGCGCGGCCCGCCCCCCACGGCGGCGGGCCGGGCCTTCGGGAGCGACCAGTGGCGGAAGGACGCCGGGCCGTCGTCACGGGGTTGGGGTGGGTCACCCCCCTGGGGTGCGACCTCGACACCGTTTGGGCGCGCATGCTCCGCGGCGAGTCCGGCGTTCGCCCAATCTCGAAGTTCGACGCCTCCGCCTTCGATTCACGCATCGCCGGCGAGGTCGCGGATTTCGACGTGGACCGGTTCATCCCCCGCAAGGAGCAGCGGCGGATGGACCCGTTTTGCCATTACGGGCTAGCGGCCGCGAAAATGGCGGTCGCCGACGCCGGGCTCGATTTTTCCCGCGAGGATCCGTGGCGGGCCGGCGTGTTGATGAGCAGCGGGATCGGTGGCCTTTACATCCTGTTTCAGCAGACCCGCCTCTACCATGAGCGCGGCCCGTCGCGCTTCTCGCCCTTCATGATCCCGCAGATGATCACCAACATGCTCCCCGGGCTGGTGGCCATCGAGTTCGGGCTTCGCGGACCGAATTTCGCCGTCGTCTCCGCCTGCGCCACCGGCACTCACTCGATCGGCGAGGCGCTGCGGGCGATCCGGGAAGACGAGGCGGACATCATCATCGCCGGCGGCAGCGAGGCCGCCGTGATGGAGCTGGGCCTCGGGGGCTTCTGCGCGATGAAGGCCCTCAGCACCCGCAACGACGATCCCGTCGGCGCCAGCCGGCCCTTTGACCGCGACCGGGACGGCTTCGTGATCGGTGAGGGCGCCGGCGCGCTCGTGATCGAAGAGTACGGCCGCGCCGCGCGCCGGGGTGCCCGCATCTACTGCGAGGTCGCCGGCTACGGCGCCACCTGCGACGCCTTCCACATCACCGCGCCGGATGAGCGGGGGGCCGGCGCCGCCGAGGCGATGCGCCGCGCGATGGCTACGGCGGGCGTTTCGCCCGACGAGGTGGACTACATCAACGCCCATGGCACCAGCACCCAGCTCAACGACCGGTGCGAGACCCTCGCGATCAAGGCCGCCCTCGGCGAGTCGGCCGCGCGGCGGACGATGATCAGCTCGACCAAGTCCATGATCGGCCACCTGCTGGGCGCCGCCGGCGGCGTCGAGTCGGCCGCCTGTGCGCTGGCGATCCACCGCGGCGCCGTGCCGCCGACGATCAACCAGCAGACCCCCGATCCGGAGTGCGACCTCGACTACGTGCCCAACCAGGCCCGCGAGGCCCGTGTGCGCGTCTGCCTGAAGAACTCGCTCGGGTTCGGCGGGCACAACGCCACGTTGTGCTTCAAGGCCGTCTGACGCCCCGCGCGCCCCGCCGGCGGGCGGCGGCGCGGCCACGGGGAGGGGAAGGAGACGGACAGTGAGAATGGACCTTCGTCACATGCCGATGGCCGAACTGGCGCGCCTCCTGCGCGACATCGCCAACGAACTCCAACAGCGCGGCAACGGCGGTGCCAGCGGTTACAACCGCGCCACCGGCTATGGTCAGACTGGCTATGGCACCTATGGCGGCTACGGCCAAGCGTACGGCCAGGGGTACGGCAACCAGCGGTCCGGCCAGGAGTTCCGCAACCGCGGAAATTTCCAGGGCGGCGGACGTCACCGGCGCCACCGCGACCGGCGCCGCGAGTTCCGCCCCGACGACCGCCGGCCCGTCGAACCGCCGGCCCCGATCGACGACCCGCCGCCCTCCGCCGGCGACGCCCCCCCCGCCGCCACCTGAGCCGGTCCGCCGGAGGCCGACGTTATGTGGAAAAGCGGCATCCTCAACCCGCACGTCAACTCCCTGCTCAGCCGCGTCCGCCACACCAACACCCTGGTCATCGCCGACCGCGGCTTTCCCTCCTGGCCCGGCCTGGAGACCGTGGACCTCTCGCTGGTGGACGACATCCCAACCGTGCTCGACGTCCTAAGGGCCCTCCGCCCCAACTTCGTCATCGGGCAGGCGTGGATGGCCGAGGAATTCCTCCGCGAGAACACTGCCGAGGTGCGCGAGCGGTTCGCCCGGGCGTTGGAGGGCATGCCCGTGATCTACGAACCACACGTCGAACTCAAGCGTCGCGTCCCGGCCGCCGTGGGCCTGATCCGCACCGGCGACACGATCCATTACGCCAACATGGTGTTGCAGTCGGCGTGACCCCGCGCATGCCTCGAAGGACCGCGCGGCGCGCGCACGAGCGGGCCGTTGGCGGGCGGGACCGGATGTTCCGCCGGGCGGGGGGTTGAGGACGCCATGGCCCCCTCCTGGCTGGCCCTAGCGCTCTTCGCCGGCGCCTACGCACTGTTCGTCCTGTTTCCCCGCCGGCGCTCCGTCGTCGCCGTCGCGGCCGCCGCCCTCGCCGTCGCGACCGGCGCCGCGCCGTGGCGGGCTGCGCTCGTCGAGTACATCTCCTGGAACGTCCTCCTGCTGTTCTTCGGGACCTTGGTGCTGGCCGAGCTGTTCATGCAGTCGCGGATGCCCGCCGTCCTCGCCGAGTGGATGCTGGTCCGCGCGCGGACCGGCACCGGCGCGATGCTGGCCATCTGCGCGCTCGCGTCGGCGATGTCCATCGTCCTCGAAAACGTCGCCGTCGTTTTGCTGGTGGCCCCCGTCGCCCTCAGCCTCTGCCGGAAGCTTGGCGTGTCCCCCGTGCGCCTGCTGATCCTGATCGCCATCTGTTCCAACCTCCAGGGCACCGCCACGCTGATCGGCGATCCGCCAAGCATGATCCTCGCCGGCTCGATGAAACTCTCGTTCAACGACTTCTTCATTCACCGCGGCCGTCCCTCGATCTTCTTCGTCGTCCAGGCCGGCGCCGTGGCCTCATTCGCCATCGCCGCGTTTCTGCTCCGCCGCCACCGCGCCCCCATGGACGTTGTCGCCGTGGAACGGCCCCGATCCCTCGTGCCCACCGTCCTGCTGGCGATGCTGGTGCTCGGCCTGACCACGACGCACCGGTTCGACCCCGATTTCCGCTGGATGGCCGGCGCCCTGGCCATGGGCCTCGGCCTGGTCGGCGTGCTCTGGTACCGGAGAGTGCCCCACTGGGGGCGCGTAGGCGACCTCGTCCGGACGCTGGACTGGGACACGACCTTCTTCCTGGCCGGCGTCTTCGTCCTCGTCGGCTGCCTCGGCCGCTCGGGCTGGCTCGAACGATTGGCCGAGGCGATGGCCGGCTGGGCGGGCGGCAGCCTCGGACGCGCATTTCTGCTGATCCTCGGCCTCAGCGTCGCGGTGTCGGGGTTCGTGGACAACGTGCCTTTCCTTGCGGCGATGATCCCCGTCACCCGGTCCATCGCCGGGCATGTCGGCGCCGCCGAGCCGGCGCTCCTGCTCTTCGGGCTGCTGGTCGGATCGTGCCTCGGCGGAAACATCACGCCCATCGGCGCCTCGGCCAACGTCGTCGCCATCGGGCTGCTCCGCCGCGAGGGGTACCCCGTCGGGTTCGGAGAGTTCGTCCGCGTCGGACTGCCGTTCACCCTGGCCGCCGTTGCGGCGGGCGGGGCCGTGCTGTGGTGGATCTGGCGATGAACGGCCCCGCCGCGCCCGTTTGGGTCGTCTACGGCAGCAGCCTCTCGGCAGAGTCTTCGCGCTGGCCATGGCGTCGCTGCGGTGGGGCCTGGGTCGGCGAGCTGCGGCGGCGGATGGGTGGGGTGGTGCGGCTTCTCAACCGCTCGGCGTGGGGCTGGACCTCCGATGATGCCGTCCGCGCGTTTGGCCCGCGCGTGTTGGCCCTCCAACCCGATCTGGTGCTCTTCGAGTTTGCCGTCAACGACGCCGACGCCCGGCGGAACTGCCCGGTGGAGCGTTCGACGCGCAACCTCGAGGTGATGCTGGATGCCCTGGCGGCCTCGCGGCCGGCCGCGCGGGCGGCGGTGATGATCACGCATCCCGTGGCCGGCCCGTACGCCCGGCAGCGGCCCTGTCTGGCTGAGCATTATGCCCTGTGGCGGCAGACCGCCCTGCGCCGCGGGTGCCTGCTGGTGGACCTGGAGCCGGTCTGGATGGGCCTCCTTCGCGGCGAGCCGGCGCACTTTGCGGCGCTGGTTCCCGACGGCCTGCATCCCTCGGCCGAAGCCGCGGCGGTGATTGGCCCGGTCGTCGAGACCGCGCTTGCCCGCGACCCGCCGCCCCGCTGATGTTTCCCGCCCCGTGCCGGCGGCAAATCAATCGGCGGTCATCAACCGGAGCGCCAACCGGCAGCCCGCAAGGTATTCGGCGATGTCCACGTACTCGTCCACGCTGTGCGCCCCGTGTTGGCCGGCGCCCAGCGTCACCGTCGGAATGCCTTTTTCGACCAGCGGGTTGGCATCCAGCCCGCCGTCCACGACCTCGGTCACGGGATGTAACCCGAGGTCCCGAGCCGCCCGAAGGGCCGTGCACACCGCCGGATGACTCTCCGGGAGACGGAAGGCGCGATAGTCCGACTGCGTCCGGAACTCGACCGACGCCCGCTGCCCGCGGACGTTCCGCACCGACCGCGCCGCCCGCCGGAAGGCCGCCTCGTACGCCGCCGTGATGCGGGTCAGAAACGCGGCCCGATGGCTGCGGCATTCGCCGCGCACCGTGACGAGGTCGGTCACCTGGTTGGTCGCCTCCCCGCCTCGGATGATGCCAACGTTCGCGGTGCCGGCCTGGCGACCGCGCCGGATCCGGCCGAACCAGCCGCGGTCGCCCAGCTCCGCGATGGCGCGGCCGGCCGCCAGCATCGCGGACACCCCCTCCTCGGGATGCATGCCGGCATGGCTCGACCGGCCATGGAGTACCGCCTCCCATCGCGTCGCGCCGATCGCCCCAACGATGATCCGCGCGGGATCGCCGGAGTCGAAGTTGAACGCCATTGCCGGCCGGCCGAGATCCGCTGGCCGCACCTCCTTGGCGCCATGTAACCCGATCTCCTCGGCGATGGTGAACAGGAGCGTCAGCGGTGGATGGCGCGCGCCGGAGGTCCGCAGCGCCTCGGCGGCGGTGACGATCGCGGCCACGGCGGTTCGATTGTCCGCCCGCACCGCCGTCGCGCCGCGCGCGACGATCCGCCCGTCCTTCCGCACCGGCACGGCTCTGCGGCACAGCGGCACGGTGTCCATGTGGCCGACGAACATCCGCCGCGCCCCACCGGCGCGGCCGGGCAGGCGGGCGATCAGGTTGCCGACCTTGAAGTTCGGGCCGAGGCGTCGCGCGGCCCCGTCGTGTCGGATGGCGGAGGCCGGCCATCCGGCTTCGATCAGGCGGCGGCGGACCTCGTCGGCCACCGCCCCCTCGTCGCCGCTCAACCCCTCGATTCGCAGCAACGCCATCAGGTGGTCCAGCGCTCGGGCTTCGCTGATCTCCGGGCTCATGATGGTTTTCTCCGGCGCATCGCCGGGGTACTCAACCGCACAACCTGGCGCTCCGCAAGCCGCCGCGCGCCCGGGTTCGCCGGACGCCGGACTCCAACGCCGAAAGGCGGACTGCAGGGAGATGGCCTTTGGCGCCCCCGTCTGGGCCCGCGGCGGGAGCAGGGCCGGCCGGTCCGGCTCGGCCCCGTCGCTTCACATTTCGCAAGGCCCGACGTTGCATCCACCACAAGGAACGGCGTCCTTCCGTGGCGGGCTGTCGCTGGTGGTCCCTTGCGATCGCCGCCGCGGCGCGTTGACGGGTCGGTTCGCCGTCCGGGCGGTGCCGCCGGACTCGGGGGGGCGCGGCGGTTCTCTTGACTGCCGGTGCCCGCGGAGTATGCTCCGAGTTTGTCCGGTCTCTATTGGTCCGGACCGCGACCCGTGGCGGGGTAGCTCAGTTGGTAGAGCAGAGGACTGAAAATCCTTGTGTCGGCGGTTCGATTCCGTCCCTCGCCACCAGGGCATCTCCTCCGGTCTCGTCTGCCGGCTGTGGCCCGCCGGTCAGGGAGAATTTCCCCGGTTGGGCTGCGGAGGGGCGCGGAGGGCGGCGCGACGACGTGGCGCCACCCCGCCCGGTCACCTCGAAACGCCTTGCCATGTCCTGCCCAGCGCCTTCAGAGTTCGGAACGAAAGGATGGCACCATGAAACTACACGTGTGGATGGCCCTGGCGGCGGTCGGTGCGGGGGTGTCTGGCGCCGGAGATCTTCCGCCGCTGTTCGAGGGGGCTTCGACGAACGGATGGATCCTTCGGGGCGGCAAACCGGAATTCCGGATCGAGGACGGCTGTCTCGTCGGGCGGACTGTGAAGGGACAACCGAATTCCTTATCTCTGCCCTCCAGAGGCAACCCCTTTGTGCCGACGGCCAACACCTCGTGATCCTTGCCCCACGCGCCAGATCCGTGCCACCCGCCAACCTCTCTCAGGTAACCGCCCGCTTTGAAGCAGCTACCTGAGCAGATTAGAATATAAAATGCGTGGTCAACGCGACAAGCGCGCCGCCGAAGAGGCCCGTGCCGCGGAGGTGCAGGCCGTCCAGGTCCTCGACGTCTCCTGGCACAAACCGCGCCGTATACCTTCGCGAAATGGCGCGAACTCATCAAGAAAGTCTGGGAAGCCGATTCGCTGCTGTGCTCGTGGTGCTCGCGAGAGATGAAGATCGTCGCGCTCATCGACGACCGCACCGTGATTGAGCACATCCTCCGCCACCTCGGCCTCTGGGAGCTGGGCGTGCGCGTGAGTTCGGCGAGGGCTCCGTCCGAGCCTGCAGCACGGGTCACCGAGCCCTGGCCCAACGACCCGTTCCCCGACTACGATGTCGAGCAAATCGTGGCGTCCGCGAACGGCTGAGCCCCGCGGCGGGATCGGTCCGTTTCGCGATCGCGCCTGGATCCTGTCCGCTCGCCCACCGATTTTCGGTCTTGGCCTCCATCCGGTGCTCTGGTAAATCCCCCGCCATGAAAACGCCGATTCTGGACGGTCTCACCCGGGCAGGGGGCCCGCGCGACCTGAAAAGCGATTTCTTATCAGGAGTTTTCGCCAAGGAGCGTAAGATGACAATCGTAAATCAACCCGAGGTCCACGATGTTCACAGGGATCTCCGGGTCGTCACAGGTTTTGAGCGAGTCCCAGACCTGCTTGTCCAATTGCTCCTGTGTCACCGGGCCACTGGACGCCGCAGAAACGGGCTTGGGCGCGACCTCCAGGCCCGGCGCGTTGGCGTCCTGTTCCGCAATGCGAAACATGATGCCGTTGACGATGACGGTGTAGCTGCCGCCCGGCGATTGCGTGATGTAAGCGGCTTCGCCTTTCATGAGCGTAACCTTGGTGTCGACCGGCACCACGGAGGCCTCGACGTCGCGGACCAGAATTGCCGTTCATATTGCGGTGCAGTAAAACATTGGCCGGCGACGGTCCGCCGAACTTCCAATTGGGCGTCAACGACCGTACTCTCCCGCGATATGAAGCTATGCATTCATCGACTGTCCCTCGGCGGGCTGCTCGTGGCGCACGCGACGCTGTCGGCCGCAGAATTGCACGTTGCCATCACCGGCAAAGATTCCAATCCCGGCACCCCCGAGGCCCCGCTGCGTACCATCCAACGCGCCGCCGACCTGGCCCAACCGGGCGATGTAATCACGGTGCATGAGGGGGTGTATCGCGAGCGGATCGACCCGCCGCGCGGGGGCACGTCGGACAAACAACGCATCGTATATCAGGCCGCGCCCGGCGCGCGGGTTGAAATCAAAGGCTCGGAAGTGGTCAAAGGCTGGGAGAAGGTCCAGGACGACGTTTGGAAGGTGACACTGCCCAACGCGTTCTTTGGCGATTTCAATCCCTATACCAACGTCATCCACGGCGACTGGTTCGACGGCAGGGGACGCAAACATCACACCGGCGCGGTCTACCTCGACGGTGACTGGCTCACGGAGGCGGCCAGCCTCGACGAGGTGCTGTTGGCCGGCGGCGCAAAGCCCGCCTGGCTGAGGGTTGGTCCTCAGGGTTATCTGCTGAACGTTGCCTGGTTGCGGGCGGGCAAGGAAACAGAAAACCGGCCGCGCGTGCCGGCGACGGATTTTGCTGAAAAACGCGGCACGCAAAACGCGCCTTGCTCGGAAGGCGGCGAGTGCGTCGGGTACATTGTGCATGGCGACTGGGTGCGCTACGACCGATTTGACTTCGGCCCTCGCACCGAGCAGATGGAAATTCGCGCCGCATCGGCCTCGCAAGGCGGCATCATTGAACTGCGCTTGGACGCGCCGGACGGCGAGTTGCTTGGCACCTGCATGGTGCCGAACACGGGCGGCTGGCAATCTTGGACGACGTTGCCGGCCCGGCTCAAACCCGTCAACGGCGTAAAGACGTTGTATCTCATCTTCCGCAAGGCGCATGTCGGTGCCCTGAATCCGCAGTTGTGGTTTGCCCAAGTTGACGGCTCGAACACCACAATCTGGGCGCAGTTCGAGGGCGTGAATCCCAACGAACAACTCGTCGAAATCAACGTTCGCCAAAGCGTGTTCTATCCCAGCCAACCGGGCCGCAACTACATCACCGTGCGGGGATTCACGATGCGGCACGCGGCCACGCCCTGGGCGCCGCCGACGGCCGAGCAGATCGGTTTGCTGGGCACGCATTGGAGCAAGGGCTGGATCATTGAGAACAACGTCATCAGCCACTCGATGTGCACGGGCATCACGCTGGGCAAACATGGCGACGAGTATGACAACACCTCCGGCGACACCGCCGAGGGCTACGTCAAGACCATCGAGCGCGCTCACGCATTTCGCATCCCTTGGACGTCTGAGCACATCGGCCATCACATCGTCCGCAACAACACCATCTCGCACTGCGAACAGGCGGGCATCGTCGGCAGTCTGGGTCCGATCTTCTGCATCGTCGAGAACAACGTCATCCACGACATCCACGTGCGCCGTCTGTTCACCGGCGCGGAGATGGCCGGCATCAAATTCCACGGCGCGATAAACACCGTGATCTGCAATAACCACATCTACCGCGCCAACATGGGCTTGTGGCTGGATTGGATGACGCAGGGCACGCGCGTCTCGCGAAACCTGTGCCACGACAACGTCGGGCCGGACCTGCTCGTCGAGGTGAATCACGGCCCGTTTGTCGTGGACAACAATATCTTCCTGTCCCCGACCAGCGTGCAGGACATGTCGCAAGGCGGCGCCTACGCCCACAATTTGTTCGCCGGCAAGATCACCAACCGCCCCGACCCCAGTCGCGAGACGCCTTACCATTCGGCCCATTCCACCACGGTGGCCGGGTTGGCCGTCATCCGCGGCGGGGACAACCGGTTTTTCAACAACATTTTTATTGGCAACGGCGAAGTCCCCACTGCGGAACAGAAAGGTGACTTAAAGGAGCTGCGCTGGATCAGCAGTTACGGGTTGTGGGGCTATGATGGCCGCGAATTTCCGGTGCTGGCCGGCGGCAACGTCTATTATTGGGGCGCGCTGCCTTGCGCCAACGAAACGCGGCCGCTCATCCTGACCAATGACAATCCCGCGGTGCGGCTCGTTGCCGAGCAGGACCGGATGATCCTCCACTTGAAATTGGACGAGCGCCTCCACACAGCGGAGACCCCATTCGTGACCACGACTTTGCTGGGCGAAGCAAAAATCCCCAAGCTTCCGTATGTGAACCGCGATGGCATGCCGCTCCAGATTGACACCGATTACCTGGGCAAACGCCGCAATCGGACGCGTCCCACCGCCGGGCCATTTGAGTACCCCGGCAGTGGCTCGCTGGCGATCCGGGTGCGGTGAGCGGAATGGCGCGCCGGCACAATTTCGACGCGCGCGGCAGTCTCCGCTGCAACATTTCGCCTGACGGCGTGACGGGCGATGGCCGGTTTTTCCTTGCCGCTCGCGAGATTCCGCAAAAGCTCTCTGAAGCCGAATCATGACCGAACTGTGTTGCCAATATCTACTGTCGCTGCCCCCGCGGATGGCAGCGGAATTCGGGCGGCTCGAACAGCGTCCGTGTCCGCCGTGGTTTGCCGCCTGCGACCTGGCCGGCAGCCGGCTCGGTTCAGGCGGCGGCACGGCCCACCTGCTGGTGGAGGCCTGACGCGCCACTCATGCGGTCATGGGCGGTCGTGGGTCACGTCTCCATATTCAACATTTGCAGGGTATTCTTCACGGCGGAGCGGCTCTGCCGATGACGAATCATCTTTCGATCGAATCGGCGCAGAGACTCGCTGACGGCCGAGTAATCCAAACCACCGGCCCTCTCTCTGAGTTCACTCAATGTCATCCCCCCGGGCCCGCGTGCAATCCACAGGACCAAGTCCCAGCCCCAATCGCCCTACCGATCCGCAAACTGCTCCCAACGCTCGCCTTTTACACGCTCAACCGCCTTCACGACCTCCTCCCACCTCGCCTCTCGCTGAAGGTCTTTACGGCCATGAAGTGATTGGGGGTGATTGGGGTCACGTCTCCGGAATCAAACATTGACCGTCGGGGCGCTGTGTGAGAAAGGGTGGACGTGGCACGACCCTTACGCGTGAACGTGGCCGGCGGGCGGTATCACCTCACGGCGCGCGGTCATAGCCGCCAGCGCATTTACCGGAAGACCGGCTGAGGCAGGGGACGCCGGAGCCGGTCTGGACACGGCTTCGCTGGGGCGCGGCGCTGGGGGGCGAGGCGTTTGCGGACGCCCTGCGAGGGGGCATGCATATCGGGCGGGAAACCGCGGGGCGGCGATCGCTGCGCGCAGAGGCGAGCTGGCCGGACGTGGTCCGTGCGGGGTGGAGCGAGTCAAGGGGGAGCCCTGGGGGGGTCGCGACCGGTACGGAGATTGAGGGCGGGACCTCGCGCTATGGGCGGGGCGCCGTCATTGCGGCCTGACCCTCCGCGCACTCGGAGATGCGGTCGGCGGGATGGACTACTCCGCGGTGAGCGAGGCGGTGCGCCACTTTCGACACCGCTGGCTTCCGCGCCTCGAAGCCCGCTCGGCGTTGCGAGAGGTTCTGAGATATTTGAATCTGGAGACGTGACCCCAAACAGGGGAAGGACGGGGCCCTGGTGTGCGTTCTCGAACGTGCCGACACGGCCGCGCTGCTGACGACCGGATGGCGCCCGCCCGAGCGGTTCGTCGCCAAGGGGCGCGACGGAACCACGGACATCCATGGCATCCTGATCGTGCCCACAAACTTTGACTCCACCCGCCGTTACCCCGTGGTCGAACACATCTATGCCAGTCCCTATGGCGCGTTCGTGCCAAAGGAGTGGGCCGTCCATTCGCACGACCGCGAACTCGCGGAACTGGGCTTCGTGGTGGTGCGGATCGACGGCATGGGCACCTCGCACCGCTCCAAGGCCTTTCGCGACGTGTGCTGGAAGAACCTCGCGGATGCGGGACTGCCCGACCGGATCGCATGGCTGCGGGCGTCGCCCGCCGGCCGACCGTGGATGGACCTTGAACGCGTGGGCATCTACGGGGGCTCCGCCGGCGGGCAGAGCGCGCTGGCCGCGCTGCTGTGGCACGGCGATTTCTACAAGGCGGCCGCGATTGTGGCTGCCATGACAACCGGATGGACAAGATCTGGTCGAACGAGCAGTGGATGGCCTGGCCGGTCGGGCCGCACTACGCCGAGCGGTCCAACGTGACCCACGCCCACCGCCTTCGCAGAGCACTCCTGCTCACGGTCGGCGCGATGGATGATCGCAACGTGGATCCGGCGTCGACGATGCAGGTGGTCGACGCGCCGATCCACGCCGATGAGGACTTCGAGCTCATCGTGTTTCCTAGCGAAGGCCACGGCGCGGGCGAGAGCGAGTACGGCCGCGGCGGCGGGCGGACTTTTTCGTGCGGCACCTGATGGGTGTCGAACCGCGCCGTGAATAGGGTTAAGGTGCCGACTTCTTCGCGCAGGAGGGCGAGCCCACTTTTTCGACGAACAGTGAAGGAGTAATGCGAGAAAGGCAAGAAGAAGTTATTTTATAAGGCATTGATATAGAGGTAGTTATAAAATATATCTGGAGCTTTTTGCAAAAAAGCGTTAGACTGTCTCTGAACGTTGTCAAGAGATCGAAGTCCAAATCAGCGGCGAAGTCGTCATCCGGCCCACGGGCGGCGGCTGGTGGAACGCTCGCAAGCCCGGGGTGGCGGCGGCGGAACGAGGAGGTGCGCCGCGGCCGGGCGGGAACGGCGGCAACGGGATGAATAGCGGAATTGGCTGGATCAACGAACAGGTACGGGAGCACTCGGCGTTTGTCGGCGAGCTGCGCGGTGAGATCGAAAAGGTCGTCATTGGGCAGCGCGGGTTGATCGACCGTCTGCTGATCGCCCTGCTGGCCGACGGGCATGCCCTTCTGGAGGGGGTGCCGGGACTAGCTAAAACCCTGATGGTGCGGACGTTGGCCGCGGCGTTGAACACGTCGTTTCGGCGCATTCAGTTCACCCCCGACCTGTTGCCGGCCGACCTGACCGGGACGCAGGTGTACAACCCCCGCGACGGAACGTTCACGGTTCGGACCGGCCCTATCTTCGCCAACGTGATCCTGGCCGACGAGATCAACCGCTCACCCGCGAAGGTTCAGAGCGCGCTGTTGGAGGCGATGCAGGAGCGGCAGGTGACGATCGGCGGCGAGACCCATCCCCTGCCGTCTCCGTTCCTGGTGTTGGCTACTCAGAACCCGATCGAGCAGGAGGGCACCTACCCGCTGCCCGAGGCGCAGGTGGACCGGTTTATGCTTAAGGTCCGCGTCGGATACCCGGCCCGCGACGACGAGCGGCGGATTCTCGACGCGGAGGCGCGCACCCGGATCGTGCGCAACGTCCGGCCCGTCGTCGATCCCGACCGGATTCTCGCTGCCCGGCGTGTCGTCGACGAAATCTACATGGACCCGAAAATCCGCGAGTACATCCTCGACATGGTCGGCGCGACGCGGGACCCGAGGGCGTTCCGGCTCGACATCGCCCCGTACGTTCGGTACGGGGCCTCCCCCCGGGCGACGATCTGCCTGGCCCTTGCGGCGCGCGCCCACGCCTTTCTGGAGGGGCGCGGATACGTCACACCGCAGGACGTGAAAAGCGTGGCGCCGGACGTCCTGCGCCACCGCATCCTGCTGACCTACGAAGCCGAGGCGGAGGAGATCACCACCGACGCGGTGATCTCTCGGATTCTCAACGAGCTGCCGGTCCCCTGACCGGCGGCGGGAAGGAGCGACGATATGTACGAAATCGTGGATCTGGACAGAGCGGCGGAACGATTCACCAGTCGGGTTCGCGACCTTGTCGAGGTGCTGCCGCGCGACGACCTCGCCGGCCAGGCCCTGAGCGTCGAGCTGGAGTACGCCCACCGCCGGTTCCTCGAGGCATGGAAGGACCTGGGCGGTGCAGCGAAGGGCACGCCGGCCACGTGGGCCCAGGTGGAGAAGTCCACCGCGGAATGCCTTCGCCTGATTGAACTCCTGTGGCGCACGCAGATGTTGCACCCGCCGCGCGTGCTGCAGATCCTCGCCCACGGCAAAGCGTTCGCCGATGCCGTGGCCAAATCCCGCAGGCAATCCGCCGTGCGCCGGCCGGCCCCGCGCCGCCGCGGCGGGGGCGGGCGATGATCCCGGTCGAGGTCTTCCGCAAGGTCCGCCGCATCGAAATCCGCTCCCGGCGGCTCGTCAATGATGTCTTCGCCGGCAGCTACCACAGCGTCTTCAAGGGCCGCGGCATGGAGTTCGACGAGGTCCGCGACTACCAGCCCGGCGACGACGTTCGCTCGATCGACTGGAACGTCACGGCCCGGATGGGCCACCCGTACGTCAAAAAGTTCGTCGAGGAACGGGAGCTGACCGTCTTACTGTTGGCTGACGTGAGCGCCTCGCACCGGTTCGGCAGCCGGTCCCAATTGAAGAAAGATCTCGTCGCCGAGCTGTCCGCGGTGCTGGCCTTCTCCGCCATCCGGAACGGCGACCGCGTGGGGCTGGGGCTCTTTACGGACCGCATCGAGCGGTTCGTTCCCCCTCGCAAAGGGCTCGGTCACGGCCTGCGCGTGATCCGGGAGGTCCTGGCCTTCGAGCCGGCCAGGCCGGGGACGGACTTGGCCCCGGCGCTGGAGTTCCTCCAGCACGCGATCCGCCGGCGGGCCGTCTGCTTTCTGTTGAGCGACTTTTTCCTCCCGGAATTCCCGGCCCGCCGGCTCGCGACGGCCGCCCGTCACCACGATCTGATCGCCGTGGTCGTCGGCGACCGGCGCGAGGAGGCCTGGCCGCCCGCAGGTCTAGTGGAATGGGAGGACGCCGAGACCGGCCGACGCCAAGTGCTCGACACCTCGCATCCGGCCACCCGTCGTCGGCTGGCCGAGCTCGCCCTCGAACGGCGGCGCGACTTGCTGGACCGCTTTCGCCGCGCCGGTGTGGATGTAATCGAGGCCTCCACCGGCGAGCCCTACGATCGGGCGTTGCTGCGCTTCTTTCGGGAACGGGAGCGGCGCATCGGGATCTGATCGTGCACCACGGCCGGTCAGTGTCGCGCGGCATCCGGCGCCACGGCCCCGGCGCCGCCGCCCTGGCCGCTGCCGCCCTGGCCGCCGGCTGCCGCCCTTCCCTTCCTCCCGTAGTCGCCGGGGCCTCGAACGGTCCGGTCCGCGTCGAGGTGCGGCTGTCCACCAACGCCGCGCCCGTCGGCGCGGTCGTTCGCCTTCAACTCCGCGTCGACCATCCCGCCGGGGCCACCGTGGCGTTCGAGGAGCCCGGCCGCAGCAATGAGTTCCGCGTCCGGCGTGCCGACACCTTAACCACGTCGGCAAGGCGCGGCCAGACGGCTACGGAGCGCAAGTGGGAGATCGCGTCGTTCGAGCTGGGGTCGCACCGCGTCTGGACCGGCGAGGTCACGGTCATAACGGTCTCCAATGAGCCGTGGCGCGTGCCGCTGCCGGAGCTGGAGGTAGCCATCGTGCCCTCGGTGACCAACGGCGACGCTGCGCTGCGGCCGCCACCTAGTCCTCTGGACTGGCCGGCGCGCGTGCCGCCCTGGGTCTGGGCGCTTCTGGTCGTGCCCGCCGGCGCCGCCGCGCTGGCGTGGGCCGTGGCGTGGTGGATCCGCCGCCGCCCGCCGCCGCCCGCCCCTCCCCCCCCTCCGCCCGACCAGGCGGCGCTGGACGCCCTCGAGCGCCTCCGTCGCAGCGGCGCAATCGAGGCGGGACGCTCCGAGTACGTCTACGTCGAGCTGTCGCGCATCATGCGTCACTACGTGGAGGATCGCTTCGGTCTCCATGCGCCGGAACGCACGACGGAGGAGTTTCTCCGCGAGGCGGCCGAGTCCGGCCGTCTGACCGGCGAGCAGAGGGAGCGGATGCGCGAATTCCTTGTCGCCTGCGATCTGGTCAAGTTCGCGCGCGCCGAACCCGGTCCGGCGGAAATGCGCGATGCGTTGGCGGCCGCGGAGCGGTTCGTTCGCGAGACCGCCCCGCGGCGGGAGGCGCCGGCGCCATGATCTGGCGTTATCCAGAGGCCCTGGCGCTGCTGGTGCTGGTGCCGCTGGCCGAGTGGTGGAGGTGCCGCCGTGCCGCGCGGCCGGCCCTTCACTTTTCCGACACCAAGCTGTTGGCGAGGTTGCCTTCCACCTGGACCGTCGGCGCCTCCGCCGCGCTGCCGTGGCTGCGCGGGATCGGCGTGGCCCTGCTGGTGGTCGCGCTGGCCGGCCCGCGGCGCGGCCTGAGCGACAGCGCAGTGCGAACCGACGCGGTGGACATCGTATTGGTGATGGACGTCTCGCCTTCCATGGCCGCCGAGGACTTCTCGACTCGATCCCAACGGCTGAACCGCCTCGACGCGGCCAAACGGGTGGTCGCCGACTTCATCCGGCGGCGGCCCAACGACCGCTTGGGGCTGGTGGTCTTCGCGGCGTGGCCCTACACGGCGTCGCCGCTGACCCTCGACCACGCCTGGCTCGAACAGCGGGTCGCGGAGCTGCACGTCGGCATGGTCGGCGACGGCACGGCGATTGGGTCGGCCCTCGGGTCGGCCGTCAACCGCCTCCGCGAGAGCACCGCCAAAAGCAAGGTGGTGGTGCTGCTGACCGACGGCATGAACAACGCGGGGGCCCTAAGCCCCGACGATGCCGCCCAGGCCGCCGCGGCGATGAGCGTGCGTGTCTACACCATCGGCGCGGGGACCCGCGGGATGGCGCCTGTCCCCGTCCGCTCACCCTTCGGCGGCGTCCAGTACATCCAGCAACCGGTTGAGATCGACGAGGCGCTGCTGCAGCGGATGGCCGCCGCGACGGGAGGTCGGTACTTCCGCGCGACGGACCTGGAGGGCCTCGAGGAGATCTATCGCCAAATCGATGCCTTGGAAAAGACGGAGATCGAGGCCCGCCAGTACACGCGCTTCGAGGAGCGGTTCGCGCCCTGGGCGGCCGCCGGGGCGCTGGCGTTGGCGATCGAACTGGCGCTGTCGCTGGGTCGGCTCGGGAGGCTGCCGGCATGATCCGCTGGGCCCGGCCGGAGATGCTGTGGTGGCTGGTGCCATGGGCCGCGGCCACGTGGGCGGCGGCCCGCATCCTGCGCGCCCGCGAACGGCGGCTGGCGGACCTGATCGAACCGGCCTTGTGGCCAGCGATGCTACCGTGGCGCGATCCGCGCCGGCCGCGATGTCGGCTCGGCCTGCGCTCCGTCGCGCTCGGGCTGGTCGTGCTGGCCCTTGCCCGACCCCAGTGGGGCGTCCGGCCGGAGGAGGTCCGCCGGCTCGGCATGCAAATCGCCATCGTACTGGATACTTCGAACAGCATGCTGGCCACGGACCTCAAGCCCTCGCGGCTGCAGCAGGCGAAATGGGGGATCCGCGACTTTCTGCTGCGGCTGCGCGGCGATCGCGCCGCCCTTGTCGCCTTCGCGGGCACGGCCTTCGTGCAATGCCCGATGACGTCCGACCACGCCGCCCTGTTGATGACCCTTGACGACATCCGACCTGGAATCATCCCTCGCGGTGGCACGGCCATCGGTGAGGCGATCCGCGTGGCCGCCGAGGCCTTCGACTACGGCGTCGGCGGCGCTCGCGCAATCGTGCTGGTGACCGATGGCGAGGACCACGAGGCCGACCCATTGTCCACGATCCCGCTGTTGCGTGAGCGCGGCGTCCGCGTGTACGCGATCGGCATCGGAACGCCGGAGGGGGAGTTGATTCCATTGTCCGATGGGGGATTTCTGAAGGACCGCGAGGGGCGCGTGGTGAAAACCCGTCTCCGGGAGGAGCCGCTGGCCCGCCTGGCGGCCGAGACCGGCGGCGCGTACGTGCGCGCCACCCTCGGCGACCTCGGTTTCGATCGCATCTACGAAGACGGCATCGCGCAGCTCGATCGCGAGGAGCAGGAGTCGCGACGGGGCGTGTTCCGCGAGGAGCGCGCCGGCCTTTTGCTGGGGGCGGCGCTCGTTGTGTTGGCGATAGAGGCCGTTTTCGGCGGTCTGCCGGCGCGGCGTGCGCAGGCTGCCATGGCACTCGTGGCCTTGGCTGTCACGGCGCCGCCCGGTTTCGCGACGCCGGCGCGCGAGGCGATGGCCGAGGGGCTGCGGCATCTGGAGGCCGGTCGTCCGGCCGACGCGGCCGGCGCCTTCGAACGAGCCGCGCTGGCGGCGCCGACAGAACGCCTCGACCCCGCGCGCGCCCGCTACAACCGTGCCCTCTCTCTCCTGCAGGGGGAAGGGAGGGAACCGGACGCAATGCTGGAGCTCGAGCAGGCCCTGCAAACCGCCGATCCGGAAACCCAGCGCCGCGCCCTGTTCGCCCGCGGCTGGAGCCTCGCCCGGGCCGCCGCGGACGCCCGTGCCCTTGGCCAGTTGCCGCAGGCGCGGACCAACGCCCTTCGCGCCGCTTCGGCCTTCGAGGACGTGCTGACCCTCCACCCTGAGGACGACGACGCCCGCTGGAACTATGAGGTGGCGCGGCGGCTGGCCGAGGAAATCGAACGCCAGCTTCAACAGTCCCAACCCTCGCCCGAGGGTGGAGACCCACAACCCCACCCGCCGGGCGAGGCGCCGCAGCCGCCGCCGTCCCCGGACAACGCTTCGCCCGCCAACGCCCCGCCGCCGGCTGGCCAGGAGGAACCCCAACCTCAGCCGCCCCCCCCGGCCGGGAATGAGCCGACCCCATCGGAGGCAGGCCAGGCTGACCGGAACGAACGCGATCCGGAACGCATGACTCCCGAGGAGGCGGCCATGCTGCTCGACTCGCTCCGCGCCGAGGAGGCCGCCATCCGCCACCGCCTTCATCAGCGACGCGGTCCCCAGTTGCCGGTGGAAAAGGATTGGTAGGTTGCGTCTTGAACGACGGATGGTCATCGTGGTCCAAACCTGGGGGACGGCCTGAGAGTTGAGCTTCGGCATGTCATCTCAGCGGGCGGGATGGGTGGCGGCCGCCGTGGTCGCCGCCGCGCGAGCCCTCTGCGCCACCGAGCCCTCGGTCGAGTTCGACGTCCAGCCGCGCGTCCTGCGGGTCGGCGAGGTGGCGGTGGTCACGATCGCCGTCCGCAACGCCCCCGAGCCGGGCGCGCCGGCGCTGCCCGACCTCGACGGCTTTCAACTTCTCGGCGTCGAGCCGCGCACCGAGATCCGCATCGTCAACGGCATCGCCGAACGGACCGCCGCCCACCGATTCCACCTAAAGGCTCTTCGGGCCGGCGAACACGTGATCGGGCCGTTCAGATACGCAGTCGGCGGGCGGGAGTTCGACCTGCCGGCGATCCGGGTCAGCGTCGCTCCCGCGCCGGCCGCGCCGGCCGCCCCCGCGGAGGCGCGCGTGATGACGCGGCTGACGTTGAGCAAGAGCCGGGTCTACGTTCACGAGCGGTTCACGCTGACGATCGAACTGCTGTCCAACGGCGTCGAGATGGACCGGCAGGTCGAGCTGGCTGATCTGCCGCAGAGCGGATTGAAGATCTCGCCCTTTGCCGAGCTGCCCGCACGCCGGGAGATCGTGGACGGACAGGTCTTCGAGGTGCGTCCCTTTCAGGCCGAGGCCCGAGCGCTGAGCGTGGGGGACATCGTCCTCGCTCCCCGCCTGCGCGCCCGGATGGTGGTGCGCCGCCGCGGCCGCGGCCGCGATCCATTTTTCGGCGATTCGTTGTTCGAGGAGTTCTTCGCCGGCACGCCGTTCGACCGCGCCGAACGCCAGTCCCTCGATCTTTCGGCAACGCCGGTGACGCTCACCGTCTGGCCGCTGCCAGCCGAAGGACGGCCCGAGTCCTTTAGCGGCGCCGTCGGCGCCTGTTCGTGGGACGTGGACGTCCGCCCGACCGAGCTGGCCGCCGGCGAGCCGGTCACGATCACCATGACCATCCGCGGCGATGCCAGCCTCGAGACCGTTCAGGCGCCGCCGCTGCGGTACGGGCCGGAATTCCGGGTGTACGAGCCGCGCCTGACGTCCCGCGTGGACCCCGCCGGCGATCCGCGCGAGCGGGTGTTCGAGCAGATCGTCATCCCTCGCGACGACTCCGCTCGCGAGATCCCAGCGTTGTCGTTCAGCTACTTCGATCCCGAGACGGGAACCTATCGGACGCTGACCCGCGGGCCCTTTCCGTTGGTCGTCCGGCCCATTACCGGCGCCACCGCTGTCGTCGTGCTTCCAGGCGCCGCGCCGCGTGCCCCCGCCGCCGGCGATGGGACGGCCGAGATCGAGTACCTGAAGGCCACCCCGTCCCGGCTGCGGTGCGGCGATCGGCATGCGGTCTGGTTCCGCGGTCCGGGCCGCTGGGTACATGCTGCCCCCGTCGCGGCTGCGGCCCTGCTGGCGGTGGCCGGCCGTCGTCGTGCCCGGCACTTGGCCGATGCCGCTCTGGCACTCCGCAGCCGCGCCCTTCGCGCCGCCTTACCGGCGGTCAGGCGGATGCGCGAGGCGGTCAAACGCGCCGACGCGGCCGCGTTTTACGAAGCGCTGTGGGAGGCGCTGACGGTCTATTTTGGCCATCGTCTCAACCTCGCGCCGGGCGAAGTGGACGCCGACCGTGTGGTGGCGGCGTTCGGCCCGGCCGTCGAGGAGCCGGTCCGGCAGGAAGTTCAGGCGCTGTTCGACGCGGTGACCTCCGCCCGCTTTGGGGGGTCGGCGGCGGGCGCCTCCGATCTGCCGGCGCGTCTGCAGATGTTGCAGCGGGTTCTTTCGCGCTGCGAGAAGGTGCGTGAAATATGACCGCGGCCTTTCTTCTCGTGCTCGCGGCGACGGCCGGATCGCCGGCGGACTGGGTCCGCCGGATGGAGGACGCGCGCGCCGCGGTGGACGGCGGCCGACCGGCGGACGCCGTCGCCATCTACGAGTCTATGGTCGAGGGCGGGGTCGACGATCCCGCCCTCTGGTACAACCTTGGCAACGCAAGGTTCCTCGCGGGTGAGTTCGGACGGGCAGTCGCCGCCTACCGCCGGGCGTGGCGGCTGACGCCGCGGGACCGCGATATCCTCCGCAACCTGTCCATCGCCGCCGACCGGTCCGGCGCCGAACTGCCGCGCCGCGGCGTCGTCGCGGGTGATGATCGCGTCCGTGTGATGCGAGCCGTACTCGTTGATGTGGTCGATGGCCTCTTCGAGGCTGCCGACGACTTTGGCCGACAGGATGAGATCCAGGTATTCCGTCCGGTAGTCCTGCTCGGTCGCGGGCCTGGCCGAAGGAAGCAGCTGACGGATCGCCGCATCCCCCCGCACTTCAACCCTCGCCTCCTCGAGCGCCGGCCCGGCCGACTTCACAAACGCCGCCGCCACATC
>CAKZPT010000061.1 GCA_937139365.1 uncultured bacterium | reverse complement strand
CGCAGCCCAACACAAGGTAGCGCAATCAGCGGCATATTTGTTCCGTATCATGACGTGTATATAGTCCATAGTCAACCTGACATATTGAAGAAAAGAAAAGTGTATGGCACTTTTATAACGGCAAAATTGCCGTATATGGAGCTGGACTAAGGTAAGAGGATCGTCCGATAGAACCGAAGATCGTGGGCGGCAATGAAAACGGCAAGGGTGGAGAAATCCGGATCGGATGCGGAAGCGGCTCGAAGGGGGCGAGTGGAGCGGGCGTTGCTCCGGTTGCTGGCCCTCAGCGACGGACCGATGGGGGCGGCACGGCTGGCGGAGGGGCTGGCGGATCAGGGCATCGACCTCAAGCCGCGCGCCGTGCGCTACCACCTTCGGCGGCTCGATTTGGCCGGTCTGACCCGTCTGGTGGATCCGCGCCACGGACGCGTGCTAACGGAGTCCGGGCAGGAGGAGGCCCGCCGCGCGGGGCTGCCGGAGAAGGTCGGTTTTGTCGCCTCGCTCGTGGACGACCTAGGTTACCGAATGACATTCGACGTGCGCACCGGTACGGGGTCGGTCGTCGTTAATGCCGCCGTGTTGGCGGAGGGCGATCTGCCCCGCGCCGTCCAGATCGTGGAGCCTGTCCTTCGCGCCCGGCTGGGCATGGGGTCACGCCTGATGCTGGCCCGCGCCGACGGCCGGGTGGGGGACCAGCCCGTTCCTCGGGACTGCGCCGCCCTCGGATCGGTGTGCAGCGTCACCGTGAACGGCATCTTGCTCAAATACGGCGTCCCGGTCGTGTCCCGTTATGCTGGCCTGTTGGAGATGGCCGACGGACGTCCCACGCGGTTTCTGGACCTCATCGAGTACCGTGGAATCACCTGCGACCCGCTCGAACTGTTCGTTCGAGCCGGTCTGACGCGGGTGTTGGCCGTGGCGCGCACCGGCGGTGGGGTCGTCGGCGCCAGCTTTCGGGAAGTCCCCGCCGCTGCGCTCGAGGAGGTCCGGAGGGTCGCCCGAATCCTGCAGGCGCGTGATCTCCCCGTCATCCTCGACATTGGCCGTCCCGGCCGGCCGCTCCTTGGCGTCGCCGTCGCGGAGGGCCGCGTGGGAATGGTCGTTCTGGGCGGCCTCAACGTCTTCGCCGCGCTTCACGAGTCCGGCATCGCGGCCGATATTTGGCCGCTGGCCGGACTCGCTGACATCGCCGAGTTCCGTCCGTTCCGCGACATTGCCTTGTACGCGCGCCGCGAGAGCCCGTTGATCGATTGAAGTGCGACGCTCAGGCGTTGCCGAATGAAGTCCCCTTGCGACATTCCCGAATTGCATCCCCCCGCCGTTCCGGGCATGGGAGGCCCCATGCCTCCACCACTTGATCAGCACGAAGGCAGGCACGAAGATGCCGCCATGGCGATGCTTCCGCCGATTTCGGTGGACGACGACCTGCGGACCTGCTGCCCTGACTTCGCATGGGCGGCGATCGCATGCGTCGTCGAGGGGATGCCGGACACATCCTCCATTCGCGCCGCCCTAGCGGCGGCCGTGGCGGAGGCGGCTCGCGAACCCCTGGACGCCGTCGCCCGCCATCCCGTGATTGCCGCGACCCGGCGGCTGTATCGCGCCTGCGGCAAGGAACCGAACCGTTATCGCCCTTCCGCGGAGCAGCTCCGCCGCCGCGCAATCCGCGGCCTCGGCCCTTCGCCGGTCCACCCGCTTGTGGACATCGTCAATCGCGCGTCCCTCGTCACGGGCTTTTCGATGGGCGCGTTCGACCTCGACGCGGTCGGCGGCCCGCTCCGCTGGGGCATCGGCCGCGCCGGCGAGCCGTACGACGCCATCGGCCGCGGCCCCTGCAACATCGAGGGGCTCCCGGTGCTGCGCGACGACCGCGTGGCGTTCGGTTCGCTGACCGCCGACTCGTCGCGCACGCGCGTCCGGTCCGAAACCCGCCGTTTTTTGGCGGTGCTGTCCTGCTCAGGGATGGAGGAGCGAATGCGCGCAGCGATGGACATGTGCGTCGGCGACCTCCTCCGCTGGGCGGGGGCCTCCGACGTCGAACGGAACGCCTCGTGGCTCGTTTCGACTTCGGGAAACGCCGGGCCGGATCGGCCGCTGGGGCCGGTCGGCTGAATCGGCGGAAACAATGCTCATGCGCGGGGCTGGGGAAGCCGGAGACCTCTCAAACTGTGCTCGGCAGGATGGTTCGCGGCCCGGGCCAACGCGCCGGCGGTTTCTGTCCTTGGCCGCCGCCGTCCCCGCCGCGTCTTTCGGTTGCCGGTCGCACCGCGCCACGCGGCGCCCGCGGATCCTCGTGCGTTCGTCGTGGCAGGTGGTGAACATCGAAGACATCGCGCATACGCCCGGCCTGCTCGCGTTGCTGGAACGCCACGTGCCGGAGGCCGAGGTCCGGCTGTGGGCGTCGGCCGATCTTTCGGATGAAGTCGCGGCGATGCTTCAGCGTCGATTTCCCGGTCTGGGGATCGTCCAGGGCTCCCTCCGCGAGGGCGGCGCGACGGCGGAGGCGGTCGAGTGGGCGGATGTTCTTCTTCACGGTTCCGGACCGTCGTTGGTTGCGCATCGCGACGTGGCCGAATGGGTCCGCCGAACCGGACGGCCCTACGGCATCTTCGGCATCACGTACTCCGGCGCGGACGCGCCGGTGCGCGACCTGATGAGCGGGGCGTCGTTCGTCTTCTTCCGGGATTCGGTGTCCCTGGGCCGGGCGCGGGACGACGGCATCGCGTCGCCCGTGATGGAGTGGGGGCCCGATGCCGCCTTCGCCTCGGATGTTCGCAACGACGCGGCTGCCGCCGCTTGGCTGGCCGCGAACGGCCTCGACGGCGGCCGGTTCGTCTGTTGTATTCCGAGGCTTCGCTTCACGCTCTACTGGCGGATTCGGCCGGGGGGGCGATGGATCCGGACCGGCACCGTCGGAACGAGGAGATGAAAGAGTCGGATCACGCGCCATTGCGCGAGGCGATCGTCCGGCTGACGCGCGAGCTGGGCGTGAAGGTCGTCCTCTGCCCCGAGGACATGAGCCAGATGGAGGTTGGGCCGGGAGCTGATCCTCGAGCGGCTGCCGGCCGACGTCCGCCGAGGCGTGGTCTGGCGCCAGAGCTTCTGGCTGACCGACGAGGCGGCCTCCGTGTACGCGCGCTCCATGGGCCTTTTCGGCCTGGAGATGCACTCTCCGATCCTCTGCGTCGGCATGGGTGTGCCGGCCATCGTCGGGCGGTTCGCCGAGCAGACCAGCAAAGGGTTCATGTGGCGGGACATCGGCCTCGGCGGGTGGCTGTTCGACTTCGACTCTGTGGAGGATCGGAAGAGGTACCCCGACGCCGTCGTGGAGATGGTCCGCGACCGGACGGCGTCGCTGCGCCGCGTGAGGGCTGCGCGGGAGCGGGTCCGCGCTCGGCATGTCGCGGCGGTGAGCATGGTTCGGGCTCGCCTGTTGCAGGGATGATGCCGGCTCGCGCACCGGGAATGCGATGGGCCGGGGCCGCACCGGACCTCCCGCCGGTTCCTGACCACTGTGGTTTAGCGACCGGATCGTCGACGGTGGTTTGCCGTTCGCATGCCGCCCAGGCATATTGGGCGTGTGGGCGGATGTGACATGACTGGTGGGAAGAGGAAGAGGCCCGTCTTCCGGCGGATGCCTGTGTTCCGGCATCGTCCGGAACGCGATTCCCCAACGGAGTGGGCGTCTGACGTCGTGACGGGAATGGCCAGGCGGGCTGCAGATGCGCGAGCGTTCGAAGAAGGGAATGGGGTTGTAGGCCGTGGGTTACCGTGGAACGCGCCGCGCGCCTCGTTGGACAACCGGCGGTTACGCCTGCCGCCCATGCTGCGTTGGAAGGCTGCCCGGTGAGCCTGGCGTTGATCGCCCGCCAGTTCGCGGTGGAGGGCCGACTCGTGGCGGTGGAGCCGACCGGCTCCGGCAACGTCAACGAAACCTATCTGGCCATCTTCCGCACGACGTTCGACGAGCACCGAATCATCCTCCAGAAAATCAATCGATCGGTGTTCAAGCGGCCCGAGGTGATCATGGAAAACCTCCGCCGCATCACCGCCCACGTGCACGCGCGGCTCGAGCGCGAGGTGGAGGAGGCCGACCGCATCTGGCAGCTGCCCGCGATCGTGCGCTGCCGCGACGGCTGCGATTGGTTCGTGGACGAGGAGGGCCAGTTCTGGCGTGCGCTGACGCTGATCGACTCGGCCCGCGCCTACGACGTCGCCCGCTCCGCCGAGCATGCCTACGAGGCCGGGTGCGTGTTGGGCCAGTTTCATCGCCTGCTGTCCGATTTCGATCTGTCGCAGATCACGCATCCGCTGCCCGGGTTTCACGTGACGCCGCTGTACCTGGCCCGGTACGACGAAACCCTTCGCACGTCCCGGGCGCGCGAGATGTTGTGCTCGTCCGTCGAGGCGCAGCGGCTGGCCCGGTTCATCGAGGACCGCCGCAACCTCGTCCGCTGCCTGCAGGACCCCCTGGAGGCGGGGGAACTCCAGCTGCGGATGATCCACGGCGATCCGAAAATCAACAACATCCTGATTGACGATTACACCGCCAAGGGCACGGCGATCATCGACCTGGACACGGCTGGCCCCGGCCTCATCCATTACGATGTTGGCGACGCGCTGCGATCCCTCGGTAACCCGGCAGGAGAAGAGGTCGAGCGTCTGGCGGAGGTAGACTTCGACCTTGAGCTCTGTGAGAGCTTTTGCCGGGGATACCTGCGGTTTGCTGGCGAATTCCTGACCGATGCCGACCGGGCCCATTTGTACGACGCCGTGCGTCTGCTGGCGTTTGAGCTGGGGTTGCGTTTCTTCGAGGATTACTTGCGGGGCAACGAGTATTTTCGCGTCCGGTTCGCCGAACAGAATCTGCGCCGCGCCAGGGTCCAGTTTCGGCTGTGCGAGATCGTCGAGGCGCGCGAGCGGTCCATCCGGTCGATCTTCGACCGTTGTTAGCCCCGGCCCGACGCCGCCGCAGGGCGTGCTATAGTGGGCGGCGATGAGCGCCGATCCCGTTGTCGAAATCCGCGGATTGACGAAGGTGTTTCGGGATTTCTGGCGACGCCCGGTGGTGCGGGCCGTCGAGGACCTTCACCTCAGCATTCCGGCCGGCGAGGTCTTTGGACTCCTCGGCCCCAACGGCTCAGGCAAGAGCACGACCATCAAGATGGTGTTGGGGCTGCTGTGGCCGACCCGCGGCGTCGTCGCCGTGTTCGGGCGGCCGCCGTCCGACCCCCGCGCCCGGGCGCGGCTCGGCTACTTGCCCGAGGAGTCGTGCCTCTATCCCGGCCTGACGGCGGCCGAGACCCTCGATTTCTTCGGGCGGCTCTTTGACCTGCCGACGGCGGAGCGCCGGCGGAGGGTCGATCAGTTGCTGGAGATGGTGGGGCTGGCCCACGTGCGGCGGCGGCGGGTGGGGGAGTTTTCGAAGGGCATGGCGCGCCGGATCGGTCTGGCACAGGCGCTGATCAACGATCCGGATCTTGTTATCCTCGATGAACCGACGGCCGGCCTCGACCCGATCGGCTGCCGGCAGGTCAAAGATCTGATCCGCGCCCTCGCGCGGCGCGGGAAAACCGTCCTGCTGTCTTCGCATCTGCTGGCGGACGTGGAGGACGTTTGCGACCGGGTTGCGATCCTGCACGGTGGCCGGCTGCAGACGGTCGGACCGGTGGCGGACCTGTTGGAGGAAAAACGGCGGCGGCGGCTGACCCTTGCGGACGTATCCGATGAGGCGTTCGAGCAGGTTGTGGAGTCGGCGCGGCGGCTCTCCGGCGTCGAACCGGAGGTGGACCGCCCGCGAAAGGATCTCGAGACGTTCTTTATCGAAGTGGTCGGCCGGGCGGGCGCGTCGGACCGCGAGACGACCGGGGCCGTGCCTGAAGAGCGGCCGGTGGCGCCTTACCTGGCCAGCGCGGAAACGGCGTCTGCGGAAAGGGTCGATTCCCTCGGTTCGCCGGACGAGCGGCTTCGACGGCTGGTCGTGAACGAGAACGCTCGTCCGGAGAGTGGCGGGGGGCAGAGGCGGCCGTGAGGCGGTGGGCGGCCATCGCGGGCGTCCACTGGCGCATCGCCACGAGGTCGCGCCTGTGGCCGATGTCCGCCCTGGTGGTGGGGGCGGTGGTGGCGGGGCTGCCTGCGACGGTCCGCGGCGACGGCACCATGGCCGGACTGGCCCGGGTTGCCCTCCTGTACACGCTGAGCGCCGCAACGTTCATGATTGCGGCCGTATTGATCGTTGCGGGTTGTGCGGCAATCGCGGCGGAGACCCGGGACCGGCAGCTCCGGTTGATCCTGGTGAAACCCGCGACGGCGTGGGAGATTTGGATGGGCAAGTGGGTGGCGCTGGCGGCGATGGCCCTTGTGCTCTCCTCGGCCGCCGGCGCGGTGACGGTTGCGTCGCTGCGCGGTCGGGCCAGTGGCGCGGAGTGGATGGAGGACGACCGGCGCCGGCTCGCCGAGGAGATTCTAGTCGCCCGCCGACCGCTTGCACCGGAGACGCCGGATTTTGATGTGTTGGCCCGCAAGCGGGTGGCGGCGGACATGGCGATGGGACGGTGGCCCGAGGGGCTAGATCCGGAGGCGGCGCTGCCGATGATCCGCGATGCCATACGGCATGAGGAGTTCACGGTGGCCCCCGGCTCGCGTCGCACGTTCCGCATCCGGCTGCCGGCCGGCCTGGGGGAGGGGCGTCCGGCGCAAATTGCATTTCGGTTCGTGCGCTCGTCGCTGCTGGTGGCCGCCGTGTCCGGCCGCTGGCGGGTGGAGACGGAGGCCGGGGTGGAGCGGTGGTCGGCGCAGGGGACGTGGGCGGTCGGTGGGCGCCATTCGCTGACGGTGCCCGCTGG
>CAKZPT010000060.1 GCA_937139365.1 uncultured bacterium | reverse complement strand
CCCTCCCGCCGACCGGCGGGGTTCATTCATCGTTCCATTGTCCGAACGTCCGGGGGCAGGCTGAGCGAAACCGCGCCCCGCGGGTTCGCGATAGCCTGCACCCCTTGGTTGTGCAATTGATCTGTGCCTCTGTTCCTTGGCGCATCGCCTTGACCTTCTTTTCCCGGCTGTCTCGTCCCGGTCTTCTCGTGCCGAATCTGCCCCCCGCCGAAATCAGACCGTCCTCCCTCGCGCGCTGATTCTGTTCCACCCTTGGTTCTGTGCGTTCCCAGCGCGCATCGGGCGGCGTCATCTTTTCATCTTCCTGGCACAACGTCACGCTTTAGCCGCGCCGCGGAGCGGCGTAGGCTGAAAGCGTTTGTTGGCGACTTTTATTAGTTACTGCTGATCTTTGATGCCGTAGAACTTCCTTTCCTCAGCCGTGAGGTCTCTCGGACGCCAGACGGATTTGTTCCATGGCTTCAATGGGTTGTCGCTATATAGCGGATTGTCGTGAGGGGCTAATGGGTTGTCCTTGTAGAGCGGGCTGTTCCAGGGTGCCAGTGGGTCTTGATTCTTGGGTTTCTTCCCTTATTTGTTCGCCAACGTATTTTCGGTTAACGTCTCCCTTTTCCGGCAGGGAACGGCCTGCCAAGACGTCGAGGACGCGCTCGCCGCGCTTCGCGACATGATCCGCGTCCGCCACTACTCCTACCGCTAGACCTATCTCGATCGGGTCCGCCGGTTTTTTGACTACTTGCGGGAGGTCGGCGCCACCGTCCAAGGCCGGCCCGTGGTCACGACGGATGCGTTTCGCGGCTTTATCTCGCACCTGGCCACGCGCCTCAAGGTCTCCGCCAGCACCCAAAACCAGGCGTATGCCGCGATCCTGAGGCTCTGCCGCGACACCCTCGGCATGGAGGTGGGCGAGCTCGGCCGGATCGTCTGCCGGCCTCGCGTCAGCGATGTACCGATTCAGCGGGCTGTGCGCGAGGCGGCGGCGAAGGCGGGCATTCCCAAGCCGGTCACGGTGAACACACTTCCCCAAAAACCGATGCTACCCGTCATCCCCCCGTAACACAACCGACAGAGCCCTGCCCAAAGCGGGTCTGTACCGTTCAAACATCGAAAGGAACAGACTTCCGGGGCCGCGGCCAACGGCGCAAATCATGGGCGCCGGGATACTCTACAACAGCATCCTGGCTGGTTTCGGCGGGGTGGGCCACTGGTGGTCGCCGAATCGGGTGGCACAGTGATGGCCAGGAGCATCTTCATTGGCAACATGGAAAGAAGACTTAAAGGTCACCGGCTCCGGATGGCTGTTCCTGGCCAATACGATCGCCGTGGGGGGATGGCCATGATCAGATGAATTGCGACGATGGGACGATCGATGTCGATCATTTCGTGATCACCCACTCCGCCAGCTCGATGCAGTTCCACAGTGTGACGCTAAAGACGACCAGTACGAGAGCGAAAAACGCCGCCGGGTCCATCATCGGCTATGGCAGTCGCGCGGCCACGCTGCGTTTGAACGGAGCCGAAGCTGCGTGGGACTGGGAACTGGGGCCACCGGAGGGCCCGTATGACCTCGTCCAGGCGATCGGCGCTGACAGAGCTGGCCACCATCGTTGCGACAGTCGGCGGGCGCCCTCGGATGCCGCCGGGGGATCGGCGGTTCCCCCCGCTTCTCCTTCACTCGCGTTTCCTGGTCCCGATGGCCCGCGGCCGAAGCCGTCACGCCTCGTCGATGCGCGAGAGGCCAAAGCGACCGCACAGATCGTCGACGACCGGCTCCAGGTCGCCGTAGAAGGTCACGCGATGCCAGCCCATCCGCCAGCCCTCGGCCAGTTTTTCGAGATCGCCGCGGATCCGCGCAACCAGCTTGGTCCGGCAGGCCATGTCGTGTTCGTCGTTGGCGATCGTGACGGCGCGGTGGAACAGGACCTGGCGCACCACCGGATTGATCTCGAGCGTCGTGGTGATCCGCCCCGTAGGCAGCAGCGACTGTACGCACGCGCCCTTGCGGTCCTCCGAGTGGGAGCGGAGGCGGTACGGGTTCTCGGGGCCTTCCCGCCCCAGCGCGCGGGTCATCGCGACGCAGTGCGCGTAGCTGACCGCGTTGCGGGAGGTGTCGATGACGGGATCGGAGATGTAGCCGGGACGGCCCGTCAGCGCCGTCACGACCATCATCGTCAGGGCGGACATCTGGTCCGACTCGCATCCGCCGACGAGGCCGTCGTTGTTGAACTGGCAGAACCCGACGCACGGGTAGGCGGACATGTGGCCGCCGTAAAACCCGTCGAGACAGTTGATCGTGATGCCCCGTGCGGAGTGCCGGTCCATCAGGGCCTTCATTGCGCCGTACATGCGGCCGGACTTTTCCATCTCCGCAACGTCAGGCTCGACGATCCGCTCGGCCCTGCGCATCCAGTCTTCCGCGAACTCGCGCGCGGCGGCCGGGTCGGCGGCCTCGTACGCCGCCTGCAGTTCGGGAAAGCCGACCGACGTGAACTCGACGCCGAAGACCTGGGCCGCGGCTTTCCGAAACGCCTCGCCGCCCCAGCCGGGACCGCCAACGACGAGGATCCGTGTCTTCTTCAGCTCGGCTAGCGCGGCCTCGACGTTCGAGGGCACGAGGCGGTCGTTCGGCGTGGCCGGCTCGCCGTCCCCGGGCGTGCGGGCACGACGGGTTGCACGAAAGGCGGCGGCGATCTCGGCGGCCGTGCGGCCCTCCGCCAGCATTCTGAAATGGCGGGCGGAGGCGGCAAGGTCGTCGTCGTTGAGCGAGCTGACCCAGTCCACCGGCTGGCCGAGTGCACGGATCGCCGGCAGCCGGGTGAGGAACACGCCCGAGCCGCCGTAGACGTTGTCCACGACGAGGGTGGGCTTGCCGGTGCCGCACAGCCGGACAATGTCATTTTTCCCGCCGATCCCCTGCACGCAGATGAGGTATCCCTGGACCTCTGTATCGGCCGCCAGGATCGGCTCGACGTCCTCCGGCCGATCCATCATGCGGGCGGGGACGAATTCGACCTCGGGGCATTTCCGGGCGAGGAGATCGAGGATCTGCTGCCGCCGCGCGTCGAAGTCGTAGCCGATGTTGGGCCAGATGGGCCGATCGTTGGCGGTCTCACAGAACACCGCCCGGATCTTCGGGCGGGCGGCGGACGCGGCGGCGGCCCGCAGGCCGCCAACCGCGGCGCAGCAGCCGGCGCAAGCGGCGCATCCGCCCAGAAAGCTCCGGCGGGAGATGCGGAGAGAGTTGGGCGACGCTGTCATGGTGTCTTCTCCTGTGGTTTCACCGCCGTCGCGCGGCGCGTCCGGCGCGTCGCTCTTCGGCAGGTGGGCGGCGACGTAGCGGATGACCTCCGCCATCTCGGCGCGGTGGACGAGTTGGTCCACTCGTGGGGGTTGCTACGGTGGTCGTAAAGCTCGGCGCCGCCGTCGGCGCAACGGATGTACCGGAACCAACGGTCGCGGACGGCGTGATTGCCGCGTTGGTGAGTGCGCAGGCCGACGCCGCTCCAGTCGGCCTTGGGGTTCTTCAGGAGCGGCAGCAGCGAGGGGCCCTCTACGTGCGGCGGGGTTGGCAGCCCCGCGAGATCGCACACGGTCGAATAGATGGACAGGAAGTCCAACGGCGCCGCGCAGCGTCCGCCGCCGGCGGCAACACCCGGAGCGACCACCAGCAGCGGCGCGCGCGCCGATTCCTCCCAGAGGGTAAATTTGCGCCAGTGCTCCTTTTCGCCCAGGTGCCAACCGTGGTCCGACCAGAGGACAATGACCAGGCGGTTCGAACGCCACAAGGCGTCGGCGGCGGCGATCAGCCGGCCCAGTTGGTGGTCGAGGAAGGCGATGGTAGACAGGTAGGCCTGTACGCCGGATCTCCAAAGACCGGCCTGGAGCACCACGGCATGGTCGCCGGTGGGATCGGCCATCTTCACGCCCGCCGGCGGCACGTCGCCGAGGTCGTTGGGCTGCGTGGGCGGCAGTTGAACGGATTCGATCGGAAAGAGATCGAAGTATTTCCGCGGCACGTACCAGGGCAGATGGGGTTTGACGAACCCGACGGCCAGGAACAAGGGGCGGCCGTGGCGGGTCTGTAGCACGCCGGCGGCCCAGTCCACAAGCTGATGGTCGCTCATGTCCGCGTCGTCGCAATCCAGCGGTCCCCAGTCGAACTGGGCCCGGTTGAGCCCCGTCATGGACGGGCGCGGCGGCTGGGACGCCGGAGAGGACTTCGCGACGAAGTACTCGTGCCAGTCGGCGCTGCGTTCGTCGCGCAGCCCTCCGACCCCATGATAGATCTTGCCGCCGCCGGCGACGTGGTACCCCTGCTGCTTGAGATATCGGTTGAGCGTGAGCACGTCCTTCAACACCGGTCCGTAGGGCTGGCGGTTTTCGTAGATCCCTGTGGTCGATGGGCGCAGGCCGCTCATGAGCGCCGCCCTCGAGGGGTTGCAGGCGGGGGCCGCGCATTAGGCGTTTTCAAAGAGCACGCCGCGGGCTCCAGACGGTCGAGGTTGGGCGTCCGCGCCTGGGGATGGCCCCCAAGGCAACCGGTCCAGTCGTTGAGGTCGTCGATCGCGATGAACAAAATATCCGGACGCCCCGCCGCTCCGGTCGCCGCGACGGCGACGGCAAGCGCGGCGGCGTGACGCAGAAGGGAACACATCGTAACTCTCCCTGTATCGGGCAAAGTGTAGCAGAGACGGTCCGCGCCGCGCAAGCCGGGGGGGACGGGCTAGGGGGCAGCCGGATCGACCAGGGTCAGTACGAAGCTGCGCAGGTGCATCACCTCACGGCCCACGACCGAGGTGGCGCGTAGTTCAAGCGGCCCACGGCCAGCCGGCAGGCGGACCCGGCCGAGCCGCAGCGGCCGGAAATCCTTCATCATCGACTCGGCTTTCGGCCGCGGGATCACGTCCTGGTCGACGATCAGCGGCGGATCCCAGGCCGGCTCGACGCGGCCGCGGAGCGCGGCGCCGAGGACGCTCAGCTCGATCTCGGACCCCTCGTCGCCGGCGGCGCAGGTGTAGAGGATCTCGACCTCGTATTCGCCTGCCGTCGCGACGGCGACGTCCCAGACGATGCGGCCCTCCGGAGACGACCAGCCGACGAAGTACGAGCAGTTTGGAGCCTGCGCGCTGCGCCGGACGCGCCCGACGGGCCGGCCGTCGCGGGCCGGCAGCACGGTGCGGGGGAATTCACGGTACCCGACCGGGAACGGCCGCTCGTCCGGCCGTTGTACGATGTCCGACAGCCCCATCTGGCGCCTCCATTCCTCCGCAAGCGCGGCCAAGCGGCGGGCGGCCTCCGGATGACGCTCGCACACATCGACGCCTTGACCGGGATCGGTCCACATGTCGTACAGGGCTCCGGCGGCATCCATGCGAAAACGCTGGGGGCGGACGCTGACCCGCCCGTTCCAGTGGGCGAAGATCGGCCGGTCGGGCCACTCGATGGTGCCGCCCTCGAGCAGCGGGCTGAGGTCGCATCCGTCCAGCGGCAGGTCGCCGACGTGGGGAACGCCGGCCAGCGCGGTCAGTGTCGGCAGTAGGTCGATTGCTCCGCAGATGTTCGTGACGACGCGGCCGGCGGGCAGACGGCCCGGCCAACGGAGAAAACAGGGGGACCGCACGCCGCCCCCGTCCGTGTGTCCCTTTGGCCCATCATCCCACCGTTCCAGCGTCGGCTGTTCGACCCGTTGTCGCTGAAGTAGACGACGATCGTGTTCGACGCGATCCCGAGCCGGTCCAGCGCATCGAGGAGGCGGCCGACGTTGTCGTCGATGTTCTCGTACATCGCCATCACGGCGCGGGTGATGTCGAAGTTCTCGCGCGGGCCGTCGGCGCCGAGCTGGCCGATGGGCCGGTCCTTTCAACGGTCCCAGTAGGGGCGGGGCACGATGAAGGGCGAGTGCGGGGTGTTGTAGGCCAAATAACAGAGGAACGGCCGGCGCCCGGCGTGGCGCTGGATGAACTCCACGCCACGGTCGGTCAGGTCGTCCACGATGAAGCCGCGTCGTTCGATCAGCCGCACGGCCTCCGCCGGCAGGCGCTCGCCGATGTATTCGCCCTGTTGCGCCTCCTCCAGGCCAGGGAGGCTCCACGGGGCGAAATAGCCCTTCGGCGGCTGGCCCCAGTGGCCGCCGCCGACGTTCACGTCGAAGCCCTGGGCGGAGGGGCTGTGGGTTTCAGCCTCGCCAAGATGCCACTTGCCCACGTGCCATGTCTGATACCCGGCCTCCCGCAGCAGTTCGGCCACGGTCGTCTCCTCAAGTGCCAGCGCGTCGCGGTCCTCGACGTGGCCGAGAGGGGCGTTGGCGGGCGCCCGCATGCCCGGGATCCAGTCGGTGATGCCGACGCGCACCGGATGCCGGCCGGTCAATAGGGCGGCGCGGGTCGGAGAGCACACGGGGGCGGCGGCATAGGCATGGGTGAACCGGACCCCGCCGGCGGCCAGGCGGTCGAGGTAGGGGGTCGAGTGCAATGTGCTGCCGTAGCAGCCGAGGTCCGCCCAGCCAAGGTCGTCGACGATCATGACGATCAGGTTCGGGCGGTCTACGGCGCCGGCCGCCACGGCGATTCCGGCGGCGGTCAGTGCGGACAATGGGCGGGCAAAGGGGCCGCGGCGGTTCATGGTGTTCCGGTTGAGGGCGGCGGCCGCGGCGCGGCTACGGGCCGGGCGCCGGGGCGGGTGCAGCCGGACGTGCGGATGCGCTCCAGCTCCGCTGCCATCGCTGCGACGAGGTCGAGTTGCCCGCCGGCGAGATTGCGACGTTCGCCGGGGTCGTCGGCGAGGAGGTAGAGCTGCGGCTCCGGCGCATTGCCCAACTCGGCATTGGTGTTTTCGTTTCGCGCCGGCCCGCGCGACGGCGGGAGGAACTTCCAATCGCCCCGTCGAAAGGCGAGTTGGCCGGTGCCCTGCATCGCTACCCACTCGCGGCCGTGCGGCGATTCGCCGAGGAGGGCGGGTAGCACGTTCAGGCTGTCCGGCGCGTCCGTTTCGGCGAGCTCGACACCGGTTAGCGCGGCGAGGGAGGCCGGCAGATCCACCTGGCTGACCAGCGCCGTGCTGACGCCGGGCAGGACGCGGCCCGGCCACCGAACGACGAACGGCACACGGCAGCCGGCCTCGAACCGGCTGTACTTGCCACCGCGCAACGGGCCGGCCGGCCGGTGGTCGCCGTTGCGTTCGGCCGCGCCGTCTTCGTAGCCATCGTTGAGCACGGGCCCGTTGTCGCTGCTGAAGATGACAAGCGTGCGATCGGCCAGGCCAAGGCGGTCGAGGGCGGAGAGAAGGGCCCCGGCGCATTCGTCGAACTGAACGATCGCGTCGCCGCGCGGCCCCAATGGTGTACGGCCGGCGAAGCGCGGGTGGGGAACGCGGGGCACATTGGGGTCGTGCGCGGCCCAGTAAAGGAAGAACGGCCGGCCCGCGGATTCGATAAAACCGACGCCGCGGCGGACGAACTCGTCGGCCGTGTCCTCGTCTTTCCGGAGCGCAGCCGTGCCGCCGTTCATGTAGCCGATGCGAGGAATGCCGTTCACGATGGTCTGGTCGTGACCGTGGGTTGGCCGCATGCGAACCTGGTCGGGGTGGGAGCGGGCGGTGGGCACGCCGGGAATGGGGGTGTCGTAACTGACCTCGATCGGATCCGAGGGATCCAATCCCACGACGCTTCGGTTCTCGACGTAGACGCAGGGCACGCGGTCACCGGTGGCGGGCATGATGAACGCATAGTCAAAACCGATCTCGAGCGGCCCTGGCGCGATCACGCCGTTCCAGTCGGGCCGGTGGCGTCCCAGGCCGAGGTGCCATTTGCCGACGACTCCCGTCCGGTACCCGGCCCGCCGCGGCAGCTCCGCCAGCGTGGCGCGGCCGGGCTCGATGATGAGGCCCGCGTGGCCGGCCAAAACGCCGGTGCCCGGCCGGCGCAAGAGGTATTCGCCTGTGAGCAGCGCATAGCGGGACGGCGTGCAGGTGGCGCTGGTGGTGTAGGCATTGACGAACCGCAGCCCCTCTCGCGCGAGGCGGCCGATGTGCGGCGTGGCGATGCGCTCGGCGCCGTAGCAACCGACGTCGCCGTAGCCGAGGTCATCGGCGTAGATCAGCAGCATGTTCGGAGGCCCCTGCGCGGCACGCGACGGCGGTGCGCGGAGGACGTGAACGCCCAAACCAACGGCGAGCGCTAACACGGCCCGCCCCCACCACGATGTCGTAATTGGGACGTACTCCGGCCGACACTCCCCACACCGACCACAGCGCCGCACGATGGCCAAACCACCACGCGGTGTCGACCGGGGACGGACCACCGGCGGCGGATTGACACCGCCTGCCGTTGCATCGAGGGCATGTCCATCGCGCACACGATGGGCTGGCCCGCCGCTGCTGCGGCGACGGCGCCAGACGTGGCAGGTCGTCCCCGTCGAGGGGCCGTGGGCGGCCGGGGCTCCGTCGGGCTCCGGCGCGCCGTCGAAGATCGAGTTTCCCGCGCTGGACTCGCGGCATGAACATTTCGAGCCGAGCATCCGGACATTTTTGGGGTGTGGCGACTTGCCGAAAGGCGTTCACCTGTCCGCCGGCGGCGGGTGAGGGTGGGGCGCCGGTCGGCGACGACCGGCCCGGCTGGGTCCGGTGACGCTGCGGATTGCGCGCAGGCGTTGAGCCCGCCGGCCGCCGCTCCGGCCACGGCGGGAGTCAAAGGAGCGGCATTCGCTGGGTGCGGACGTTGGTCAGTCCGAATTCGCGAGCCCACGTGACCGCCTCGTCGTACTCGGCGCGCGTGAGCCGTCGGGCGATCTCGGGGTGTTCGCGGGCCCGGTAATACGGCGTGTATTGGGACATCACGTTGACGTAGGTCTCCCGGGGCAGATGCTCTGCGATCCAACGAAGCACCTCTCGCGTGCCGGCGACGCGGTTGGGCATCACCAGGTGCCGGACGATCAGCCCGCGGCGGATCAGGCCGTCGGGATCGGGCCGAGCGACCCCGACCTGCCGGTGCATTTCGAGCAGCGCGGCCTGGGTGATGGAGGGGTAATCGGGCACGCCGGAGTATTTCTGGCCGGCCTCCGCCGATCCCCACTTGTGGTCGGGCAGGTAGACGTCCACCACGCCGTCCAACTCGGCCAGCACGTCGGGGCGCTCCCAGCCGTTGGTGTTGTACACCAGCGGCAGGCGCAGACCGCGCGCGGCCGCCGCGTCGAGGGCGCGGAGGATGTGGGCGGAGCGGTGCGTGGGGGTGACGACGTTGATGTTGGCGCAGCCCATGCGCTGGAGGTCGAGCATCATCCCGGCCAGCCGCTCGACGGACACCTTCTCGCCGTCACCGCGCTGGCTGATCTCCCAATTGCAGCAGAAGACGCAGCGGAAGTTGCAGTAGCTGAAGAAGATCGTGCCCGAGCCGCCGCGCCCCACCAGCTCCGGCTCCTCGCCGAAATGCGGGCGATGGGAGCTCACGACCAGCTCGGCGGTGGTGCGGCACAGCCCGGCCTCGCCCTCCAGGCGGTTGGCCCCGCAGGCGCGCGGACAGAGGTCGCACTTGGCCATCCGGCGCCAGAGGCGATCGGCGCGCTCGCGAAGCGCGCCGGACCGGTGCAGGCGGGCGTACCGCGGTTCGAACGCCGCCGCTGGGCCCTCGCCCGTGCGTGGCGGCGACTCACGGTTGGCCGCGCTGTCTCCCGCTGCCGCCGCTGTGGCCCACGCAGCGCACCCCTCGAGGAAAGCCCGCCGCCGCCACCCGCCGCCGGAGCCTGCATGCATCATGGTCACCACCCCAGCGCAGTTTGGGGGGCCGCGGGCCGGCTGTCAAGCCCGTCGGGGCGCCCGGCGGGGCGGCTCAGTGGCGACGCAGCACGGCCACGGCCGCGGCGTGGGGTGGCCTCTCGAAACGGGCGGCACCATCGACGAGGCGGATGTCCGCGGCGCGCGGGGCGACGGCCGTAGGCTCGGACAAGGTGTTGCGGGCCCGGAGGGAGCCGGTGGCGACCAGCGTCAGTGCCGCATCCCGCCATTGGCCGGCAGCGGGCCGCACCTCCACGACGAACGGTTCGGCTACGGGGTTGACGACCTTGAGGATTACCCGGTTGTCGCCGGCGCGGGTGGCCACTGCGTTCAGCGGCTCGGCCGCGTCCTCGAGCGCCACCTGCTCGGGCGCGAAGTGATCCCACCACAGTTTCATCACCACGTAATTCGGCGCCGGAAACCAGCCCGCGGCGTCAAAGTTGATCAGCGCGTTGTCCCAGGCGCGCGCCGAGACATGCCGCAGGAACAGCGCCGGGGCGGCGAGGGTCACGACGTCGCCGCGGCGCTCCCTCGCGATGGAGCCGGCGTACAGGCCTGTGCGCCAGTCCGTGCTTTGGGCGTTCCATTCGGAGACGTAGAGCTTCAGGGCCGGGTTGCGCGACCGGGCGATCAAGTCGCGCAGGTCGGAGTACCAGCGCTCGTCCCGCGCCGGCCCGTCCGCGAACCGGTCCGGGCGTTCGTAGTGGCGGGTGCTGAGCACGTCGAAAAGGTCGGCGCATGCCTCGATGTGCCGCGGGTCCCACCGGTGGAACCGGCCCAGGTCGGCGTCCGTCCCGCCGCAAGACCAACAGGACGATTGAGGGGTCCGCCCTCCGCATCGCGGGCGCGAACTCGCGCAGGATGTCGATGTAGGTTTCCAGTCCGCTCTCCCACGTTTCGTTGTCGATCTCCCAGAGCCGGACACGGTACGGCTCGGGGTGGCCATGGGCCGCCCGCACGGCGCCCCACCGCGAGGTGGCGGGCCCGTTGCAGTATTCGATCCAATCCAGCGCCTCCTGAAGATAAGCGGCGCGGGGGGTTCGACGGTCGTGACGGCCAGTGTTGATCACGATCAGCGGCTCGGCCCCGACGCGGCGGCACAACGCGATGAACTCGTCGGTGCCCGGCGAGTTCGCGTCGAGGTCGTCCCACATCGGACGGGCATTCGGGCGGCGGCGCGATTGCGGTCCGATGCCGTTCTCCTCGGCGTAGCAGCCGTCCGGCCAGCGGATCACCGGCGGGCGCAGCTGGCGATCGCCTGCAGCAGGTCAGGGCGGAAGCCACCGGGCGCCGCCGCCGAGTCGGGCATCAGGCTGACCTGGTCCAGCCACACCTCGGCGCCGGCGCCGACGACGATCTCCAGCACGGCGTTGGACGCGGTCTCGGCCGGCGTCAGAGCCACGGGACACTCGACCCAGTCGGCCGCGGCGAGGGGCACGGTGACGGAGCACAACGCGCGCCGCTCGGCGGCGATGCGCGCCGTCACGCCATCCGGGGCGCGCCCCTTCGCCCAGAACGAACCGCGCAGCGTATCGCCCGCGCGCACGCACAGGTTGGTCTGGCGCAGGCCGGTTTTGCCCTCGGAGGCGTTCCGTACGAACGCGTATCGGTCGGCGTTTAGCGCCCCCTCCGCGCGGACCTCGACCGCTCCGTCGCCCACCGCCGACCAGTGTGGGGCCTCGAAGGCCGGCGGCGGGAGCGGGGGCCGACCCTCGAACAGTACGCGCCCGTCGAGCGAGGCGACGCGGAGGTTTCGAAAGCGGGCGCGAGTGTGCCACGTGCCCAGCCCCACGGTACCCGAGGCGATCGGGGCGGCGTCCTCGTACTCGAGAAGCAAACGGTCGTCCAGGAAGGCCGTCAGCCGCCCGCCTTCGCACCGGACGCGCACACAATACCAGCGGTCCTTCTCGATTCGCCCTTCGAGGCCGGGCCCGACCGGCCCTTGGCGGCCGACGGCCGGTATGCACTTCTCGAACGAATGTCGCCGGTTATCCCATCCGCCGAGGTTGAGCCAGTAGAATTCCCTCGGTCCCCGGACGCGCACCACCGCCAGGCAACCCTCTTCGCCCACCTTTTTGAGCGCCTCGAACGAGAGTTCCTAGTCGGTCCAGGTCCGGTCGCCAAACGTCAACCTGCAGTCTTGGGCGAGGCTGTCCTGTACGACCTCCTTACCGTCCGGCTTCCAAAGGCTGCCGGCGACCTCCTCGAAATTGCGATTCCAGACGACCTCGCCCCAGAGGCCGCCGTCGCACGAATGGTAGATGTGTTCGAGGAACTGGCCGTAGACGCCCGGATCGATCCGATTCAGCGTCCGGTCGGGGTCCGCGGTCCAGCGGGTTTAGCCTGGGGCGACGATCGCGGTCAGGGCGGCCAAGCCGTTCGCGCGCCTGCCAACGTCGATGCGTTCGGTCGGTTCATGTCGCGCACCTCCTTGTCATGGCAAATATTTATCACCCATAACAAAATGCGTCAAGCACCCCCCGCTAGAGGGTGCGCGCAGCGATCAGGGCGTCGTGGAGGGCGTCTCGGCCTTCGGCGCTTCGGCCGGCGCGGGCGTTTCAGGGGTTGCCGGAATCGGTGCAGGAGAGGGCGGCGCGCCCTCCGGGACCGGCGAGGGTGGCATTGCGGATGGCGCGGACTGGCCCTCGACCGGCGGTAGGTTCACCGGGATCGAAACGGCGGGCGTGTCGGCCGGGGACGGAGCGGCCGGCGGCGTGGCGGCCGCTTCCTTGACGACCGGGCTGTCCGCTGCGACGCCGGGTTCGCGGCCGGCGAAAAGGATGGCCAACAGCACCGTGTTGGCCATGAAGACGGACGCCAGCCAGATCGTCGCCCGCGTCAGCACGTTGCCCGCGCGGGAGCCAAAGATGGATTCGCCGATGTTGGCGCCGAAAGCGAGCCCGAGCCCCTGCTCGCGGGATTTCTGAAGCAGGATGACCCCGATGACGAGGAGGCTGAGCAGGGCTTCCACTACGACCAGCAGTCCGCGAAGGATCTCCATGACCCGTTCTCCTTTAGACGGCGGCGCGGCAGATGGCCGCGAACGTCTCCGCCTGCAGCGAGGCGCCGCCGATCAGGCCGCCGTCGATGTCGGGCTGCCCGAACAACTCCGCCGCGTTGTCCGCCTTAACGCTGCCGCCGTATTGGATGCGGATGCGCTCAGCCGCGGCGCCCGCCAGTTCGCGCAGAAGCCCACGGATCCGCGCGTGGACCTCCTGCGCCTGGGCGGCGGTCGCGGTCCGGCCGGTGCCGATGGCCCACACCGGCTCGTAGGCGATCACGACGCGGTCCCAGTCGGCCGCCGACAGACCCGCCAATCCTTGGCGGACCTGCCGTTCGACCACCACGAACGTCGCGCCGGCCTCGCGCTCGGCCAGCGTCTCGCCGACGCACACGATCGGCTTCAAGCCGGCGGCCAGCGCGGCGCGCGCGCGGCGGTTGACCGTCTCGTCGGTCTCGCCGAAGTACTGCCGGCGCTCGCTGTGGCCCACGATCACGTATGCGCAGCTCTCCTCGACGAGCATTGGTGCGGAGATCTCGCCGGTGAAAGCCCCCGACGCCTCCCAGTGGACGTTCTGCGCGCCGAGGCCGATCCGCGAGCCGGACAACGCCTCCCGGACGGCCCGCAGGCTCGTGAACGGCGGGCACAGCACGCATTCGACCCCGTCCAAACCGTCGAGAAGGCCGCGGACCCCGGCCGCTAACGCCGCGGCCTCCCGGGCCGTCTTGTTCATTTTCCAGTTTCCGGCAACGATCGGTGTTCGCATGCGTGGTGTCCCCGCAATTTGAAGCCCGCCCTTCTATCACGCGCCGGTCGCCGGCGCAAGCGTGGCCGAGGCTCGCCGTGGGGAGTTCCATGTGGGTGAAGACCGACCGCGGTCGGCTTTTCTCGGCGGCGTAGGCCGGATAATATGTTCAGTGGGCGGCGCAGGCCGCCACGGCTGAAAG
>CAKZPT010000059.1 GCA_937139365.1 uncultured bacterium | reverse complement strand
CGCAGTGGCTTCTGCGCGAACGAATCCGGACCCTCAACGTCGCCGGCCCGCGCGAGAGCCAGGTTCCCGGGGCGGCCGCCGCGGCGCGCCGTTGGCTTACGCCCCTCCTCCGCGTCGTGGCGGCCGGACGGCGGCGCCGAAACCCCTGATCGGCCGGATGCGCTCCTTCGGCGAAAACCGCCCGCGCCGGTTGCCCTGACGCCGGACTGTGCTATCCTTTCGCGGCTCGCGCGGACCCCATCGTCCAGCGGTCAGGACACCAGGTTTTCATCCTGGAAACACGGGTTCGATTCCCGTTGGGGTCGCCAATTCCGCGCGAACCCTACCGTGCCATCCGAACCGGCATCCTCCGGCGTCTCTCCGGCGCCCATGCCTCACGGCACCGACCTCTGCGCCGGGAGGATTTTCTGCCGACGCGGAGGCGCGGCCGGTCGAGGAAATCCTCTTGCACACCCGGGGACGCCAGCTATACTTTGCCACAACCGGAGCGAGCGTAGCTCAGTGGTAGAGCTCCACCTTGCCAAGGTGGATGTCGTGGGTTCAAATCCCATCGCTCGCTCCATCCTCGTTTTTGAGGCCTCCGTGAGGGCCGCCAACCGCCATGCGGGGAGCTGGCGTGTGGGCGTTTTATTCCTGCTCACCGCGGGGCTCGGCGTCGCGGAGGAGGCGCCCCCGCGGCGGTACCCGATTCTCGTTCTCGACGATCCGCCGCACATGCCCACCCAGCGGCAGGTGAACGAGAACTTTCTGAGCGTTCACCGATGGCTGGTGCGGGCGCTGCAGCCGGAGCTCTCCACAACGCCTGGCCGTCTGCTGCACCTGGCCGTGGACGCCTTGCTGTTTCTGCCGCTTACCCACGAAGAGGCCCACCGCTCCGTTCTCACACGCGAAGGGATTGCCGCATCGAGCCGGCCGTGGTTCGGCCGCGACGGAACCGCCCGCGTCACGAACGTTCGCGACGACGACCTCCAGCGCCTCCGCGACCGGAACTTGCCGACCTTCGTACGCCTGCATACGGCGGGTCTCGAATCCGACGCCCGCATCGCGCACGCCGCCGAGACCTTAGCCGCGTGGGGCGCCGAGGATCCCGACGTGCTGTGGTCGGACCACGCCGTCCGGCGCCTCGCCATCGTGGGGTATCATGCAGGCGGGCTCTTCGGCTGGTCGCCCGACCTCCCCGAGGAATCCGACGAACGCGAGCGGGATGTCGTCGGCCACGATGTCTACGGGATGATCCGCCACCTGCACCGCCCCGAAATGCCGTTCCGGCGCTATACCGAGTTCGACGATCTGACGCCCGACGAACGCCGCATGGCCCGGCGCATCGGGGCCCGTACCTGGGTCAACCTCGCCTCCCCTCTGCTGTTCGGCCGATCCCACTGGGCCATCGACGACGGCGCCCGCATCTGTGCCTCCCTGGCCTACGGCCTGACGCCGTTCGGGGACATGTTCGAGCAGAACTTCTGGCGCGCCGACGGCGCCTTGGGGCTTCACCTCTACCTGCGGGAATATCAAAACCGCGCCGCGTGGTTCCCCGCCGCGGGCATCCGCCTCGCCCCGTTCGATCCCCGCCGCCGCGTCGGCTGGGACCTCGCGCTGCACGTCTGGCGTCAACCCCGCCGACTTGCGTTCGACGAGGCCGACGGGACATGGGGTTGCGCCGCCGACCTGACCGCGCGCTGGCGTCCGCTGCCCGGCGCCCACTGGTCCGTCGACGTCGGCGCGCTGGCCAAGACGGAGGGCCATCTGCCCGAAGCGGCGACCCTCGGCGCCGACGTCGTTGTTCGCGCGGGCGTGTCGTGGATCTGGTAGGACCCCGCCCACCCCCGGAGCACCGATTGGCGTTCCGGGCGACGGCCGGGATCGGTCGCGCCGAGCCCGCGCCCGGCGGTCGCGGCGCGGTCGTATCCGCTTGGAGGTCCGCGTTGGCCATCGACGGCCCGCCGTCCGCGCCACGCAACGGCGGGCCCGATCGGGGGCGCAGCCCGCGTAACCCCGCCGCCGCCCCCGGCCGCCGGTCAGTCCACAGGCGTCAGCCTCACCGCGCGCAGGCTGACCGCCTTCCACGGCGGCAGCGACGCGGGCCGGACAACCACCGTGTGCTCCCCGGTCGTCGAAAGCCGGGCCACACCCGCCGGCACCGACCGGTAGGAGTCCCAGCCGCCGGTGGCGGGGACGGCTGCGGACAACGTTTGGTCTGCGATCTCGATCGACAGCCCGGCACCCTCGTGCGCCGTCGCCACCTCAAGGCTGACCCGCCAGGCGCCGGCCGTGACGACGCGGATTTTCCACCAGGGCCATTCGTCTGCGCGGTCCCAAAAGCCGATGTTGGGCCGCATCTCGCGAGTCTGGACGCGAATTTGCTCGCCATGCAGCTCGGCGTCGTTGGCGCTCAACGTGAACCGGCCGCGGTCGTCCGGCTCGATCACGACCGGTTCCACGGGCGCCGGAGCCGGCCTCAGCGGCGAGCGAACGGACGCGCAACCGGCCGTCCGCAGGCCAGCCGAGCGCGATCGCGTAGAGCGTCGTCCCCTTCGTGACGAACCGCACGTCCGCGGCGGTGTAACGGAAGCCCTCAGTGTCCACCCCGCGTCCATACCCGCCCCTCGCCGTGGACCTCCCAGGGGCGCGTGACGTAGATCCCCACGCCGTGAACCTCGATCGACCGCGCTAGGTCTTCCAACTGCTGTTCAACCTCCGGGTCGAGCGACCCATCCGGCCGTTGCACCACGTTGAGCAACAGGTTGCCGTTCTTGCTCACGATGTCCACGAGCATGTGGACCACCCAGGACCCCGGCCAGTATTTCCAGTTGCGGTTGTAGTATCAGTCGCCGATCGAGGTGCCCGTCTGCCACGGGTGGGAAAAATGCCCGGCCTCACGCCACGTGCGACGTCCTCAACCCGCCGTCCCTCCGACTTCTGTTTGCACGTATGCACCACCTGGAGCCGCCCCCCATGGCGTGCCGCGCTAGAGTTGTAGAAATGGGCTACCAGGGCCAGGCCGTCCTCCTTCCGGCCCTCGCCGAACGGCAGTGCGCCGTCCGTGTGCAGAAGGTCCGGCTCGTACCGGTCCACCAGCTCCCGGATGCATTCGTACCGCCGCCGGTGCCAGCGGGGGTCGGTGGATACCACTTCGCGTTGCCCGGTTCCGCCGGCCAAGAGGTCCTGGAACTCCGCCCGCGCCCCGTCGTAGGGCACCCCCGCCAGCGGGCCCTCCTCGTCCGCCCCGTGCCGCCACCTAAAACCAGGTGAAGCTCGCCCCCAGGTGCTCCGAGACGCCGAACTTCAGACCGTGCCTCAACGCGGCCGCCCGCCACTCGCCGACCACGTCCCTGCGCGGCTTCATCGCCACCGAGCTCCAGCGGTGGACCTTGGAGTCCCAAAGTTGTCGTGGTGCGAGCCCATGAAGTACCGCGCCCCGGCCCTCCGGTAGAGGGCCATCGGTCGATCAGGATCCCACCGCTCGGTTGTCCAGAGCGGAATCAGGTCCTTATAGCCGTGCTTCGACGGGTGTCCCCACCTTTCCAGATGGTCCTTGTAAATCGGCGACCCCTCCTGGTAAATCTTCCGGGCGTACCAGTCGCCCCGCATGGGCACCGCCTGCGGCCCCCAATGGGCCGAGATTCCGAATTTCGCGTCGCGAAACCAGTTGGGGCACTCGTACCGCTGAAGGCTCTCCAGGTCTGGCCGTAACGGGCCGGTGGCGTGGGCCTACTCGCCGGTTTGTGCGGCGGCGCCCAGCACAAGAGCCGCTAGCGCCGCCCCATATGTGGGTCCTTCGCATGTCGGGGTCCTCCATGGGCGCCACGCGCCCGATCGAAGCCCAGCATAGCAACACGGCCCGGCCCGGATGATGGAGGGAACATGCCGGGACATGCCGATGTTTGACCGCCACCGCGCGGCTGCTTGACCCCGCCGTCCGCCGCTTGAGAATGGTCGCGCCGTGATACCGTCCCGCCTTCGGGTCGCGATGTACGGCGGAGGGCTGGCCATGTGCGTTGCGTTTTCCGCCGCCGGCGACGCGTCGTCGCGCGCGCCGATCGGCGTGCTGTTCGACGATCGTTGTTGGCAACACGACCCCGGCCCCGGTCACCCGGAACGCCCGGAACGGCTGGACGTCATCCGGCGCGCCCTTGCGGCGCCCCCGCTGGCCGGCGCATGGCGTCCGCTGACGCCGCGGCTGTGCGACGATGCCGCGATCGAGGCGGTCCACGATCCCGCCTATGTTGCGCTTGCCCGCCGCGCGATCGAGGCGGGCATGCCGGGTCTGCCCACAGGCGACACCGCGGTCAGCCGCGATAGCCTTCTGGCCGCCCGCGCCGCGGCCGGCGGCATCCTCTCCGCCTGCGACGCCGTGATGGCCGGCGAGGTCGCCGCCGCCTTTTGTGCGATTCGGCCGCCGGGACACCACGCCACCCGGAACCGCGGCATGGGGTTTTGCGTCTTCAACAACGTGGCGATCGGCGCCCGCTACCTGCAGCGCCAGCACGGGATCGAACGCGTGTTGATTGTCGACTGGGACGTCCACCACGGCAACGGCACGTACGACATTTTTCGGGCGGACCCGTCGGTCCTGCAGTTCCATCTCCACCAGCGCGGCATCTACCCCGGTACGGGTTGGGAGGACGAAACCGGCGAGGGGGCCGCCCGGGGGCGGGTCATCCACATACCGCTTCTCCCGGGCAGCGGGGTTGGGCCGATGCTGGAGGCGATCGAACGCAAGCTTGTCCCCGCCGCGCGCGCGTTTCGGCCGCAGTTTGTCCTGATCTCGGCCGGCTTCGACGCCCATCGACGCGACCCGATCGGCGGGCTCGACCTGGGCAGCGCCGACTACGGACGCCTCACCGACGCGATCGCGGACATCGCCGACGAGCATGCCGGCGGACGGATTGTGTCCGTGCTGGAGGGCGGATACGACCTACAGGCGCTGGGCGAATCGGTGGCCGCCCACATCGCGACGCTAGCCCGACGCGCTGCCGGACGCGCGACGGTCAACCGTGATCCCCTGCCGCCGGCGCCAGCACGTTGACCGGCCGGCCGGCCAGAAACGCCTCCAAGTTCGCCGCCGCCGCCTCGATGAATTCCTGCCGCGTTTCCAGCGCCGCCCATCCGTGGCGCGGCGTGATGAGGCAGTTCGGCCGACCGAGGAGCGGATGATCCGGCGGCGGCGGCTCGATCGCCAAACCGTCGAGCGCGGCCGCCGCTGGCGCCCCGCCAACCAGCGCCGCCACCAGTGCCGCCTCGTCCACCGCCGCATACGGCCCGGTCTGGATCAGCCACGAGCCCGGCTTCATCCGCGTCAGCCGGTCGGCATCCAACACGGGGCCGGCTCCGTCCGCCAGATGGACCAGCACCACATCGCTGCGGGCCAGCAAGACATCGAGGCTTACCCTTTCGACTCCCGGATGGGACACGGGTGCCCCATCGGGCGAATGCGCGAGCATGGGCATCCCGAAGGCCGCGGCACGCGCCGCCACGGCCGGCCCGAGGGGCGCCCATCCCACCAGCCCTACCGTACGCCCCGCCAGGCGGCGCAGCGGACTCAGCCACCAGCCGGCCCGGCCCTCCTTCCGCCACCGGCCCCGCGCCACCGCGTGCGCGTGCCGGCCGACCTCCCTCGCCAGTTCCATCATCAGCGCGAACGCGTGTTCGGCCAGCGGCGTCGCGGCGTCCACCGCCACCCGGCACACGGCGATCCCGCGCTTGTGAGCGGCGGCCACGTTCACCCGCGGCAGGCCGAACGCATCGATCACCCCGATGTAGCGCAACGCCGGCATCGCGCGGATCGCCTCCCGGTTCAGGGGCGTGCACAGCGTGAACACCGCCTCCGCGTCCGCCGCGCGAATCGGGATATCCTCCTTCCCGGCCGTGCCCACGACCCGCACCCCACCCAGCCGCTCCAGGGCGGCCCACGAGACGTCCCCCGAGGTGAACAGGGGGCCGTCGAACACGACGATCCTCATGGCCGCACTCTAGCAACCGGCCGGTGCTGGGCAAGCGCACCGCCGTGATGGTCCGCGGCTTGCCCGCTGGCGACCGCGTCTGCGCGGGAGAAGGTCAAGCCGTAAGGCGCCAGGTGATGAATCGCGCAACGTTTCGGACGAGTGTTCTCCCGCGCAAGAGCCCGGTCGCCCCCCCGGTGACCGGATCCCGACCGACCTTGACCCTTCGGCGTACCGCCCTGCCCTCGTCATCGCCCACGCCCGATGGTACATGGGGACACCGAATGCCAAGCGCCGGATACGACCCCACCGCCAGGTGGGGCAATGGGTGGGCGAGCATTTGCGCCCGGATGGTCATTGCCTTGGTGGCGCTCCGCCACCGGCCGCGGGTTTTGACCGTCTCCGCCGGTCCAGGGGCCGGACTCCGGCTTTTCCTCGACACCGAACGGGGCGGCCGGTGGGCACAGGAGACGGCGGCGGGCCAATTCGATCCCTGGTTGTCGGAGATCGCAGCGAGCCTGCGGCCACGCGTCGCTTGGGATGTTGGCGCACACGTCGGTTACCATGCATCCATCCTGGCCGCCATGGGCACCGGCCAGGTCGAGGCCTTCGAGCCCAACCCCGCCAACCTTCGGCGTCTCCGTCGGCACCTCGGCCTCAATCCCGCGTTGGCGCCCCGCATCCGGCCGCGGGCATTTGCGTTGGCCGATCGTAACGGGGCCGAGACGTTTCTTTTCCACCGCGATGTCGACGGACGACGAAGTTCCGTCGGACGGCTCGAGGGCGGCGCACGACTCTACTCCGACGCCCACGATCTCGGTTTTTCGCGCCGCCGCGTGCGCTGCTGTACCGGCGACGCGCTGGTGTTTCGCGAAGGGTGGCCGGCGCCGGAGTTGATCAAATTGGATGTGGAGGGCGGAAAACTCCGCGTACTGGCGGGCATTCGAAACGTGCTGGCGGTCCATCGCCCCGTCCTGCTCATCGAGTTCCATGGAGCGGATTGGCGGCATCGAGCGGCCGGCGTGTTGGAAGCCGCTGGCTACAGGCTTCATCTGTTGGCCGAGGCCTCCGGTTCCATTCCACGCGCCTTCGTTCACGCCCAACCCACTGACCGACGTCCATGAGCGTGCCGCCCTCCACCGTCACGATCCCATGCCGCAGGTACGCCCGGTATCCGGCGGAGGCGATCGACAGCGTGCTGGCCCAGACCCGACCGGCGGACGAAGTGCTCGTCATGGACGTGGGCTCGCAGGACGCGACCGCGAACGTGATCGACCGCTACGACGGTCGGGTCCGCCGGGTGCCGCTTTCTTTCATGGACATCTACCCTGCGCGCCAAATCGCCCTCGAACTCGCGAGGTTCGAATTTTTCCTTAACCTCGACGCGGACGACCGATTGCCGCCGCATTTCATCGAACGCACGCTGGAGGTCATCGCCCGCGAGGGCGACTCGAGGCTGGCGCGCTGGTGTACACGGGCCAGGTCCTTTTCGGCGATGCCACGGGCTATCTGCCTCCGCAACCCTACGACGTCGACCGCTTGAAGCGGGGCAACTTCATCCCGATGTGTTCGTTGTTGCGGACCGCGGCCGCTCGCGAGGTGGGCTTCGACCCGGCGTTCTCTTCCGCCTGGGGCGACTACGACCTTTTCATGGGCTTGGTCAGCCGAGGGTGGCGCGCGATGCCGACCTTCGATACCTGGTTCGAACGCCGGATTCACCCCCACAGCGTCACGGCGGGCATTCTGCATTCGGGCGCCCTGCCCATCCTGCGCCGCCGTATCCTGCGCAAACATGCCGCGATGTACGGACGATTCGAATGGACCCGGGCCTGGTTGGGGACGCTATGGACGGACTGGCTCGCCGCGTCGGCGCGATGGACATCGTGGGGATCGACCGACGGAATGCTCCAGACCCCTGGCCCGCATCGGCAGACGGAGGGCGGATTTCAGCGGCCGACCGGCGAACGATCGCCGGACATGACCGAAAACAACGGAGACCGCCCTGT
>CAKZPT010000058.1 GCA_937139365.1 uncultured bacterium | reverse complement strand
TCCCCGCGGCCGCTAACCACGGTCCGGCGCCAGGGGACACTCCTCCCGCCGGCGGCACTCTCCCCCACAGTACGCCAAACGAAACTCCCGCGCCCAGCGCTCGCCGTGACGCTCCCAGAAATCCGCCTTCGCGGCCGCCAGGCCGACGTCCCGGCCGGCGCGCTCGCTCAGGTACCATTTGTTCTCGTCGATCGCCCGTCGCAATCGCGCGATCTGCGCCTCCATGTACTCGCGATACACAACGCAATAGGGTTCACTCATGTCGTTTTTTCTTCCAGTTAAAACATAACCCTGTTTTAGCAGATTTCCAATTTGCCCGCCGCGCTGCAGAAACCCACCTTGGCCGTCCCGTTGCGATCCCGGCCTTGGGTCGCTCCGCCGCGATTTCAACCAGCCCCGGCCGAAGCCGCGTTTTCGACGCTTGCTCACAAGAAGCGCGGTGACGGCGTCGTGGCGGGGGGTGACGTCGTCCAACCCTTGGACGTGTTACGAGGCGGACTTTCCAAACTTGGAAGGCCTCCCCAAACTCCCGGCGGCCGAAACCGCGCCGGCGCTCCTCCACCGCCACCCCCACCCCATCTACGCACCAGCCCCGCTGCGCGTTGCCATGTGCGGCGCCGTCTGCTATGCACGGTCCTTTTCGGGAGTTTGAACCGGTGAAACGGTTTCGGAACGTCACGGTGCTCAAGGGCGGGTTCTCGTCGGAGCGATCGGTCTCGCTCGACTCCGGCGCGGCGGTGGCACGCGCGCTGCGGGAGCGCGGATACGAGGTGGCCGAGGCGGATGTCGAAGGGCGGGACGTCGTCCTGCCGGATCCGACGGACGTCGTGTTCATCGCGCTGCACGGGGAGTTTGGCGAGGACGGGGGCGTGCAGGAGCTGCTGGAGCGGCGTGGCGTCCCCTATACCGGCTCGGGACCGGAGGCGTCGCGGATCGCCTTCGACAAGAAACTGGCGCGGGCGGCTTTCGCCGCCGCCCAGGTCCCCGTGCCGGCGGGCATCACCCTGACGGAGCCGACGTCCGACATGCCGATGCCTCCACCGATCATCGTCAAGCCGACGCGGCAGGGCTCGAGCATCGGCTGCCACCGTGTGACCAGGTTCGAGGAATGGCACACGGCGGTGCGCGACGCGCTATCCTACAACGGCGAAGTGGTCGTCGAGGAGTTTATCGCCGGCCTTGAAATCACCGTGGGATTCGTCGGCCAGGTCGCGCTGCCGCCGGTGGAGATCCGCGCTCCGGACGGCGAGTACAGCTACGATGCCAAGTACGGTGGCAAGGCCAGGTACTTCTGCCCGGCGCCCCTGAAGGTGGCGCTCCTTCAGCGGATTGTCGCGACGGCCCGGCGCGCGTACCGGGCGGTGGGCGCGGAAGGTTTCGGCCGCGTGGACATGCGGGTGACTCCCGACGGCGAAATCTACGTGCTCGAACTCAATTCGATCCCCGGCTTCACGCCGCACAGCCTCCTGCCCAAGGCCGCCGCCGCCGCGGGGATTGCGTTCCCCGACCTCTGCGAACGAATCTTGAACCTCGCGCGAACGCCATGATACGGTCGTGGCACGGTGGCCACGCCGCCAACGGATGCCGGTTGGATATGCCTCCTGTCCTCTGGACTGCAGCCTCCCGACTCCGGGAGGAGGCGCGCCAGGCGGCCCCCATGGTGCGCCTGAGCGCACGCGCAGGTCCGGGTGGCGGCGGAGGTGGCGGCCGGTTGTTGAAGAGAATCGCCTTGGTCGGTGCGGCCATCGCGTCGATTGCGTGGGTCGCGGTCGCCAGCCTCCGGTCGCTGTCGGCTGTCCTCTTCACCCGCAACCCTACCTTCACCCTCCGGCGGCTCGACCTGACATCCGATGGCCGGCTCGCGCCGGACCTGCTGCAGCGATTCGCAGGGATCGGGATCGGAACCAACCTCTTCGAACTCCAGCTGCGCCGCATTCGCAGCGACCTCATGGCGGTGCCCGCCGTCCGCGAAGTCCGCGTTCGCCGGCGGATGCCGGACACGCTCGAGATCCGCATCCAGGAACGCCTGCCGATCGCGCGGATCGTGATGCCCGGCACCGATCTGCCTTTGGTGGTGGATGCCGACGGCTGGATTATCGTGGCCGACGCGGCCGCGGCGGCCGCCCAGCCGTTGCTGACAGGCTTTTCCCCGCCCGGAGTGCGGCCGGGCATCCAGATCGTCTCGCCCGAGGCACGTGACGCGCTCCGCCTGCTTGACCTGTGCGCACGCTCGACCGCCCTGCGCGGCATTGCCATCCGTGAGGTGCGACGCCGCGACTTTGAAACATTCTCCCTCGTCTTTGAGAACGGCGACGAGGTTTGGCTGCCCCGTCAAGGCATGGACCGGCGCCTCAACGAACTACCTGATTTGCTGCGCACCCTCCGAGACCGCCGCGGCGCCGGGCCGCTGCGCATCGACATGACCGGCGAAATCAACCACACCGTCACCGGTCTGCCGCCGCGTTGATCCGATGGCCGATTTCCACATCGCCGCCCTCGACATCGGCACGGCTCGGGCGCGGGCCGTCATCGCCGATCAGCTTGACGACGGCTCGTTGATCGCCCGGGGCATCGCCGACGTCGCGTCCGACGGACTGGAAAAAAGCCTGATCGTCGACTTCCCCGTCGCCTGCGACGTCGTCCGCAATGCGATTGCTGCGGCCGAGGACGACGCCCAGCTGAAAATCTCCGACGTGTACCTCGTCCTTTCCCATCCCGACGTCCGCCCCGCCGTTCAAACCGGGACCGTTCACATCACGAATCCCTCGGGCGAGGTGACGGAGGCGGACATCGACGCGGCGGCCGAGGCCGCCCGGCAGGCCCGCCTGCCCCCGGATCGCACCGTAATCCACAGCATCGCCCAAGACTTTTCGGTGGACGGGCACGAGGGGATCCTGGACCCCCGCGGAATGTCCGGCAACGTGCTACGGCACCGCATGCTGATTCTGCACGGCGACACGACGGCGCTTGACAACCGCGTCCGGTGCGCGGCGTCGGCTCAAGTAAACGTGCTCGACTCGGCGTTCGGCGGCCTGTGCGCGGCCCTGGCCGCCCTCTCCCCCGCGCAGAAGGCGGCCGGCGCGGTGGTAATCGACCTCGGGGCGGGTTCCACCAGCTTCGTGGTCTATGCGAACCGTTCGCTCGTTCACGCCGGATCCCTCGGCATCGGCGGCAACCACCTCACCAATGACCTTGCGTGGGGCCTGCGGCTCAGTTTCCGTCAGGCGGAACAACTGAAGCTGGAGTACGGCAGCGCTTTGCCCCGCGCCCGCGACGAGCACCGCAGCGTGTCGCTCGAGGCCGACGGGGCCTTCCCGGCGCGCATGGTCCGGTTGTCGGATGCCCACGCGATCCTTCATGCGCGGATGGACGAACTGTTGCGGTGGGTTCGGTCACAGGTCGACGCGGTCGGCGCGTTGCACCGCATCGGCGGCGGCCTTGTGCTGACGGGGGGCGGAGCGCGGCTGGACTCGGCCGACAAACTGGCCGGCCGCCTGTTCAACGCCCCCTGCGTCGTGGGCCGGCCGGCCGGCATCGCAGGTCTGTCGGGCGAGGCAGCCGGCCCCGCGTTCGCCTCCGTGTGCGGGATGTTGCGCTACGCGGCGATGCAGCAGCCGGGGCCGCCGAGGCGGCGCGGATGGCGGCGCTGGTTCGACCGCTTGCTCGGCGCCAACGGGGAACCGGTGACGTGAGCGACGCTTTCCAGACCGTGTGGATCGGCGTCGGCAACGGCGGCTGCCGCACCTTGACCGCCCTGGCGGAGACGCTACCCGACGCCCCCGCGATGCTGGCGGTCCATGCCCGCCCCTCCTCGCCGCCCCCGCCGCCAAACGTGCGCGAGCTGCGGCTCTTCTGCGGGCCGGGTGGTGTGGGCACCGGCGGCGATCCCGAGGTTGGCCGTCGAGCCGCGATCGCGGCGGTCGACGACCTCCGCGCCGCTCTGGCGGGCCGCCACATGGCCGTCCTCCTTGCGGGGCTCGGCGGCGGCACCGCCTCCGGTGCGGCGCCCGCCATTGCAGCGCTGGCGAGGGAGCAGGGCGCCTTCGTCCTCGCGTTCGCCACCCTTCCCTTTTTTTTCGAAGGCGCGCGGCGGCGACAGGTTGCGGCGGCCGCGCTGGCCGATCTGTTGCGCCACTGCGACGCAACCGTCGTTTTCCCCAACGAACGAATCTGCGAATGGATCCCCGACGGCACGCCCGTAGAGCGTGCCTTTCTAACGGTCGATCACATGGTCGGGGCGTCGTTGCGAACGCTCTGGAAACTCTTTTCCTCGCCCAGCCTGATCCACCTCGATTTCGCTGACCTGCGCGACCTGGCCGCCGGCAGCTCCGCGCCGCTGGCGATGGCGTCGGCGGAGGCCTCCGGCGTCGACCGCGACCGGGCGGTGGTTGCGGAGCTGGCTACTTCGCCGCTGTTCGACCATGGCGCGCTCTTGCGCTCGGCCTCTGGGGTCCTCGTCGGCATCGCCGGAGGCCCGGACCTGACGCTGGCGGAAGTCCAGCGAGTCAGCGCCGCGGTCCGCGACCTGGCCCCGTCCGGTGCGCGGCTGCACGTCGGCGTGACCACGGATCCCATGGCGGAGGGTCGGCTAGGGCTGACGTTGCTGTTGGCCGGCCCCGCCACGCCCGCCCCCGAGACGGCGGAGAGGCCGGCGCAATCGGTGGCGGCGCCAATCCGCTCCGAACCGGCGCCGACCGGTCCCGGCCGCCGCCCCGTCCAAGGGACACTGAACCTCGACGCGGAAAACCGATCCAAACGCCGGTTCTCCGGCGTGGCCCCCACCATCGTCGATGGAGAGGACCTCGACGTGCCGGCCTTCGTCCGCCGGGGCATCCGGCTCTCACAACCGCCAGCGGCCGAGTGAGTTCCGCCGCCGCCCGATCATCCGGGCAGGATCCGGCGTGCGGCGGGGTCGAACTTCATCCGCCGCCCCTGTTCCATGGCCTCGGTCGCGAGGATGCTCGCGACCGCATGCTTGTAGCCGGCCTCGATCGGAGCGTTTGGCGCCCGCCCGCTGCGGAGTGACTGGAACCAGTCGAGAAAATGGTCGGGATGCTCCACCGGCTCGACCTTGTTTTCGCCGCGGATCGATCCGTCGCGCCGAATTCCACCCTCCGCGGTGTAGATCGGATCGGCGCGATCCAGTTTCATGACGCCTTTGTCGGTCAGGATTCTCGTCGTGTTCCCGAAGCCGTTGCCGAAATTCGTCGTGTAGCTCACCATCAGGCCCTCGCGGTAACGCCACAGCGCATGGACCTGGTCGGGGGCGGTAAACCGCGGCTCATCTTTCCATGTGTACGTGCCCCCCATGCACACGCAACTCTCGGGGCAATCGAGGTCGAGGATGAAGTGGATGGTGTCCAGAAAATGGACGCCCCACTGCGGGACGGGCCCCTGGCTGAACTCGTAGACGCCATACCACGCCGAATAGATCACCTCGTCGAAGGGCCGGTCCACCAACCCCATCGTGAACTCCGCCCAGTCCACGTCCTCCGCGCGCACGTCGCGTTTGAGGTACGACAGCCAGTAGGGGCGGTCCGCGTTCCGGATCTGCTCGGCCCGCGATGCGCGGCCCAGCAGACCCGACTTCATCAAACGGCGCGCCCCGACGACGCCCGGCTGGCTGCGAAGCTGGGTGCCGCACTGCACGATGATCCCGGCCTCCTTTACAGCGTCCACCGCCCGCAGCAGTTCCGGCATCCGGTTGGCCAGAGGTTTTTCGACGTAGGCGTGCTTGCCGGCGCGCGCAGTGGCCTCCAGTTGCGTGGCGTGCGCGTGGTCCGGGGAGGCGATCATCACCGCGTCGATGTCGGAGCGCGCCAGCAGGTCGCGGTACGACCGGCAGATGTCGGCCTTCCGGCCGAACCACTCCTTGGCGCGCGCCGCCGCCTCCTCCGCGGCGACCCGCCACGGATCGGTCACCGCGACCACCTCGACGTTGGCCTCTGCGGCGTGGTCCTTGGCGGCCTTCATGTGCGCGGTCACGCCGCGCGAACCGCACCCGATGAGGCCGATGCGAATGCGGTCGTTCGCGCCGAACGCACGCGTGCGTTCAGCCGCCGTCAACGGCCGCGCCGTTGCGGCGACCGCCGTGAGCGTCCCATACCGCAAGAACCTTCGCCGAGTGGAGGACATTTCGGATTTCCTTTCGTTGCGATCGTATACCAAATTGCCGCACCTCGGGCAACGGGCGACCGCATTGGCGCGTTCTGAACGCGGGATCAAGCGCCTCGTGAGTCATCCACGCACTGAGCCAAACTCCACGCTGGACCGCTCGGGCATGCCAAGGCCAGGCAGAGGTGAGGCCGGCGGACCTCTTCCCGGGACGCAGCTCTTTGCTGCCGTGGCGATACGACCTCCACGGCGATCCTGGCCACATCTCATGACCGTCGGCGAATGCCGTTTGCTGGAATGTCCGATCTGCGCGAGGCGAGGTTCCTCTCCTCGCCCGACGGTGGAACGACCGCACCAGACCAACGCTGTGGGAACGATGGAGGCGCGGATCGGAATCGAACCGATGAATAGAGGTTTTGCAGACCTCCGCCTTACCACTTGGCTACCGCGCCATCCGCTCGGCCGGAGGGACGCCGGGCGACGACGCCCCGGCCCGCCTGCGAATATACTCCGCAACCCCAAACGCGACAAGGGGGGCGAAGATGGCGAACGCCACCGCTCCTTGTGATGGATCACCCTCCCCTGCACGGGCGCCCGCCCACGAGTACAACCAACAAACGGGCGCCGAGCCGATGGCCGCCGCCATGAAAAACGGCGCGGGCGCCATCCCGGCCAGACCCGCCGTGCACGCCGCCATCTCGGCCAGCATGGGCAAGGAACGGCTCGCGACAACGGCCAGCGCCCCCCACCGGCCGAACCAGCTATTCAATCGCGCGGACGTGTCGGATCCGACGAAGCGGTCGAACGCTGAGCGTCCGAACCGACGGCACAACGCGTAGCCGATGGTGGCGGACGCAAGCGTGCCGGCCATCGAGGCCGCCCATCCGGCGCCCACGCCCAATGCCGTTCCGGCCGCCAGCATCACATGGCTGGAGGGTACCGGCAGCACCAGATCTGCGGCCAACAGCCCCACGACCGCAACGGCTGCGGCCGCCTGCGCACCGGGCGACGAACGCAGCCGCCGCACCACTCCGCCGACCTGGCCCGGGCTCAGCCAGCCGGCTTTTTCGCCCACGACGAACAGCAGGACCAAAACCGCCGCCATCGTGCCAAGGACCATCGCCAAACGTTTCATACCTCGGATGCCCGCCGCAATCGTACACGGTTCGCGCAGGAAGACGCGAATACGGCAATGTCGGATCGGCGTTCTCAGCGGCCTCTCCTCATCCCCCATCCGACAAGAACCCATGAATCACGAGGAGCCAGTCAAGCCTTGGTGCCGACGGCGGAGGGGTCTCCAAGGTTCGGACGATCTCCAGCGGCCGGTGCCCGCATTGCGGCGGCGGCGCCGTCGCGGGTATAGTCCGCGGCCATGATTGGAACTCCATCGTGAGCTTCGAGCGCGGCAGCGTGAGTTTTCGCGTGTTCCTGCCCGAGGGCGGTCTGCCGGACGACGCGGCCGCCCGCCTTCAAAAAGAGGCCTTGCCGCCCTTACGGGCGATCGGCGCGGACCCCGTGGAGGGGTGGACCGGCGGTCGGCATGGGCTGGACGTGCCGATCGGCGAACATAACGCGTCGTTTGGCGGCCTGCTGCGAGTGTACCGGGTCCGGGCGGAACGGCGGCCACCGGCCGCCTATGCTGGTGCGATGATCGCGGTCGAGGAGCAGGCGCGGTTGGCCGCCGAAGGCCGGCCGGTTCTCGATCGCCGCACACGCGCGGAAGTGCGCCGCGAGGTGCTGGCGCGCCTGGCCGGTGAAACCCCGCCTTCGCTGCGCATCATTCCGATCGTCGGCGATCCGGAGGCGCGCATGGTGTACACCGGCGCCATGTCCGAGGCGTCCGCCGATCGGATTTCGACCGCCTGGCATCGGACGTTCGGGCGAAAGCTCGAGGTTCTCGACCCTTCTTCGGCCGCCCGGTTGCGCCGGGCTTCGGAGCCGCGGCACTGGCCTGATGCCGGCGACCCCGCTCCCCTTGATCCCGGCGGGGAGTTTCTGACGTGGCTGTGGTTCGTCGCCGAGGAGCGAGGGGGAGAGTTTGAAGCGCCAGACATTGGCCGGGGAGCTTTCGTGCTAGAAGGACCGCTCGTGCTGGGTTGCGACGAGGGCGCGGGGGCGCTGGAGGCGGTGGTACGCAAGGGGGAACCTCTGGCGGGCCCCGAGGCTCGCGCCGCCCTACGGGCCGGGAAACGTCTGCGACGGGCCAGGTTCACCCTGGCCGCGGGCGGACTCGACTGGTCCGGCGCCTTTGACGCGCCGCGTTTCGCCTTCCGCTCCGTACGGTTGCCCGAAGACCTGGAGAGCCGGGATCCGCCCGCCGTCTTCGTGGACCGCGTCGGCAAGGTCGGACGGCTGGTCCGCACATGGCTGCACCTGTACGGCCTGTTCCTGTCCGAGCGTACCGATTCGCAGCGGTGGGCGTCCACATCGCGGACAATGCGGCGCTGGATGGAAGCATCGCGGTGAGACGTACCGCCCTGCCGGTCCCGCTGCCCCCCGGCCCTCACAGCCGGCCACCCGAAGCTTTCCCGGCCGACGAGTACCGCCATCGGCTCGACGGTCTGCGAGACCGGCTGCGGGCAGCGCGGCTCGACGCGGCCTTGGTGGTCGGGGAGACCAACCGGCTGTACTACACCGGCTTTCCGGCCAGCAACGGGCTGTTGCTGGTGCCGGCGGAAGGGCGGCCAACGTTCTTTACCGATTTCCGCTACCTCGAGGCGGCCGAGGCGGCGTTGGAGTTCATCGGCTGCCGGCGGCTGCCGCGGCGGATGGAGGCGCTCGTCCCTCCGGCGCGCCGCCGCCACTGGCACGCGGTCGGATACGAGGGCAGCGTCGTGGGCGCCGCGCGTCTGGCCGCGTGGCGCCGCGCATTCGGGCGGAAACTCCGCTTCAAGCCGCTGGACGAAGCCATCGCGCGCCAGCGCGCGGTGAAGAGCCCGGCGGAGCTGGCGGCGATCCGCGACGCGGTGGCCGCGGCGGACGAGGCGTTCGCACGCCTGTTGCGCGAGGTGCGCCCTGGGATGACGGAGTGGGAGATCCGGCGTCGCCTGCGGATGCGCCTCGACGAGGTCGGCGAGGGCGAGGCCTTTCCTGCGATCGTGGCCTCGGGACCCAATTCCTCCCGCTGCCATCACTCGCCCTCGCTTCGGCGGTGGCGTGCGACCGAGCCGCTGTTGATCGACATGGGCGCGGTCGTGCGGCGGTACCGGTCGGACATGACGCGGGTGGTGTTCGCCCGCCGGCCAGATCGCCGGTTCGCGCAAATCCACCGGGCCGTGTTGGAGGCGCAACTGGAAGGGATCGCTGCACTGCGCGCGGGAGTGTCAGCGGGACGGGTGGACGCGGCCGCGCGGCGCCGGCTCGGATCGCTGGCGGTGCATTTCGGGCATGGCCTGGGCCACGGAATCGGCCTCGACATCCACGAGGCACCCGCGCTGGCGGCCCGCCGCAAGGACGTGCTGGAGGCGGGGATGGTGGTCACCGTCGAGCCCGGCGTGTACCTGCCCGGCGTCGGTGGAATTCGCATCGAGGACGTCGCGGTGGTCACGGCGGACGGCTGCGAGGTGCTCACCCGGACGCCGAAGGACCTGGAGCGACTGATCGCCGTCTGACGCTTCCCAACGGCCCCCCGCGGCGGCTTGCCAGCACGTCGCCGAGGTATGAAATGCGACTGGGCAGGTCGGGGTGGTTGTTCGAGAGGGCAGGGTGCCATGAAACGGAAGGCGTGGTGGGCGGTCGCCGTCGTGGCGGCCGGCCTGGCATTTCCGATTAGCAACCTCATCCTCGGTGTGCCGGTGCGCGCCACCTACATGGAGCTGGCCACCGAAACGCCGCTGGAGGCGCGCGCGAAGGAAATCTTCGCCGGCAAATGCGTGATGTGCCACATGGACGACCCGGGGCTGCCGTTTTACGCCTCGTTCCCCGTGGCCTCCTCGTTGATTCGACGGCACGTGACCGACGGAACGGCGATCTGGAATGCATGGGAACTGATCGCTGCCCACGGGGCGCAGGAGGTGTCGCTGGCCAAGCTGGAGCAATCGGTCCTGCTGGACACGATGCCGATCCTGCCCTATTTGCTGATGCACTGGGACAGTGCGCTGTCGGCCCGCGAGAAGAAGGACCTGCTCGCTTGGGTGCGCGAGGTGCGCGCAAAGCGGTTCGCCAGAGGCCTCGCGTCCGCCGCGTTCGCCAGCTGGCCGATCCAGCCCCTTCCCGACCGTTGGCCGGAGGAGCTCGATCCGAAAAAGCTCCGCCTCGGGGAAATGCTGTGCCACGACAAGCGGCTGTCGACCGACGACACCCTCGCCTGCGCCGGCTGCCATGCGTTGACTAAAGGTGGGACCGACCAGCGCCAATTCTCCATCGTTGTGCGCAACCAAGTCGGCGGGATTAACGCCCCGACGGTGTTCAACGCGGTGTTCAACCTCGCGCAGTTCTGGGACGGCCGCGCCCGCGATCTCGCCGACCAGGCCGGCGGCCCGCCGTTTAACCCGATCGAGATGGCGTCGAATTGGTCGGAGATCGTCGGCAAGCTGTCGAAAGACGCCGAACTGACAGCGCTGATGAAGGAGGCATACGGCGACGTCGAATGGGGTCCCGAGCCGGTCACGCACGCAATCGCGGAATTCGAGAAGACGCTGATCACGCCCGATTCGCCGGTGGACCGTCACCTCAAGGGGGAGAAGGGCGTCCTGACCGACGAGGAGGCGGCGGGGCTAGCCCTGTTCCGCGACCACAGCTGCGCCACCTGCCACACCGGCGAGTCCATGGGAGGCAAATCGTTCGAGAGGCCAAAGGACCCCGCCGCGTTCTACGCGGCGCTCGGGCGCGCGCCCGTCCACGACGACTTCGGCCGCTACAACGTCACCACAAACGAGGCGGACCGCTTCAAGATGAAGGTCCCCAACCTTCGCAACATCGCGCTGACCTTCCCCTATTTGCACGACGACTCGCAGACCGACCTGCGCAAGGTCGTCCGACTCATGCACGATCATTTCGTGCCCGAGCTCAACCGGCGGCGGATGTCGGACGCGGACGTCGAGCGGATCGTGGCCATGCTGATGAAGAACACCGGCCAGCTGCATGGCCGGCCTCTCTGACCAGGCGGCGGCCACGGCGCGGGTGGACAACGGGGAGCGGCTGCGGTATTCTGGCAGGCCTTGTTCCTGCGGCGCGGGCGGGCGCGGCGAGATGTGCGCGACCGGTGGCGCCCGGCGGAAAGGCGGATCGCACATGCCCAAGATGAAAACGCGCAAGTCCGTCGCCAAGCGCTTCACGCGCACAGGCGGCGGCAAATTCAAGCGGACGATGGCCGGTCGGCGGCATCTGCTGTCCGGCAAGTCACGAAAGCGCAAGCGGCAGCTTCGCCGCGGTGCGCTCGTATCGCCGGCCGATTACAAGCGGATCGCCCTGGCCCTGGCGGTTCATTGAAGGGCGCGTTGCGCCCGTTCGGGAGACGTCCACCATGAGAGCCACCAACGCACCCGCGTCCCGCCGGCGACGCAAACGGTTCCTCCGGCAAGCCAAGGGCTACTATGGCGCACGTTCGCGGTTGTATCGCACGGCCCGCGAGACCGTCGAGCGCTCGATGGCGATGGCCACCGCCCATCGCCGCGCGAAGAAGCGCGACTACCGCCGCCTCTGGATCGTGCGCCTTGGCGCCGCGGCGCGGGCCCACGGGATGTCCTACCACCGGCTGATCGAGGGGCTAACCAAGGCCGGTGTGGCGTTGAACCGGAAAATGCTGTCCGAGATCGCGCTGCAAGACCCGGCGGGGTTCGCCTCCATCGTCGAGATCGCCCGCGGCCAGCTCGCTTGAGCGCCGCCGCGTGGTCGGCTCAAGGCCGGGACGCGTTCTCGCCCGCCACCCCGAGCGGAAAGTCGACCGACGGACGGTGTTCCCTCCGCAGGATCGCGCTCAGTTCCCCCACCACCTCCGGCCGCCGGCCCACGAGGTCGTTCGTCTCCGGGGGATCGGCGACTAGGTCGAACAGTTCGGTGAGGGGCGGTTCCGGCCTTCGGGGGCGGAGCTGAAGACCGAACCAGTTTCCAACGGCCCTTCCACACCGCCTGCCAGCCGACGTACCCGGAAAACTCGCGGCAGCGCCACGGGCGCGGGGCCGGCGACTTGCCTTCGATCAGGGAGATGAGGCCGAGGTCATATAGTCCCGGCAGCGGCGGGATGCCCGCCGCCTCAATCAACGTGGGCACCCAGTCCTCGAAGCCGGACAGGGCGTCGGTGGAACGCCCGGCGAGCACGCGGCCCGGCCAGCGGACGATATACGGCACCCGGATACCGCCCTCGTACAGGGAACCTTTGCGCCCTCGCAGCCCGCCGGTCGAGTCGAAGAGCTCAGTGTCGACCCCGCCGACGTCGTGGGTGGGACCGTTGTCGTACGACACAATCACCAGCGTGTTGGATTCCGATCCAAGACGGCCCAGTTCGTCGAGAACCGCGCCGACATCGGCGTCAAAACGGCTGATCATGGCCGCGTAGGCGGCCCGCGGGGTGCGATGGGGCGTGTACCCACGATCGCCGAGGTAGGGCGGGTCGTCCCAGCGGCCGACGTATGGCGCGAGGTCCTCGTCAGGAACCATCAGGACCAGATGTGGAAGCACATTGGCGTAATCGGGGAAAACGGCCGGTCACGATGGCGCCGGAGGAACTCCAGCGCGGCCTCTCGGACGCGCGCGGGCGCGTAATCCGTCCCCGCCAGGCGGCGTAGGCGGCGAGGTCCGACGGATCGGCGCCCGCAGGGAACTTCGCATGGCCGGGGACCGGCGGACGGTTACGGAGGGGAAATTTCACGTCCATCGCCGCGCAAAAACGCCGGGTACAGCGAATGGGCATGGCTCTGACAGAGATCATCGAACCACCGGTCGAACCCTTGGGCGTCGGGGCGGCCCGGGCCGTTCAGGGGGCCCAGTCCCCATTGCCGAAGAGCCCGGTCGCGTAGCCGTGGCGGTGAAAAATCGAGGCGACGCTGACGGCGTCCGCTGGCAGGTCGGTCTGGCCCTTCCCCTGTCCGGATGTGCGGTTGTCACGGATCGCGGCATGGCCGGGATGCCGCCCGGTCATCAGCACGCAGCGGGAGGGGGCGCAGACGGGGCTGCCGCTGTAATGGCGGGTAAACCGGAGTCCTTCGGCCGCCAGCCGATCGGTGTGCGGCGTCCGGAGGTTCCGCTAACCCTAGCACCCCAGCTCGCCATATCCGAGGTTGTCGGCCAGAATGAATACGAGGTTCGGGCGGTCATCGGCGACCGCAACCACCGCCAACGCCGCGGCGATGAGCAACGCATGACGCGCCGTGATGATGGCGCCCCCGCCCCTTCGATCCGATCACCCCAACATCGAGAAGCCCGTCCGCGAGTCGATGCGCGCGGCGGTCTCCGCCAGCAGTTCGATGGCGGCCTCGACGTCGTCGGCGTGGATCATCTCGCAGGAGCTGTGCATGTAACGGTTCGGCACGCTGACCAGACCCGCGACGACGCCCGCCCGGTTAATCTGAAGGACGTTCGCGTCGGTGGGCGTGGGGCCGTTGTGGACCTCGATCTGGTGTCGGATCCTCCGCTTCTCGGCCGTGTCCCGAAGAAGGTCGAAGAGTTTCGGGTGGACGTTGGGGCCCCGGCTAATGACCGCCCCCTTCCCCAACTCGATCCGGCCGAAGCGGCGAATGGCGTCCTCCATGCCGGGGTGGTCCGTGGCGAACGTGACGTCCACCGCGATGCCGACCAGCGGGTCGATGCCGAAGGCCGCAGTGCGCGCGCCACGGATGCCGATCTCCTCCTGCACGGTCGCGACGGCGTGGACCTCGGCGCGGATCTTCCGGCCGGCGAGGCGGCGGGCGGCCTCGAGCACGACGAACGCACCGATGCGGTTGTCGAAGCCGCGTCCCACGAACAGGTCGCCGGACAACCCGGCCATCTCGTGGTCAAGCACCAGCGGGTCGCCGACGGCCACGCGCTTCTCGGCGTCCTTGCGGTTGCGCGCTCCGATGTCCACCCACAGCCGATCCAGCTTGGTGACTTTGTCGCGCTCCTCCGGCTTGATCAGATGAACGGGCACCTTGCCGATCACGCCCGGCACACGCCCGCGGCGGGCGCGGATGACGACCCGATGGCCCTGGGGGATCTGCGGATCCCATCCGCCCACGGGCTGGATCCACAGGAATCCGTTGTCGTCGATGTGCGAAACGACGAAGCCGATTTCGTCGTAGTGGCCGGCGAACATGATCCTGGGCGATCCGCCGGGGTTGATCACGGCGTGGCTGTTGCCGTGCACGTCGTGGCGCACCCGGGCGGCAAAGGTCCGGGCCTCGGCCTGCCAGACGCGGGCGGCTTCCTCCTCGTAGCCCGAGGGGCTGATCGCGCGGATCAGGGCCTCGAGAAACCGTCGCGATTCCTTCTTCATTGGCATCTCCCGTAGCCGAAAGAATCTCCGATCCATGCGGGCACCCCAAAGGGCCGGCCGGCGTCGGATGTTCGGGACGCCGGTGCCCGCCGGGAAGCGCAACGCCCGATCAGTTGATGCGGCTGATGCGCCGGAAGGATCCGTTGTACTTCTTGGTGAACGCCTGGAGAAAATCGGCCCCTTCCTTGTCGATCCCGTACCCGATCGCATGGACGGTTGGCGGTTTCTTTCCCTTCTTCACGTAGCACTGTTCGTGGAGCAGGGTGAAGTGCTCCACGAAGTCCTCCAGGGTCCACCACCGCATGTGGTCGGGCATCTGGGGAGGCTCGGGACGCGGCGGGTGGGGGCGGTCGCCGACCCGCCGGGTTTCCCAGTGGCCCTCGGTCGCGGGACGGTAGCCGTCCTCGGTCAGGCGCGCGGGCTGTGGCGGCACCCAGACCCGTTCGGTGCGGTACTGGATGTTCGCGACGGCGGCCTCATAAGCGCGAAGGGCCTCCGCGTTGGCCTTCTGCCATTCCTCGAGCCGCGCGTTCCACGCGGCCTGTTGATCGGCGGTCAACTCCTTCCTCGTGCGGGGGATACCGTCCGAGATGATGAGGATGGTGTCGGCACCCTGCATAAAGGCGGCGGTCAAGGCCAGGTCGAGCCGGGTGGTCCCGCCGGAGGCCTTTCGGCCAAAGTCGACCGGCCGCACGTTGCCGGAGGTCAGCCCCAGGTTGGAAAGGCTGCTATTGAATGGCATCATAAACTTTTTCGCGTCGCGTTTGTTCGCCTCGGTGGCCGGCACCATCTCGTCGCGGAACGTCTGCCCCGCCTCGCCGAAGGCAACGACGTTGAACAGCGTCCTTTCGGACAGCGCATCGATCACCTGCCCCAGCCTCGCCTTGACCCTGGCGTACCCCTCGAACCCGCCGCGCTGATCGTCGACCATGCTGATTGAGCAGTCCACGCAGATCATGATTTTTTCGCCGCGTCCCCGGATGCCGAAGAAATCGAAGGCGGACACGCCCTCCCCGAAGCCGCCGAGGCCATACCCATGCCCGAGGCCGGCGCCGAGTCCGAGGCCGGTGATCGCCTTGAACTTCGGCTGGAAGCTGGTGCGGACGACCTTCGGATCCACCTTAATTTCGGGCATCGCCAGCGACGAAGGCTTGGTCGCCACCATCCGCGGCATCACCGCCGGGCGGCTGGAGCTGCGCTGCCGTTTGGAGACCTTGATCTGGTGCTCGAGCTTGCGCGGCTCGTAGGTCTTCAACGGAGGCGGCGCGGTGAAGACGGTGCGCTCGTCCAGGAACGAGCGGATCACGACCCAGGAGCCGAAGACGATCAGCGCCGCGACGTGGACGGCCAAGCTGATGCCGCCGACCAGCAGCAGCGTCCGGCGGCGCTGTTCCGACAGGCGCGCGTAGCCGAGGCCGGAGAGGATCACGCTCAGGTCGATGCGCGGCTTCATGACGCCCTCGCTCAGTCTCCCCCCGCCGCGAACGTCACGTTTCGGATGCCGGCGCGGGCGCAGGCGTTCATCACGTCCACGACGCGTTGGTGGCGGGTCTTGTCGTCCGGCTGCAGCGTCACCATCGGCTCGGATTTGGCGGCTGCCGAGGCCATCCGGTAGCGGATGAGGACCTGCACCAGCTGCGGAAGCTCGGTGGACTCGGGCGTGTCGTATTCGAGACCGTTGAGCACCACGCGGCCGGTCTCGCGGACCTCGATGATCTGTTCATCGGCCATGTCGACGGTCTGGGCCTGGGCGACCATGCCGGGCAGCCGGATGCCCAAGTCGGCCTCTGAACGGATCAGGCTGGCCGAGACCAGGAAGTAGGACAGCAGGAGGAAGACCATGTCGATCAACGACGAGACGTTGATGTCCGGGTCCTCGAGCTCGAACGGCGGCGGCCTCATGGCGCTCCTCCGGGCTCGGGGGCGAAGACGCCGAAGATGAAATCGTCCACGCCGATGGAGGCCATCGCGTTGAGGACCTTCTTGATGTGTTTGTGCTCGGCGTTGGCGTCGGCGCGCAGATAGATCTTGGTGCCGGGGGAGGCCTTCAGGCGGTCCTGCACCGCGGCCTTGAGATCGTCGACGGTGGCCGGCTGGTCCCCGCTGAAGAGCGAGCCGTCGGGCTTGCGAAACTGCGTGTGGCGCTTGTGCGGGATCTCGCCAAGGCGGTGGTAGAAGGGCATCGTTGACCTCCTCTCAACTAACGATTGTTTGCCAATCGCCCGGCGCCTATCACCGAGCGAGCTTATCGGACAACCATCTACCGCATCGAGCGCATCCATGAGCAGCGCGCTGCGCCTGACTCACACGCAGCGGCGCGCCGACTCGTGGCGCGTCGTTGTCTCCATTATACCCGTATGCGCCAAATGGTCTTGACTCCTCAGGCGCCATACACGATCCGGTTCTTGAGCGTGCCCAGGCCGGTCACTTCCAGCTCGACGACATCGTCCGGTTCGAGCCAGCCGCCGACCGCTTCGGGCGTAAGTTCCAGGATGCAGCCGCCGCCGACCGTGCCCGATCCCAGCACGTCGCCGGGGTAGAGCGTCGCGTCGCGGCTGGCGTGCGCGATGATCTCGGCCCAGGTGTAGTGCATATCGGCCAGGTTGCCGCGGCTATACTCGCGACCGTTAACCCGCGCGGTCATCTCAAGTCGCCAGCGTCCATCGCCGGTTGCAAACTCCTCCAGCTCATCCAGCGTCACCAGGTACGGGCCGAGCGAGGTCGCAAAATCCTTGCCTTTGGATGGCCCCAGCCCGATGCTGGACTCTTCGCGCTGGAGATCGCGCGCGCTCCAATCGTTCATGATGGTGAAGCCAG
>CAKZPT010000057.1 GCA_937139365.1 uncultured bacterium | reverse complement strand
AGTTGATCGTCATCAGCTCGTCGGACTCGGCGTGCGCGATGTGGGAGACCTCGATCGACTCCTCCATCTCGCGGTACGGGATGTCCGGCACGAGCCGCTGCCGGTCGCGCGTGTCGATCTCGCTCATTCCCACCACTCCGGCGTCGTGCGCTCGTTGTGCGTGAACAGCACCGGCTCGCCGCCGATCGCCCGCACGACGTCGCCGCGGCGCAGCCCTGCGGCCTCGGCGGGGCTGCCCGGTCGCACCCCGATCAAAATGCAAGGCACCTGCTTATCCACGCCGGCGATCTGGCGCACCCCCGGCTCGACGTTCTCCGTGGGGACGCTGATCGCGACCGTTTCATCCACGCCCTGGCGGCGGATCTCGAGCCGCACCTGCTCGCTGAGCGTGGCGTTGACGACGACGTCGTCCCACGTGACGACCCGGTGGCCATTGGCGCTCAGGACACGGTCCCCCGGCCGGAGGCCGGCCGCCCACGCCGCACTGTTGGTGTCGATCTGCCCGACGATCGGCTCGCGGTACGATGCGGTTCCGCGCCCCGCGGCCGCGTAGATGACCCAAGCCAGCGCGTACGCCAGCGCCAGGTTGGAGGCGGCGCCGGCCAACGCGACGAGAAGCCGTGCGCCGGGGGGCGCCGGCGGGGGACGCGGGGTTTCGGGGGAATCCGGCGTGCCGGGGTCCATCTGGGGAAGCGCCACATAGCCGCCGAACGGCAGCAGGCCGATCTTCCATTGGACGCCGCGGATGGTTCGACGCCACAGGGCCGGGCCGAACCCGATCGAGAACGTTTCGACCAGCATGCCGCAGCGGCGGGCGGCCAGAAAATGACCGAATTCGTGGACGAAGATCGTGAGGCCGAACAGTACAAGAACCGTCACGAGCGTCCAGACCAGCGGCATGCCGTTACCTCGCGAGTCCGATCGCCACGGCCGGTTCGACGACGTGGCGCAGGTAAAGATACATCAGGGGGGCGGCCGGCAATAGGCTATCCACTACATCCAGCACCCCGCCGAGGCCCGGCAGCAGGTCGCCGGAGTCCTTCAGCCCTGCCGCGCGCTTGAGCAACGATTCGGCCAGGTCGCCGAGGATGCCGACGATGCCCAATCCCATGCCGATGACCGCCGCGTGCCCCGGTGGAACACGAACGGGGCCGAGGTCGAACCGCTGGAGCAGCGCGGCCGCCGTCAGGCTCGCCGCGGTCGCAGCCGCCACGCCGCCCACGCATCCCTCCCAGCTCTTGGCGGGCGAGATGCGGGGAATCAGCTTGTGGCGGCCGATGGCGGTGCCGACAAAAAACGCCCCGATGTCGCCGGCCTTGACCACCGCGACTAGATAGACGATCAGCGCCCGGCCGTCGGGCGCGTCGCCCCATCCCAGCAGCAGCCGTGCGAGGAAGGACATCGGCATCGCGATGTAGAGCATGCCCATCAGCGTTCCCGCCATGGTCTCCAGGGGGCGGGCGTTGTGGCGCTGGTGAAACTGCCGCGCGAAAATCACGAGGAAGGCGACGAACAGCGTGTGGGTGAACAGCGCTTCCGGCCCGTCGGGACCGGGGGAACGGAATCCCAGCCAGGTGGCGGCGACGAGGGCGGTACCTGCGGCGCAACCGAAGACCTTGAAGTTGGGCAAGCGGGCGGCATCGAGCATCGCGTAGAACTCGCGCTGGGCGAGCACGGTGACCAAGAGGATCACGGCCAGCGCGGCCGGCCCGCGGGCCCAAGCCACCGCGGCGGCGAGGGCCGCGACCAGCAGCGCCCCGTTGCGCACCCTCTGCGCGAGCATCATCCGATCCCCCCAAAGCGGCGCCGGCGACATGCGTAGTCGGCGAGCGCGGCGCGAAATTCCGCCTCGCGAAAGTCCGGCCAGAGCACGGGGGCGAAATAGAGTTCGGCGTAGGAGAGCTGCCAGAGGAGGAAGTTGCTCAACCGCAGCTCGCCGCTGGTGCGGATCATCAGGTCGGGGTCGGGCACGTCGGGCGCATAGAGATGCGCCGCCACCACGGCCTCGGTCACGTCGTCGGGCTGCAGTTCGCCCGCGGCGACACGGCGCGCGATGCGCCGGGCGGCGTCGGCCAGTTCGGCCCGGCCGCCATAGCTGAGGGCGAGAATCAGTTGGCGGTCGGCGTAGTGCGCCGTCTCCGCGATCGCCCGGTCCAGTTCCCGCCGCACGCGGGCGGGCAGGTCGTCAAGTCGCCCGATCGCGCGCAGCCGCGTGCGGTGCCGGTGCAGTACCTGTTTTTTCGCGCGCAGAAAACGGGCCAAGAGGCTCATCAAGGTCCGGACCTCGGACGACGGGCGCGACCAGTTCTCGACGCTGAAGGCGTAGAGGGTCAAGTAGCGGATGCCGGCTTCGCGGCACACGCGCAACGCGGCGGCGATGGATTCGGCCCCCTCCTCGTGGCCGCGGGTGCGCGGCAGCCCGCGCCGGCGGGCCCAACGGCCGTTGCCATCCATGATGATGGCGACGTGCAGCGGCGTGACGCCTGGCGCGGCGGGTGTCACGCGGGGATGCCGGGGCGCGGCAGGACGATCGTGTTTTCCCGGCCGGGCCCCACCGACAGGATGCCAATGGGGACGCCGGTCAGCTCCTCGATCCGGACCAGGTAGGACCGGGCCAGCGGCGGCAGGTCCGCGGGCGATCGGATGTGCCGCAGCGGCTGACGCCAGCCGGGATGGTCCTCGTATACGGGGCGGCAGGCCGCAAGCACACGCAGGTCAGCGGGCACGGTCTCCAGACGGCGGCCGCCGTGCTCGTAGGCGACGCAGATGCGGACCGTTTCGAAGCCGTCGAGGACGTCGAGCTTCGTGAGGGCCCATTCGTCCACGCCGTTGATCCGAGCGGAATAACGGGCGACGACGGCGTCGAACCATCCGCACCGGCGGGGTCGGCCCGTGGTAGCGCCGTACTCGCCGCCGACGCGGCGAAGCTCTTCGCCCACGGCGTCGTTCAGCTCAGTGGGGAACGGTCCCTCGCCAACGCGGGTGGTGTAGGCCTTGAGCACGCCGATCACCCGCCCGATGCGGTTGGGCGGCAGCCCCGAGCCGGTGCAGGCTCCCCCGGCGGTGGCGTTGGAGGAGGTGACGAAGGGATACGTGCCGAAATCCACATCGAGCATCGTCCCCTGCGCCCCCTCGAACAGGATACGCTCGCCGCGGCGGCACGCCTCGTCCAGCATCCAGGCGGTGTCGGCCACGCTCGGCGCCAGTTCGGCCGCCGCGGCCGACAATTTCTCGGCGAGGGGTTCGACCTCGAACGGCGCATGGCCCTGCTGACGCAACTGAACGTTGGCCGCCTCGAGGCGCCGGCGGATCTCCATCGGAAAGTCGGGGTCGGCGAGGGCCGCTGCGCGGAGGCCGACGCGCATGGCCTTGTCCACGTAGGCCGGGCCGATGCCGCGCTGCGTGGTGCCGATCCGTTCGCCCTGTCCCAGCGCGCGCTCGCGGCCGGCGTCGAACGCGCGGTGGTACGGCAGGACCAGATGGGCCCGGTCGCTCAGGAAGAGCCGGCCGTCCACGGGAATGCCCGCCTGTCTCACTTCGGCGATTTCGTCGCGCAGGGCCAGGGGGTCCACCACCACGCCGTTGCCGATCACGCAGCGCGTTGGCGGACGGAAGATTCCCGATGGGATGAGGTGCAGGACGTGTCGCGCCCCCGCGATTTCGACGGTGTGCCCCGCGTTGTTCCCACCTTGGTACCGCACGACCCACTCGGCGCGCTCGGTCAGGACGTCGATCACCTTTCCCTTGCCTTCGTCACCCCATTGCGCACCGACCAGCACTGTCACGTTTGCCATCGCCAGTTTCTCCGTTCGCCGACCCGTCACGCCACCCTCGCGAACCCGCGCCGTCCGGCGCGAATCACGCAGCCTGGGGCCGGCCGGACCACGGCTTTCGGGTCGCTCACCCGTCGACCGTCCAGTTCGACGGCGCCCTGCGCGATCAGGCGGCGAGCCTCGCTGTGGGTCGGCGCCAGGCCCGCGCGGACCAGCAGGGCGTGTAGCGTAAGTCCGTCACGCAGCTCGTTGGCGTCGAGCCGCACCTCAGGCATTTCCGAGGGCAGCTCCCGGCGGGAGAAGACCCTGGCGAACTCGGCCGACGCGGCCTCCGCCGCCTCCGCCCCGTGAAATCGCGCCACGATCGCCCGGGCCAGGTCGTCCTTGACGTCGCGCGGCGACCGGCGGCCCGCGGCGACCTCGGCCATGAGGGCCTGGAGTTCGTCGTCCGGGCGGCCCTGCACCAACGAGAAATAGCGCCACATCTGCTCGTCGCGGATCGACATGATCTTGCCGAACATCTCCACCGGCGGCTCGGTCAGGGCGACGTAGTTGCCGAGGCTCTTGCTCATCTTCTGCACGCCGTCAAGCCCCTCCAGCAGGGGCAGCGTCATCACGACCTGCGGCGGCTGGCCGAACGATTTTTGCAGTTCGCGCCCCAACAGAAGGTTGAACAACTGGTCCGTCCCCCCGATCTCCACGTCGGCCCGCACCATCACCGAATCGTAGGCCTGCACGAGGGGGTAGAGAAACTCGACCAGGGAGATGGCCCGGCCGGCCGCGTGGCGCGCCGAGAAATCGTCCCGCGCCAGCATCTGCGCCACTGTCACTCGCGCCGCCAGCCGGATCACGTCGGCGAAGCTCAGGGGGGCCAGCCATTCGGAGTTGAAGCGGATCTCGGTCCGGTCCCGCTGCAGCACACGAAACACCTGTTCCTGATACGTTTTGGCGTTGGCGACGATTTCGTCCGGTTCCATTGGCCGTCGGGTCTGCGATCGGCCCGACGGATCGCCGATGCGGGCGGTGAAGTCGCCGATGATGAAGACGACGGTGTGGCCGAGGTCCTGAAACTCTCGCAGCTTGTTCAGGCCGACGACATGACCCAGATGGAGGTCCGGCGCCGAGGGATCGGCCCCGTACTTCACCCGCAGAGGCCGGCTCTCCCGGCGTGCACGGAGGAGCCGCTCCTCGAGCTCGGCCGGCGCGACGAAGTCCACCAGCCGGCTCGAGAGGACCTCCATCTCGCGGGCGAGGTCCGCGCTCATGAACACCCCCGGCGGTCTGTCCGGCAGCGCGCGGCCGCCGGATCAGCTCCCTGCCTTCCCCCGGTCAGCTCCCTCGCCGGACGACTGGCCCGGGCGCCACTCCTGCTGACCACCCAGCGCCCCGAAGGCCTCCTCGAACGCGCCGGCGATGTCCACCAAGTTTTCACCGGGGCGCAGGCCCTGCAGCATGTCGTCGCTGACGACGAACTCCTCGTCCGACAGCTTCGCCGCCTTGATGCTCAAGCCGATCTTGCGCTCGACGGGGTCGATCTTGATCACCCGCGCCTCGACCTCCTGGCCGGGTTGGAGGACGTCCCTGACCTTGGTCACGCGTTCCTCGCTGATCTGGCTGATGTGAACGAGGCCGTCGATGCCGTCGGCCAGCTCCACGAATGCGCCGAACGAGGCGACCTTGGACACCTTCCCCTTCACCAGCTGGCCCACGCGGAACTGCTGCTGGATGCTCGACCACGGGTCGGGCTGGGTGTCCTTCAGGCTCAAGCTGATCCGCTGCTGCGCCGGATCCACCTCCTGGACGACGCACTCGACCACCTCGTCCTTCTTGAGCACCTCGGAGGGGTGGTTGACCTTGCGGGTCCAGGAGAGGTCGGAGACGTGGATCATGCCGTCGATCCCCTCCTCCAGCTCGACGAACGCCCCGTAGGTGGTGAAGTTGCGCACGCGGCCTCGCACGCGTGATCCGATCGGGTAGCGCTCCTGCACCGTGTCCCACGGGTTCTCGGCGGTTTGGCGGATGCCGAGGGAGATCTTCTGGTCCGCGGCGTTCACCGCCAACACGACCGCCTCGACCTCGTCGCCGACCTTGACCACGTCCGATGCCTTGGCAATGCGCTTGGTCCAAGACATCTCCGAGACGTGGACCAGCCCCTCGACGCCCGGCTCGATTTCGACGAACGCGCCGTACGGAACCAGACTGACCACCTTGCCACGAACGCGGGTGCCCACGGGATAACGGTCCTCGATGCCCTCCCACGGGTTGCCTTGGCGCTGCTTGAGACCGAGGGAAATGCGCTCCTTCTCGTGGTCCACCTCGAGCACCACGACCTCCAGCTCCTGCCCGACGGACACGAGCTCGGAGGGATGCCCCAGACGGCCCCACGACATGTCCGTGATGTGCAGCAGCCCGTCCATGCCCTGGAGGTCCACGAAGGCGCCGAACTCGGTGATGTTCTTTACCACCCCGCGGCGGATCTGGCCGGGGCGGATATCGCGCAGAAGCTCGCGCTTCGCCTCGCGCCGCCGATCCTCCAGAAGCTCCCGTCGCGACAGCACGACGTTGCGCCGCTCTTTGTTGATTTTGACGATCTTGAACTCGAGGGTCTGGCCGATGAAGTCGGCGGGGTTGCGCACCGGTGTGAGGTCGAGCTGCGATGCCGGAAGAAAGGCGTCCACGCCGATGTCGATGATCAGGCCGCCCTTGACCGGGCCCTTGACTTTGCCCGTGACGACGCTGCCCTCGCTGCAATTGAGGACGATGTTTTCCCACTTCCGCTGCTGCTCCGCGCGGATCTTGCTAACCTCGACGAGCCCTTCGTCGTTTTCGAGGTTTTCGATCAGGACTTCGAACTGGTCGCCAAGCTGAATCTGCGACAGGTCCCCGCGAAACTCGGAGGCCGGCAGAACGCCCTCGGACTTGTAGCCGATATCGACCAGCGCCTCGGTCGGACGGATCTCCACGACGCGGCCGGGCACGATCGAGCCCACGGAAAAGTCCTGCAGGGTCTCCTCGTACATCCGGGCCATCGCTCCGCGATCCGCTCCGGCGGACGTCTCCGCCGCCGGACCTTTGCTTGCCGTTTTCTTTGCCATGTTGATTCCGTGCTCGCTTTGGGCGCCAAACTCCTGCCCTTGCAGACGGGAAACACGCCCCCGGCTTTCCCGCAGAAAGCGCGATACCATACCACGAACCGCTGCGGCGCCGCAACCGTTTGCTTCGGGGCCGCCTCCGCCCGCGGCCGGCCCCGCCGAATCGACACGCGAGCTTGCCGAACAGGTCGCCAACCGCGACAATTGACGTTGCAGGAAACACCATGCCTATGAAGATTCGAGGGCCCAGCCATCTGGCCGCCGTGGTGCTGACGGGCGCAACGGCCGCGTTCGCCCAGTCGGGCGCCAGCCGCATTCTGCTGTGTGGCGACTCGATGCTGAAGGCCGTCGCGCGCTCGATCGTCCGGGAGTTCTCCGATACGCCGTCGATGACGTGCGACCAGCAGATTTCCATCGGCACGGGACTCGCCCGGCCGGACGTCCACAACTGGCCGGCCAAGATCCGCGAGGCGGCCACTTCCAAACCTGCGGTGGCCGTGATCTTTCTCGGGGCCAACGACAACCAGAACCTTCAAGCCGCCGGCGGTCAGGTAGCGGTGTTCGCCACGCCCGAGTGGGATCGTGAATACGCCTCCCGCGTCGCCGCGGTACTTCGAGAGCTTCGAGAGGCCGGCGTCCGCCACATCCTGTGGCTCGGCCTGCCCGACATGCGCGAGAAGAAGCTTCACGACGACACCCGCCGCATCAATGCGATCCTGCGGGCCGAGTGTGACCGGGTCCCCGAGGCCGAGTACTTCGATGTCGCCCCCCTGTTCAGCCCCCAGCCGGGCACCTACAGCGCCTACGTGGTCCGAGGGGGGAAGGTGGTTCAGACACGAGCAAACGACGGCATCCACCTCAACGTGGAAGGGGCGGACATCTTGGCCCGGGCCATCCGCGAGCGTCTCAGCGCCAAACCCGGCCTGCTGACGGCCACTGCCCCATGAATCGAAACGGACCTCGTACCATAGATCCCTGCTTGTGGGTCCTGTTCGCGGTCGCGTGCGCCGCTCGGGCCGCCCCGCTCGACATCCGGGAAGCCGCCTACGGGGAGTTGCTGCCGGCCGGCGGCGGGGCGGCCGCGCTCTGGACGGCCTCGTCCGGCTGGAAAATCGGTCGCACCCGTCCGCCGCCCACCCGGACCACCGACGTAGTCAGCGTGTCGGCGGCCGCAAACGAGGCGGAGGCCGTCCAGCTGATCCTCACTCCGAACGTCGAACTGCGGGAGGTTCGTCCCGAAGTGAGCCAACTGCGCGGTCCGAAGGGGGCGGTGCTGCCCGTCAGCGCGGTGGACCTCCTCCGCGTGCGGTACGTCGAGGTGCGACAGCCGACGGACCCCCAATCGGCCGCCGGCCCCTGGCCCGATCCGCTGCCCCCGATTCAGGGGCCGCTGACCCTGGAGCCGGGCGTCAACCACCCTCTGTGGATCCGGGTCCGGCCGCCTCGCGATGCCGCCGCAGGCGTGTATTCCGGCACGGTCGCTTTGGCGGCCTCGGGTTGGACCGCCGCCGTCCCGTTGCGCGTGCGCGTCTACGGGTTTGCTTTGCCCGACCGCCCGACGTGCGTTTCCGCTTTCGGCCTGAACCCGCAGAGGATCGAACGCTACCACGGGCTGAAGGAGGAAGTCCACCGGCGGGCGGTGTTCGAGAAATACCTCGCGAACTTCGCCGCCCACCGGATCTCGCCGTACGATCCGGCGCCGTACGACCCGATCCGCCCACGTTGGCCCGACGTCCGCCCGCCGCCCACGCCGTGGAGCGGATGGTCGGGCGGCCGGGTGGTGACGAACGAGGCCGGCCGCGGTCGCGGTGCGCTGTTCCTCTTTGACGACCGGCCCGACTCGGCGGTTGCTGCATCGTGGCGGACGCCGATCCCGATTCCCGCGGCCGGCCTGCGGCTGCGCCTGCGTTACCGCACGGCCGTGCCCGATCACGAGTTCATCGTCTCGCTGAACCATTACGACGTCTCAAACCGCTGGATGAGCGGGGGCAACCTCGACCTCCCGCTGCGCGGCAACGGGCTATGGCAGACGTTCGAGGCGACGGTCACGAACTTTCCCGCCCGCGCCGCCTTCGTCCGCCCCCACCTCTATGCGACCGTGTGGCGGGACGACGGCGCCCCCACCGGCGCGGTCTGGATCGATGACGTCGAACTGCTCGACTGCGCCACCTTCTCCAACCTGGTCACCGGCGGCGACTTCGAACCGCCGGGGCCCCGCCCGGCCGTCGCTCCGTCCGAGCGCCTACGGGTCGAATTCGATTTTACCGCGTGGGACCGCGCAATGGAACGGGCGATGGACGTCCACCACTTCACGTCCTTCAAGGTGCCTTTTCCCGGTCTCGGCGGCGGCACCTACGAGGGCGCCGCCGAGCCGCAGATCCTCGGCTTTCGCGAGATCGATGCGGAGTACGAGCCGTTGATGGCCTCGTATGGGCGGGCGTTGAGCGATCACCTGCGCCGCCGTGGCTGGCTCGACCGCGCCTACGTTTACTGGTTCGACGAACCGGCTCCGCACCAGTACGAGTACGTCCGCCGTGGGTTCGAGAAGATCCGACGCTGGGCGCCGGGGCTGCGCGGGATGCTGACCGAGCAGGTCGAGCCTGCCCTCGTCGGGGGGCCGCACATCTGGTGTCCGCTCACGCCGCAGTTTGACCCGGTCGTCGCCGCCGAACGACGCCGCCACGGGGAGCAATTCTGGTGGTACGTCTGCTGCGGTCCCAAGGCCCCGTATGCGACGCTCTTCATCGACCATCCGGGCACGGAAATGCGCGTCTGGCTGTGGCAGACCTGGCAGCGCGGCATCGAGGGCATCCTGATTTGGGAAACCGTCTATTGGACCAGCGAGATGGCCTATCCCGACCGCGACCGGCCGCAGAACCCCTACGAAGATCCAATGAGTTGGGTCTCCCACGGTGGAAAACCGGGCACCCGCCAGCCTTGGGGCAATGGCGACGGCCGCCTTCTCTACCCGCCGGAGTCCTGCGCCGACGGCCACCCGACGGTGCCGGTGCTGGAAGGGCCGGTCGACTCGATCCGATGGGAGATGCTCCGCGACGGCGTCGAGGACTACGAATACCTCGCCGAGCTCCGACGCCGGATCGAGGCGGTCCGAGCCTCGTTGCCCGCCGCCCGGCTCGCCGAATTGGAGGCCCTGCTTGAAGTGCCCGCGGAGATCACATCCAGCCTGACGGAATTCACGCGCGATCCGGCGCCAATCGAACGCCGGCGCGACGAGATCGCCCGCGCGATTGAATCGCTCTCCGCTCCCTGAACGGCAGCGCCGTCGTTCCGGGATCCGGGCGGTTTTGGAAATCGGTTCAGCCCGGTCCGCCCATCCGCCGTTCGCTGGCGGAAGCCCGTCCGCGTGAGGCGAGGGGACGGCGGACGGATGAGGCGCCCGCCCTGCGGTCTTTTTCGTGATCCGGTCGTCTGCGGTCTTGCGGAGGGGTACTCTGCGGGACCCGTCACCGGGCCCGGGGCCCTGGCATCTCGGCCGATTGTACGCTGCGGGCCCGGGCAGGGGCCGCTAGACTCCGGCCATGAATCACGGGGGAAGTCCAGGGAGCCGGACCGTCGTGGGCGGCGAAGTTTTCTCGGGGCCGGCGCTCTCGCTCTGGGCGCGTCGCTGACCGCCGGGGTGCGGGCGAGGGCGGCGGGGGCGAACGCGGACGTGCGCGTTGCGGTGCTTGGCGTTCACGGGAAGGGTCACGCTCACGTTGCCGATTTCCGGAATGTGCCCGGAGCGCGCGTGGTTGCGGTATGCGATCCGGACCGGAGCCTTCAGGCGCGCGAGCGGGAGGATGCCGCCCGCCGCGGAGAGCCTCTGCTGACGTTCACGGACTTGCGGGAACTGTACGACTGCCCGGAGGTGGACGCGGTGGTGATTGCCACGCCGAACCACTGGCACGCCCTTGCGGCGATCTGGGCCTGTCAGGCGGGCAAGGACGTCTACGTTGAAAAACCCGTTTCGCACACCGTCTGGGAGGGGCGAAAACTCGTGGAGGCCGCGGCCAGATATAAGCGCATCGTGATGGCCGGCACGCAGAACCGGTCGAACACGGGGCTGGCGGCGGCGATCGCGCACCTGCGATCGGGCGCGCTGGGCCCAATCCGTCTGGTTCGAGGGTTCTGTTACAAGCGGCGCCCGTCCATCGGGATGGTTCGCGGGTCCCGGCCGATTCCGCCGGAGGTGGATTACGACCTCTGGTGCGGCCCGGCGCCGAAGGGGCCGCTTCTGCGCGAGCGCTTGCACTACGACTGGCACTGGGTGTGGGAGACCGGCAACGCCGACATCGGCAACCAGGGCATTCACGAGCTGGACATGTGCCGCTGGGCGCTCGGCGATCCCGGCCATCCGGCGCGCGTCTTATCCGCCGGGGGCCGGTACGTGTACGAGGATGACGCGACGACGCCCAATACCCAAGTGGCTTACTTTGAGCATCCGGGCCTGCCGCCAGTGTGGTTTGAGGTCCGTGGCCTGCCGGCGCGGGCGGACATCGAGGCCATGGACCACTATCGCGGGGTTCGGATCGGGCTGGTCGTCGAGTGCGAGGGCGGCTGGTACGCCGGCGGGATGGGCGGGGGATGGACCTATGACCGCCAGGGGCGGCGGCTGACGCAGTTTTCGGCGTCCGGTACGGAGACGCATCCGCGGCACTTTGTCGAGGCGGTGCGGGATCGCGATCCCCGAAAGGTGACGGCGCCCATTCGAATGCGGCCATCTCTCCAGCGCGCTGCCGCACCTGGCGAACATCTCGTATCGTCTCGGGCGAATGGAGCACTTTGAGCGGGCGAGGGAGGAGATCGCCGCGCTGCCGGGCGGGGAGGACGTGTTCCGGCGTTTCGAAGAGCATCTACGGGCCAACGGTGTGGATCTGGAGAAGTCCGGCGTGGTCCTGGGGCCGATGCTGGAGTTCGATGGGGCGGTGGAATGGTTTCGCGGGGCGTGGGCCGGCCGCCGTGCCAACCCGCTGTTGCATCGCAGGGACCGCCCGCCGTTTGTCATACCGGAACGCGTTTAGCCGGGCGCCCGGGCAGGGTCACCACCGCATCGAAACGGCGAACGCGGCAAGGGGGGCCGCATCGAGGCGGGCCTCGTGTTCGCGGCCATCCGCCTCTTCCTCGCCGATTCGGCCCGCGACGGCCGCCCCGCCCCATGCCGTGAGCGTAAGCGGCCCCCAGCGGCGGGTCGTCTTTACCCACACCGGCACCGAACGCCAGCGGCCGACGCCGCCGCTTCCTCCGTCGGCCCCGTCGGCAAGCCGGAACCGTTCCGTGCGATACGCGGCCCCGAGGCCCACCTCCCAGGCTCGGGACGGGCTGGTCCAGCTCACTTCGAGCCCGGCCGGCGATGAAGGACCCAACGGCGGGGGATTGGCCAGCCGCCAGTTGGGCGAGATCTCCCAGCGTATCGCCAGGATCGGCACCGCGAACGTTTCCCCGAACCGCTGCCAGACGATGCCGCCGGCGCCAAGTTCGAGCCCGGTGCCAAACCGGGTCGTCCATGTGGCGATACCGCCCCCGATGACCGAATCCGCCAGATCGGCGCCGTCGGCCGCGGACATGCCCGCCCAGGGGGACACCCACAGGCTTCCATCGGCCACGGGGGCGGAAACGGGAAGGGAAAGTACGGCCACGCTTGCGCCCGACCACGTGCGCGGCATCTCGACGGATGGCGTCATGTCGAATTCAAGGCGAGCGAGCCGCAGGCCAATCCCGATCCACGCATTGCCCTCGAGCCGGCGGCGGAGCGACACCGCCGCCTCGCCGCCGACCCAGCCGGCCTGTCCGCCGGCCTCGGAATCCGCTGGCGCAACCAGCGTTGCGCCGACGGACGTCTGGACCTGAATGTTCGCCGATGCAGGGGAGCGTCCGTCGACCGGAATCGCGGCCGCCGCGGCGGCTAGAAGGGTGGCAAGCATCGTTGGCTACCCTACGCGGCAGGAGCCGACGCGCAACGTGCGGTCTAGCTCATACGTCGCGCGCGGCACATGCGTCGGTGCGGATCGGCTCGCGGAAACAGACCACCCGCTGCTCCACCGCATTGGCGTACAGCATGAGCTGCTCGTCCGGCGGGACGGCGTCCACCGCATCCACTACGCGGATCGTATCCTCCCACCCCGCGGCGTCAGGAACAAGGTCGAGCAACCGATTGGGAGCGGACAACAGGGCGGCCTCGTCAATGCGATCGCGCTGCGGTGCGGGAAAGATGGCCAGATAGAGCACGTCCATTTCCACCAGTTCGTTCAAAAAATGGGTGCCGAGCGAGACATCCGGGATGAGGTCGTCGCGCATCGCCACGATCTCGCAGATGATCGAGGCGCGGTTGATGTCGGAAAAGGCCACGGGAATGCCCAGTTCGGGGCTGGACGTGCCCCAGCGGCCGGGGCCGAGCAGCATGATCGTGGTGGGGGGCTGCCGGGAGGCGACGCGGTTGAGACGGCCCAGGACGCGGACGACCTCGTACCGGTCGCGAATGGGGAGGCGGCCGTAGCGGGCGGGGACCACGTAGACGAGGCGATCCACTCGGACGATTCGGCTGTGGCCCACGACGGCGCCACGGGCCTCGATCAGCCGGTGATCGGGTGGGGCGTCGACCGTCACCGGTCCGAGATCGTCGTGGCCCCGCACCTGGAGGGGGCGGCACTGGAGCAGGTTAATGCGGTAGCTGCCGTCGTCGAGAAAATTCGCGGTGAATTCGGTGTCCACCGGCTGTCCGTAGATTTCCTCGAGGGTGCCGAGCATCGTGCGCAGGTCGTCCACGAACGGGGTTCGGGTGAGGAGGCCGTCGAACGTCAGGGCCGGCGCGTCACCGCAGTCGGGGCTGGAGAGGAAGAGATCCATTCGCAGGCCCGACGGTCCGGGGATGAGGTCGAGGTGGTGGCCGGACAGAAGCCGGTTGGCGTCCAAGTCGATGTAGTCCACCTTTCGTTGAGCGGTCTGGGCGATCTCGTCGAAGTTCGACTCGGGGCGGCGGAGGGGGGCGTTCAGCGCGACGAGACGGGTGTAGTCGTCGTCCGACCGGTTGACCGCGCGGGTGCCCAGCCCGAAGACGAGCCGGGCGACGCCGGCGCGCGGGTCGATCTCGGAATTCCAGACGTAGGGGTTGTAGGAGAAGGCGACGCCAGCGACCGGCGGGAAAAAGCGGCGGCCGAACAGCGTCCCCGAGACGCGCATGATCAGCAGGCCCATCTGCTCGTCGAGGCTGAGAAGCCCGCGTTCGGCGCGGTAGCGGAGGGCCCGTTCGCTCATCGCGCTGGCGTAAACGGTCCGGATGGCGGCCAGAAAATCCTCGAGCCGGCGTTCGCGCGGCCCCTGGTTCGCGCAGAAGACGCTTTCGTACTTGCCGGCGAAGGCGTGGCCGAAGCTGTCCTCCAGCAGCGAGCTGGACCGCACGATGAACGGCGACTGACCGAAGTACTCGAGGACGTATTCCAGTTGTCGCAGGATGTGGTCGGGGAAGGTGCCGGTGAGGATGCGGCGGCGGGCCTGTTCGGCGCCGTCGAGGAAGGTCTCGGGGTCGCGCTGCCGCCCCCGCAGCCACCAGACGCCGTTGCGCACAAGGTAGGTGCAGTAGACGTCCGAACCGACGTAGAACGAATCGTGGGCCTCGAGGAGTTCGGCAAACCGGGGGTGGCGGTTTCGGAGGATGGCCCTCGCCAGCAGCATCCCCACCGTCTTGCCGCCGATGAGGCCGGTGCCGACCATGCGGTCGCGGATCTCGATCAGCTCGGTGGTGGTCAGATAGCGGGCGGCCAGCTCCTGCAGCCGCGGTTCCCGGGAGACGGCCATGCGGATCAGACGGCGGCGCCACTCGGCCTCGCTCGCGGAGGGGGACCGGCCGGCACGCTGTTCCTCGAGGTCGCGTCGCGCGTCGAGGAAGGTGCGGTGCCATGGGCCGGGTTCCCGGTCGGCGTGCAGCCCGCAGGACCGGCCCGTGGCCAGCACCTCGGCGATCTGGGCGCTCGACCGCACCAGCAGGACCTCGTCACCGTCCCATACGTGAAGCAAGAACATGGTGGACGAGTAGCGGTGCTGCACCTTGATGGGCCGGATGAACCGACGCTCGCCGTGCCGCAGGACCTCGAGGAACAGCTGGGTGGTTTCCAGGATCGGCCTCAGGGCATGGGTGGAGTGGTGCCCGCGGGCCAGGGCGAAATAGGCGACAGCCTCGACGTCGTAGAGGTAGGGGCAGGTCAGCAGAAAGAAGTTGGCCAGCATCTGGTCGGAGTACCAGTCGGCGGCGAGGTCGGAGAGGAGGTCGAACACATAGTGGGCGCCGCGGCCGCTACGGCGGATCGTGTCGTGGATGCGGTCGAGAAATGGCTCGAAGCCGTCTTCCGGTCGCAGCTCGATGGTTTCGTGGGCCTCGCCGGAGGGCAGCAGCGGCGAGTGGTCCGCGAAGCGGACGTAAACGAGGTGGTGCCCGTGCGACCGCGCGGCGGCGGCGAAGGGGCGGACCAGGTCGGCGTAGTCGGCAATGGACTCCACCTCCCAGACGATGTTGTCGCCGGCGTTGATGCCCTTGAGCACCTCGTCCAGGGAGGGCAGGCCAGTGGACAGTCGGGCATCCGGCGTTTCCTGCATGGCGGGTTCTCCAAGCCCCAGTGCTACGCGGGCGCCGCGGCGGGGTCAACCTGAAACGGAAGCGGCGGGCGGACCACCGTCGCCCGCCCGCCGCCGGAGCCGGGGTTCAAACCAGGCCCTGATCCAGCATCGCGTCGGCCACCTTCGTGAAGCCGGCGATGTTGGCGCCCATAACGTAGTTGCCCGGCTGGCCGTATTCCTCGGCCGCGGTGACGCAGGCGGTGTGGATGCGGACCATGATTTCGCGGAGGCGCCCGTCAACCTCTTCGCGGCTCCACGACATCCGCATCGAGTTCTGGCTCATCTCCAGGCCCGAGGTGGCCACGCCGCCGGCGTTGGCCGCCTTCCCAGGGGCGTAGAGGATCCTGTGCGAGACGAACAGCTCGACGGCCTCCGGCGTGCTGGGCATGTTCGCCCCCTCGCAGACGAGGAAGCAGCCGTTTTTCAGGAGCGTGCGGGCGTCCTCGCCGGCGATCTCGTTCTGGGTCGCACTGGGAAAGGCACACTGGCAGGGGATGTGCCAGGGGGTGCGCCCCTCGTGGTACTCCGCCTTGAACTTCTGCGCGTACTCCGCGATTCGGCCGCGGCGGACGTTCTTCAGCTCCATGACCCAGGCCAGCTTTTCCGCGTCGATCCCCGCGGGATCATGAATCGTCCCGTTCGAGTCGGAGAGCGTGACCGGCTTGGCGCCGAATTGAAGAAGCTTCTCGACGGTGAACTGGGCGACATTGCCGGAGCCCGAGACGGTGCAGACCTTGCCCTTCAGCGAGTCGCCTCGGTTCTTCAGCATTTCCTCGGCGAAGTAGACGACGCCGTAGCCGGTCGCCTCGGGTCGGATCAGCGAACCTCCCCAGTTCAACCCCTTGCCCGTCAGGACGCCGGTGAACTCGTTTCGCAGCCGCTTGTACTGGCCGAACATGTAACCGATCTCCCGAGCGCCGACCCCGATGTCGCCGGCCGGCACGTCGGTGTCGGGGCCGACATGGCGGAACAGCTCGGTCATGAACGACTGGCAGAACCGCATCACCTCCGTGTCCGACTTGCCCTTCGGGTCGAAGTCGGAACCACCCTTGCCGCCGCCCATCGGCAGCGTCGTGAGCGAGTTCTTGAAGATCTGCTCGAACGCGAGGAATTTGAGGATGCTGATGTTGACGCTCGGATGGAACCGCAGCCCCCCCTTGTAGGGGCCGAGGGCGCTGTTGAACTGAATGCGGAACCCGCGGTTGACGTGAACTCGACCGCGGTCGTCCTGCCAGGGCACCCGGAAAATGATCTGCCGCTCCGGCTCGACGATGCGTTCGAGAATGGCCCCGTCGGCGTACTTCCGATGCCGGGCAATGACCGGCTCCAGCGACTCCAACACCTCCCTGACGGCTTGCAGGAATTCCATCTCGCCCGGATTCCGCCTCTCGACCTTTGCGAACACATCCTGAATCAGGCCCATCGTCCTTTCTCCTCATTCTCTCCGCTACTCCGCAGCCCAACACAAGGTAGCGCAATCAGCGGCATATTTGTTCCGTATCATGACGTGTATATAGTCCATAGTCAACCCGACATATTGAATAAAAGAAAAGTGTATGGCACTTTTATAACGGCAAAATTGCCGTATATGGAGCTGGACTAAGTTAAGAGGATCGTCCGATAGAACCGAAGATCGTGGGCGGCAATGAAAACGGAAAGGGTGGGGAAATTCGGATCGGATGCGGAAGTGGCTCGAAGGGGGCGAGTCGAGCGGGCGTTGCTCCGGTTGCTGGCCCTCAGCGACGGACCGATGGGGGCGGCACGGCTGGCGGAGGGGCTGGCGGA
>CAKZPT010000056.1 GCA_937139365.1 uncultured bacterium | reverse complement strand
CACGTTGGCTTTCGTCGTTGCCGTTTCTGGCCTCGACGGCCGCCCCGTCCGCCTGACGGCCGACGTGACGCGCCCGAACGGGCGGACGATGACCTTCCGGTCCGACCCGCTGACCGCCGGCCCGGACGGCGTCCTCCGCTGGACGGCGCGCTGGAGCGACCCGGACTTGTGGGATACCGACCGGCCCACGAACAGGTGCGTCGCGCGCGTAACCCTGTCCGACGAACGCGGCCGGCTGATCGATGCCGCCCTGCCGGTCGTCTTTGGATTCCGTGAACTCTGGATCTCGGGGCGCGACTTCGTCTTAAACGGCGTGCCGATCCGGCTGCGCGCCCTGCACAACACCACCGCCAACGCCCCCGCCGACACGGCCTGCCTGACCTCCGCCCTGACCACCTGCCGCCGCATGGCCCTCTTCGGCTTCAACGCCCTGATCACCGGCCATTACGACTTTTCTCCCGGCTCGACAGGTTATCTCGACGCCCTCCTCGAGGCCTGCGACCGGACGGGTATTATCGTGTGTTTTTCGCTGCCCCACATCAAGGATTTCGGCAGCCGCCTCGACGACCCTGTCGTCGCCGCCCGCTACCGCGCCCAGACCGCCTGGCTGATCCGCCGTGTACGCCAACACCCGAGCGTCCTCTTCTACGCGATGAACCACAACGCCACCGGCTACTACGGCGACCAAAATCCCCTCAAAATCAACGGACGGTACGAGCTGCCGGAGGAGGGCGATGCCCTCCGCGGCGTATGGTCCGTCCGAAACCGCCAGCAGGCGAGGATCGCGGAGAGAATCGCCCGCGAACTCGATCCGACGCGGCCGATCTACCACCACCAGTCCGGCCATTTCGGCGCGATGCACACCGTGAACTGTTACCTCAACTGGGCCCCGATTCAGGAGCGGAGCGACTGGCTGGAGCACTGGGCCACCCACGGCGTCAAGCCGCTGTTCTTCGTCGAATGGGGTTTGCCGCACATCTCGAGCTGGTCCAGCTACCGTGGCCCTCATTTCATCTGGCGTTGCGAGGCGTTCCAGTCGCTCTGGGCCGCGGAGTTTGCCGCGCAGTTTTGGGGCGACGCCGCGTATCGGGATGACCCGCCCGCCATCGGGGCGCTGGATCACGAGGAACGGCTCTGGGCCCGCGGACAACCCTTCCGCTGGTCCGAACTCTATCCGCCGCTGTGCAACCTCGAGTCTCAGTATCAGGCCGTGCAGGCCCTCCACGCGGAGGACAACTGGCGTTCGCACCGCCTCCGCGGGGTCTCCGCAATGTTGCCTTGGGACCAAGGCCATTTCTGGCGGCGCGTCGCGCCGACCCCGCTGCGCCCCCACCCCGCCCCCTTCGGCGGCTTGAAGCAACCCGGCATCGTCCCTGACCGCCTTGGCGAAGGCCGCCAGTACATCCACGACACCGGCGACCCTGCCGCGTTCGAGCCAACGGCGATCGGCCGCGCTTTCCTCCGCTGGAACCAGCCAGACTGCGCATGGGTCGCCGGCCCCATCGACGATCCGACGTCGAAAGACCACCTTTTCGCGCCGGGCCAGGCCGTGCGCAAGAGCCTCGTCGTGCTCAACGACCGCCGCCGCGCGCAAACCGTGGAGTGGGCCTGGCTGCTGCGCCGGGGCGAACGCGATGCCGCCGGAGACCGCGGTCGCGCCACCGTGGCCGCCGCTGGACAGGCCAGGATCCCCATTGAGGTCTGCCTCCCCGGGGATGCCATGCACGGCGAGCAACTTGTTTTGCTCGCCTCCGTTCAATTCGCCGACCACGTCGTCCAGTCCGATGAATTCGTCCTCCACGTTGTCGGCCCGCCCGCCTCCCCGGCTACGCCCGCACGGCCGGTCCGCCTCCACGACCCCCGCGGGCTGACGGCGGCGGAGTTCCGGCGTTTGGGCATTCCGTTCGAACCCTTTGCCGGCGATCGAGAAGAAGAGGAACATGCCCAGCAAGAACAACCAGGCCCACATGCGGCTGAGGATGTCCAACCAGGCGCGCGAGGAGCGAAGTGGACTGGCAAGATCTCCCATGGCGTGCGCCGCTTCCTCTACGCCAACCGCCGGATGGCGTGAGTGGATCCGTTCGCTGGCTTGATCTTCCATAGCGTGAAACGCTCCATCCGTTATGAGCGCTTAAGGCGCCCCGAGGATCGCTGTACGATCACGGGGCATGTTATGCGCCGCCCGACGGGCGGCGCATAACGAACGGAACGACGAGGAAGTAAGGACGAAGCGCCGCACCACCGACACGATGGCACACGCCTCATCCCCGATCAGAAGTTACTGGCTCTTGTAGATCGCCTGCTGCGCTTCCGGCGTGTCGACGTTCTCGCGTGTGATCACAGTGTAGCCCGTCGGCCAGCGCTTGGGGATCTGATCCATCTTGCCTTCGATGGCGAGCATCGCGAACTCGAT
>CAKZPT010000055.1 GCA_937139365.1 uncultured bacterium | reverse complement strand
GGTTCGAGCGGCCGCCCTCCACACCCTCGGATCGGCGGGCACCGCGGATAGCGTGAACGTCCTCGTCGCGGCCTCGTCGGAGGGACCGGATGAAACGCGGGCCGCGGCCCGACGCGCGCTGCGCTCGTTGCCCGGCCCCGGTGTGGACGAGGCCCTGCGGATGGTGCTGCAGCAGACCTCGGGGCCATCGCAGGTCGAGCTGCTCCGGGCGGTCGGCGATCGTGCGATGACGGCGGCGTTTCCCACCGTGCTGCGCCTCGCCGGCTCGACGAACGCGACGGTCCGCATGGAGGCGATCCGGCAGCTCGGGGCCCTGGCGGGGCAGAGCGACGCGGACGCGTTGCTCGACGGCTTGATGTCCTCCAACACGGACGAGGAGAGGCAGGCGTAGATGACCGCGATCGAGGCGGCGATGCCCCGTCTGCCGCCGCTGGCCGGCCGGCTGGGCACCCGCTGGAGCGCCGCCGCAACGCCCGCCGCCCGCGTGGGGGTGTTGGCGCTCTGCGGACGGCTGAAACAGCCGGAGCTGGTTCCGCTGCTGCGAGACGCGGCGGCGGACGATGACCCCACGCTGTGCAACGCGGCGCTGCGGGCGCTGGGCCAGTGGTCCGACCCCGCCGCGATGACGCCGCTGGCCGCCGCCGCGCATCACGCAGACCCCACGTCGCGCCGGCTGGCCCAGCGCGGCCTCGCCCAAGTCCTGCGGCAGGCCCGCGCGGCGATGCCGGCGGAGGAGCGCGCCCGCCGATGCGCCGAGGTCGCGCCGCTGATCGAGCATCCGGACGACGCCCGCCTTCTGCTGGCAACGCTCGGCGAGATCCCTCACCCGGTCGCCGTCGCGGTCGCCGACGGTCTCGTCGCCCGCGAGGACGTCCGCGCCGAGGCCGAACAGGCGGTGCTTCGCATCGCCGGGGCCCTGCCGTCGGTGGACGAAACCACACGGGCGGCGCTGCGCAGGATCGTGGAGTCCAGCGCCTCGGAAGACCGCCGCAACGACGCCCGCGCGTTGCTCGGCGTTGGTCAGTAGTCGTACTGGCTTCCGCCGATGAACTCGCGCACCACCGACGTGCGCGGCACCTCGGAGTCGTCGTCGAGCGCCATCAGCGGTTTCAGCCATTCGTGGAGCCGGCGGGCCCGCATGTAGGCGTCCTGCCGCCGGGGGTCGTCCCGGCACAGGTTCATCGCCTCGGGCAGAAACCGCTCGACGCGCGGCTTCAGCAGCGGCAGCTCGTAGGGCATAGCGCTGTTGATGATGTAGTCGGCCGTGCCGATGAACGGAATGATGTGTTTCAGCTCGCTGGACCGCACGTAGTGCCAGTGCGTGATCGTGTGCAGCGGCGGGTGATTGCGATGCCTCGCGTCGCGCACCATGCGCCGCATCATCCGGAGGTCGGCCCACCTCAAAAACTCGCCGTCCATCCCACGGACCTGCTCCAACGTCTCGATGTACACCCGGAACTTCCGGTCCGCGGAGACCGAGGCCGTCATCGGGCCGTACAGCCCGTGGAGGCTGTCGAGCAGCAGCAGTTCGTCAGGGCCGAGGCGCAGGGAGTCTGCCTCGGGCGTCCGTCGCCCCGTCTTGAAGTCATAGCGGGGCGTTCGCACTTCGCGTCCGTCCAGCAGCTCGCCCACGTGCCGGTTGATCAGCTCCACGTCGAGGGCAGTGGGGGTCTCGTAGTCGTAGTCGCCGTACTCGTCCCGTGGATGCTGTTCGAGGTCGAAGAAATAGTTGTCGAGGTTCAGCGCCACCAGCCGCAAGCCGGCCGCCCGCAGGTGGTGGGAGAGCTTAATGGTGGTTGTGGTCTTGCCGGAGGAGGAGGGGCCGGCCACGATGACGAGGCGGACCCCGGACCGTTCCTGGACGCGCTCCGCGGCGGTGCGGACTTCGGCCTCGTAGCGGGCCTCGGCGTCGCGCACCAGGTCCGCCCATCGGCCCTCGGCCAGCCGGCGGTTCAACTGGTCGACGCTGGCGCACTCGTGGTCGAGGTTCCACCGAAGGACCTCATAAATGATCCGGTACGGGATGTTGTCCGTGGCCTCGATGCGGCGGGCCCGCGCGTCGCGCAGCCGCGCGCGTTCGTGGCGGTAGATGATGTAGGCCCGCGCAACGTCCACGTGGCCGTCCTGCATCAGCACGCGCTCGACCACGTCCTGAATGTCCTCCACCGTCGGCACGCCGTCCGGCCCGTAGCCGGCGATCAGGAGGTCCTCCACCCGGCCTGCGATCGCGTCGGCCAGTCCCCGATCCCCACGGCCGACGGAGACCAGCGCCTTCAGCACCGCCGTCGCAATGCGCTCGCGATCGTAGGGGACGACGTTCCCGTCCCGTTTGATGACGCGCCGGAGGCGGCCGACCGCACCGCTGGAGTCACCGTTCACGCACTGCTTTCGAGGAAACCCTCGAGCTTTCGGATGCGGGTGGGATGCCGCAACTTGCGCAGCGCCTTGGCCTCGATCTGACGGATGCGTTCCCGGGTGACGCGAAACCGCCGTCCGACCTCCTCCAGCGTGCGCGAGTAACCATCGAGGAGCCCGAACCGCAGCTTAAGGACCTCCTGCTCTCGCTCGGTCAGCGTCTGCAGGACCTCCCGTAGCCGCTCCTTGAGCATGGCGTGAGAGGTGACATCCGACGGGTCCTCGGCCGAGGTGTCGGCGAGGAAGTCGCCGAAGCTGGTGTCGTCGCTGTCCCCGACGGGGCAGTGCAGGGAGATCGGCTGCTGGGCGATCTTGAGGATGCCCCGGACGCGTTCGACGGGCATGTGGGTTTCCTCGGCCAACTCCTCGGGTGTGGGCTCGCGGCCGAACTCCTGCAACAGCTGCTTCTGGACCCGCATCAGCTTGTTGATGGTTTCGATCATGTGGACCGGGATGCGGATTGTGCGGGCCTGGTCGGCGATCGAGCGGGTTATCGCCTGGCGGATCCACCACGTGGCGTAGGTGCTGAACTTGTAGCCGCGGCGGTACTCGAACTTCTCGACCGCCTTCATCAACCCCATGTTGCCCTCTTGGATGAGGTCGAGGAAAGACAGGCCACGGTTGGTGTATTTCTTCGCGATGCTGATCACGAGGCGAAGGTTGGCTTCGACCATGTCCGACTTGGCGCGCAGCGCCTTGCGGGCCCACGTCTTCAACTCCTGATATCGGGCCTCGAATTCGTCGGGCGGCGTCAGCGCATCCCGGCCGATTTCGTGCAGCCGGCGATCGGCATCGGCCAGCGCCAGCGAGCGCGCGCGGCCGGGCCGCTGTTCCCGAACCCTCTCAAGGGTGCGGCGTACGGTGCGAAACTGCTGATAGGCCTCGTCGGCAACCGCCATGCTGTCCTCGACGGCCTTCTGCTTGAAGCCGAGCTTCTCCAACGAGGCGGCCAGCGCCTCACGCGCCTGCTCGAACGCCGTCTTCAGCCGTGCCGCGGACGGTCCGTCGGCACGGCGGGCCATGTACCGGTCGTAGAGCTCCAGCGCCCGTCGGTGGGCGCGTTCAACGTCGCCCCGCAGACGAGGCAAATGATGAAAGTACTTTTCGCGGCTGGGGGCGACCTTGTCGTTCACGACGCGGTCAAACCGCTCCCGGCCAGCCTGCAGCCGGTCCACGATGTCAAGGTAGGCGCGCGCAGCAAACCCGAAGGAGGCGAACAAACGGCGGGTGGTCAGCTCCGCCTCCTCGATGCGCTTGGAAATCTCCACCTCCTGCTCGCGCGTCAACAAGGGCACCTGCCCCATCTGCTTGAGGTACATCCGGACGGGGTCGTCCAGGACGTCAACGCGCTGGGCGCTCCGCGCGCGGTTCTCCTCCTCCTCCATTTGGCTCTTGTACTTCTCGACGTCCCCGGAATCGATCACGTCGATCTCCATCCCGCGGAGCATCATCAGGATGTTGTCCAGCTCGGCGGCGCTGATGCTGTTCTGGGGAAGGGCGTCGTTGATATCGTCGTAGGTCAGGTATCCCTGCTCGCTGGCCAGCGCAATCAGTTCTTTGAGCTTCTGGTTTCGCGTCTCGCGGTCCATTTGCACGTTCGGCGCGGTCGCCGAAGCTTCGCCCTCCGCCGCCGCGCGGATCTGCTCGGCCATCACGGGTGCCGGCCGCCGGCGCTCGACGGCCTCGGTCCGGGACTGCGCGGACGGTGCGCCGGCGGCGTGAGCCGGCGGTGGAGCCGTCCGGTTCTTCGGCGTCGGTTTCATCTGGCGGGTTGTCCGGTTCTTCGTCCGACGTTTGTCCTTGGCCATGGCTCCTCGTTGCTTGGGGCACACCTCTCCCATTGTACCTCGAAATGTCTCATTCTACCGGTGCCGCACCGCCGCGTCAACCTACGGCCCGAACTTGGGCGTCCGAGACGCGATCCGGGCGTCCGGTTGGCACGCCAGAGGCCGGATTCATCCGCGGCCGATCGGACGCTCATGGCATCATAGAGTTCAATTGCCTGCCCCCACGGGCGCCGGTGGCGCCGCACGGGAAACGTGGTCTCAGGCGCTTGCGCCCCGAGGCCGATATGCGTCGGCCCCCGCCGGAGCGCACGTTCCGAGCGATGGCCCCGCCCTTCCCCGACACAAACGATCCGGGTCGATCACGAGGCCATTTTCACGGTGGCCGCAACGACCATCCGGTGCCGATACGGCTCCCTCGCGGCATCTCCGTAGCCGCTGGGGCGTCCGCCCCCGCAGCCGACACCGGAGGAGTTGCGACGGTCCATGAATGAACCGCGTCGTTGCCACCCCGCGCCCGTCTGACCTTCGCCAGTTTCCGGCCAGTTTTTTGCCGCCCAGTTGCGGTTTCGATCGCTACTTCGACAGGCCCACCAACTCCTGAACAACCGCCTTGAAACGGACCGATCCGTGCTGCATGGCCACGGGGCAAGTGGCGTGCGACACCGGGAGGTATGAAGTACGATAATCGGAGATGGCCATCCAGGAGCAGACCATGAATGCGCAACGCGCCGAAGGATTCACCTTGGTCGAGCTGCTCGTCGTGATCGGCATCATCGTGGTGCTGGTCTCCCTGACAGTACCGATGATCGGTCGCGGGCTTCAGAACGCGCACCGGACTCGCTGTGCGTCTAACCTCGGGCAGCTGGCCGGTGCCATCACCATGTACATGGACCACAACCCGCGCAATCCGCGCAACTATTTCCCCCCCTACCCCACCCTGGCCACCGACGCCGACTGGGTTCGCGCAGCGACCAATTTCGTCGGCGACGCGAGCATGCGCCAGGTCCTGTTCTGTCCCGCGCGCAAGTTCAACCGGGAGGGGTTGTGTTACAGCGGGCATCCCCGACTCCTTGGGACAAGCCAGGGGTACCGGGCGTCCGACGTCCAGCGACCCTCCGGCGTCATACTGCTGGGCGAAGGCCCGCAGGGCTCCGGCGGTGCGGACTGTCCCGTGTTGATGAGCGCATTCACGGCGGCGGCGGATTCGACGAATCCCGACCAGGGCAACGCCCCGCTGCCAGCACCCGGTCACGACGGCGGCGGCGGCACCGTGGCCTGGCGTCACCGTTACAAAGGGGCCGCGGCCGCGAACTTCGCCTTCGTGGATGGGCATGTGGAGCCGATCGTAACGAACGCCCTACGCTACCGCCATGCGGCGTTGGCTTACTGAGGCGGAGGGCGCCGTCGCCTCCACCGGCGCACGACCTGCTCCAGCAGCGATGCCATCCGCTGCCGCGACCACCGTCGGCGGCGCCGATAGGCGGCGAGGAACGCCTTCCATTCCCGCAGCGTGCCCGATCTGTCGAATGAACGCAGGATCTGGAAAAGGTTGCGCGCCGCCTCCCGTGCCAACGGTGGCCGGCCAACGACGCAGTTGTCGAGGTCCAGCAGCACCAGACGGCCGTCGGACGTCACGAGGATGTTGCTCACCTTCAGGTCGTGCGGTGCCACCCACGCCTCGTGCAGGGACGCCAACCATTCGCCGGCTCGGCGAGCCACGCGCCGGCGCTCACCCCCTCCTGGCGGCCGCGTGCATGTCCACTCATCGATCGTCGTCGCACCCGGCACCGACTGTGTGAAAAGGACCGATTCCACCGTCCATCGCCGACGGCGCCATGCGGCAGCCAGATGCGGCACGACCTCCACGCCCATCGCCGCCAGGGCGTGGGCGGTCCGATAGTTGGCCAGCGCGCGCGGGCGCCGCAGCCCGCTGCCGAGCCGGTCGCGTGGCGTGCGGGAAATGAAGTGCTTGACGTACAGACTGACCGGTGCCTCCTGTCGGCAGGCCACCCGCACGCGGTGGGTGCACTTGACCGTCGTCCACCCCACCGCGTCGCCCTCGAGCCACCGCCTGGCGGCTGCGGACAGGTCTTCGCTGCCGGCAACCCGCCATGCCCCCTCCTGCACGACGACCGGCGCCGCCGCCTCTCTTCGGTTCGCCGCCGCCTTGGCCAGCTCGCAGCGGATGACGGACACCATGGCGTCCACGGTGAACTCGCGCCGGACCCGCTCCAACGCCGCCGCTCCCATCCGGCGCCGCAACATCGGATCGGCCAACAGCACATGTAAGGCATCCGCCAGCGCGGGCACGTCGCCCACAGCGGCCAGCAGTCCGGTGACGTTCTGCACCACGGCCTCCGGCGTGCCGCCGGCGTTTGTCGCCACTACGGGAAGTCCCGCGGCCATGGCCTCGAGAACAGCGTTCGGAAGCCCCTCGACGCGGCTGGCGTGCAACAGAAGGTCCGCGCCGGCGAGCAGGTGCCGCGCGTCGTTCCGCCACCCCAGCCAATGGACACGACCGCGGAGATCCGGCTGTGCCGCCCGAGCCTCCAACGCAGGCCGCTGGGGTCCGTCCCCGATCACCGCCAGCACCGCCTCCCTGCCGGCGGCCCCCCTCGCAAAGGCCTCCAACGCATCGGCCACCCCTTTGTCCGCCGTCAACCGCCCAACGACCGCCACCACGGCCAGATCCGCGGATGCCGCTCCGCCCAGCAGCTCGGCACGGACCGCGGCGCGCCGTGCGGAACACGGTGGCATCTCTTCGAAAACCACACCGTTGTGGGCGACGATCACTTCGTCGGGGAGCAACCATGGACGCCGAAGGAACATGGCGCGCGTCGCGTGGGAGTCGACCAGAATCCGGTCCACGCAGCAGCGAACGGTCCAGCGATGAAACCAGTCGTCCGCCAACTCGTGACCGCCGGGCATTTTGACCGCCACGGTCGCCGGCCGGGCGAAGGCCCGCAGCCATCGCGCCTGGCGAAACCCCTTGGCGATGGCAATGTCCGGGCGCCATGAACGGGCGATCGCGGCCAAGGCCCACCACGTTCTGGGCGAGAGGTCACCCCCGAACGGCACGGAGCGAAAGCAGAGCCCCCGCTCCGCACACGCCCGCGGCCAGGCGGTGCCGGTACGGCCAACAATGAGACAATCGTCCCCCATGGCCTTCAACGCGCCGGCCAGCCGCAGCATCCAGCCCTCCATTCCGCCCCAGCCGCCTTCGCGGACCGGATTGAGGAACAGCCACCGGAGCGGCCTATCCATCCATTCCCCCCCCCGCTTGGCGGTCGGGTCGGCGGAGCTTCAGCAAACGTCGGCAAGCCTCGAACACTTCGTCCGCCGTGACGGCCGTCAGCCGCTGGATCGCGTCGGCGTCCCGGCGGCCGACGTTCCGGCATCCAGCGCCGGGGGAGCGCACAACGATCCAGTCGGGCCGCAAGGGACCGGTTTTGTGCGGATCGGTTGCCCCGAACACGGCCACCCCCGGACGTCCAACCGCAGTGGCCAGGTGCATTCCTCCGCTATCGTTGGCCAAGGCGAACTCAGAGGTCGCCAGAAGCGCGGCCCAAACGGGGAGCCGGGTGCGTCCCGACAGGTCGCGGCCAGCCGCGCCGGCGGCGGACGCCAGTCGGGCACAGGCGGGCGCCTCATCCGGCGAACCCAGTGCGAGGATCACACAACCACACTCGGCCGCCAGCCGCCGGGCCACTTCCGCAAACCGCTCGGCAGGCCATCGTTTGGCCGGCCCGCGGGCGGCGCCGGGCATGACCGCCACGCGCGGCCCCGCCGGCAGGCCGGCCAAAAGCGTTCTGGCCTCACGCGCCACCTCCTCCGGGATCGTGATCGTCGGCGCTTCCAGCTCCGAATCCGAGCCGGGACCGAGAAGCACATCGGCGGACTCGAACTGCTGATGCCCGCCGCAGGGGGAACAAACCCGGAACCCGAGCATCCGACGGAACAGGCCGGGCATCGCGCTACATGGCGCCCCGGCCGACAGGGCAAGCAATGTGGATCGGATGGAGTGCAGCAGGACGTAGACCCGGTCGGGACGCCACCGCCGGATGGCCCACGCGGCCACCAGCGTGCCGGCGGTACCGGACGGCATCGCCAAAACCTCATCGGCCGCGCCGTGCATTGTCCACAGTTCGTCCTGCGGCCGGCGGGCGGCGACCAACAACCGCGCATCCGGATGACGCCGGCGCCAGGCGCGGACCGCGGGCATCGCCATCACGGTGTCGCCGATCCAGTTGGGGCCGATGATCAGCGCGCGCCGGACCGGCCGGTTGGCCTCAGCGGAAACAGATGCGATTAATCCATTCACGAAACGCATCGGAGCCGGACAGCATCTCGATCTCGACCCGGAGATAGTAGATCGGCAGGTCTCGGCGGGCGACGTGGGGAAACCGGACGGCGTCCTTTTCCGTGGTGACCAGGGCTTTGGCCCCGCGGGCCATCGCCTTGTTGATCGCCTCGATCAGCTCCTGCTGGGTGTAGCGGTGGTGGTCCGCGTAGCGCTTGTGGTAGAGCAGGCGCGCGCCCAGCCGGATCAGCTCGTCCTCGAATCCCTTCGGCGCCGCGATGCCCGAGATCGCGCCGATCTCCAGCCCTTGCAGAAACTCCAGCAGCCGTTGCTCCCCAGAGTAGACTTCGCGCAGGTACCGCGGGCAGTGCCGGCACTCCGAGATCTCGGCGTCTGGGTTGTGCCGTCGGAGCAGCGCCTTCAAGTCGTCCGCGCCGCCGTCACGCGATTTCGTGATGAAAATGAACCCGGCCCGCCGGATGTTGCTCACCGGTTCCCGAAGGATGCCTCCGGGCAGCAGCCGTCGGTTGCCGAACGGGTTGGTGCGGTCCACCAGCACAATGTCGAGCCGGTGTTTCAGCCTCAGGTACTGAAACCCGTCGTCGAGGATCAAGGTGTCGCAGCCGAACTCCTGAATGGCCCGCCGGCCGCTGCGGACACGATCGCGGCCGACGAGGACAACGACGTCCGGCAGATTGCTGGCCAGCATGAACGGCTCGTCGCCGCCGACGGCCGAATCGAGCAGGAGGCGGCGGCCGTCCGAGACCACCAGCGGCTCCTGCCGCCGACGCCGGCCGCGCAGCCGGTCGAGAAGCTTTTGCAGAAGCGGCCGAGACTGTTTCTTGTATCCGCGGCTGAGGATCGCCACTCGACGGCCGCTCCGCTGGAGTTCCCGCGCCAGCGTTTCCACAATTGGCGTCTTGCCCGTTCCTCCAACTGTGAGGTTGCCGACGCTGATGACCTGGCAGCCCAGTTCGTGGGGGCGCAACACGCCCCGGCGATACAGCCATAGGCGCAGTTGCACGGCCACGCCGAACAACAGCGACAATGCCCCCAGCGTCGCGCGCAGCGTGGCCGGCCCAAAGCCCTTTCGCCGCCCCTCGATCACCGAGAGGACGTAGCTTTCGATTTTTTCAAGCCGACTTCCGGCCATGTCGAGGGCATCCGCGGCGTCCGGGGGCGTCCGCCGCCGCGGCGCATCCTGCCAAGCGCTGGCCGGTCCGGCAAGCGGCACCTTCTTCACTTTTTTTCCAGTCCCGCCTACGATGCACAGCCATGCCGCTCGAGGACAGGTTTGGGCGCCTGGCCGCCGACAACATCTTGGGCCCGGTGAACGTATCTCAGTGGTTTTCCAACCCATGCCGGCCACTTGAGGTGGACCTCGGATGTGGCGCAGGCCGGCATCTGATCGCGCGTGCCGCCAAGCATCCAGACGTCAACCTTCTTGGCATTGACCGGCTGCTGGGACGTCTGCGGAAGGCGGCCCGGGCCGCGGAGGCAGCAGGAGCGGACAACGTCCGTCTGCTCCGGTTGGACATCGTGTATGCGGCGACCCACCTCCTTCCGCCGGATTCCGTGCGGGCCTACCACGTGTTGTTTCCCGACCCATGGCCGAAGGCACGTCATCAACGCCATCGGTTGTTTTCGACGGAGTTTCTGAACGCCCTCGTCCGAACACTCGAGCCCGGCGGCACCGTGCGCGTCGCGACGGATCATCTTCCGTATTTCGCGTGCATCGCACGGCTGTTCGCGGACGATCCACGGTTCGCCCCCGCCCCCGTAGAGCTGCCCGGCGAGGCGGAGCGCAGCGACTTTGAACTCGAGTTTCTCGGCGCGCGCCCGGTAGCCCGTCTGGCCTTTCGAAAGGTCGCCGGTGCGGTTGACCCGGCCCGCCTTTGGAGGTAAGCTGTAGATCGGAGCAAGCTCGAGGAGACGCCATCATGGCCGACGAGAGCAGGAATAGGCAGAGCGGTGCCCCCGAAGCGGCGGGTGTGCCGCCGAAAATCCGCCTCAACCTCGGACAGCCCGCCAACGGCCGGAAGCCCGACACCTCCCGCATCGATCTGTCTGCGGCGGAACCACCCGAGCCTTCGGCCTCCGGCGGCGAGCCGTTGAGTGTGCGTCAAGTGCTCGGTGAGGGCCCGCAGACGGCCGTACGTTTACCGGCCGCTGGCCCTGGCAAATCCGAGACGTCCCGGATCAGCATCCACGATTCGCGGCCGGTGAAACCGGGAGAGCAGGTTCCGGTCGCGAAGGCGGCGACCTCGCGCATTCCGCTGAGCGAGTCGCAGGCGCTTGGCGCGGGGGGCGCTGACGTGCCCAAGGCGATGCCTAAACCGGCCACGTCCAAAATCGCCGAAGGCATCGTTGAGCCCGGTGCCGCCGAGGCCGCCGCCCAAGGCTCGCCTGGCCGGACGGCACGGATCATTATCGACGAAAGCGAGACCGAACTACCCACCGGCGGATCGCTGGGCGATACGGGAAAAATGGTGGTTCCGCCGGAGGTCGTCGGCCCCAAGCCGCCGCCCAAGACGGTTCGGCTTGCCCGGCCGACGGCGGCGCCAAAAACGGTTGTCCTGAAACGCCCCGATGCTGTTGCCGAGCCGGCCCCGAAGACAGTTGTGCTCAAGCGGCCAGAGGCCTTAGCCCCCGCTGCCGCCCAGCCGGTCGTCTCCCCCCCCACGCGGGGGCCCCACACGGTGGAGGTGTCCAAGGCCGGAGGGAGCGGATCGGTACTGGAGGCAAAGGGCACGACCGCGCGCATTTCCATCCCCGAAAGCGCCGTGGACACCTCCACCCCGCCCACGCAGCGCAAGACAATCCGTATCAAGCGTCCCGATGCGGGCGGTGCCCCGGTTAGCTCTGCGCGGACCGTCGTGCTGCAGCGGCCGGCCATCAAGCTCGCTCCAACGCCTGAGGGGGCCCCGGAAGGCCTCGCCCCCAGCCAAGAGCTTGCAGAAGCACTAGGCGCCGCCGAGGAGCGGGGACCGGGTGTCGGCTTCGCCATTGTCGCAGCCCTGACGTTTTTGGTCCTGGGCGGTCTTCTGTACGCCCTGCTCGCCCAGACTTATTTTCCCGACTGGCCAATGCCTGGCCGTGTCATCTAGGGCCGCCTTATCTTGTTCTCCGCCTGCGGCGTGCTCACCCGAAGAGGGGGGCGCACTGTACATCGGCGGACGGTGTGTTCGTGAGAGTCAACGCCCCTCTTCCGCCGTGCGCCGACCGGCGGATGTGGACGACAGTACCCGCCATAAAGCCCCACGACTGGCGACGGACCGCGAACGTCCGATGATTGTTACGGCTCCGGGCTCTTCATCGTGGCGTCGAGCGGCTCTGCTTGGCCGAATCCCGCCGTTCCCCCTCCTTCTTCCGCTCGCCATCGCCGCCACCATCGCGCCTTGGAGAGGGGGCGCGGAGGTGGTCGTAACTGCGGACACGACATCGCGCACCGCCACCGTGGTCACGCCTCGGCTCTCCGCGAAGATCGACCCCTCGGGTGCCATCTAAGGTGTTGATCCACCGCGGGCGCGATCTGATCAACGGCCGTACCGGCTGCCATTACAGCCGGGCCGGTCGGCGTTGGGCACCCACCGAGCTCCTCGTTGCCCGCAAGCCGTCGCGGGCGAACCTGGCCTGGAGGGGCAAGGCCGGCGAACTTCATTACGTGTTCATGGACGATCTGGACGGCTTTTACTCCTACTTCGTGGTGGGGGATATGGCGGAGGAGCAGGTCGTCGAGATGCGCACGCTGTATCGCGTGACCCCCAACCTCTTTCCACAAACCTTTACGATGGCGATGGGACCCGCCCGGACGCCGCCGCCCGCCCACATCGACGTACGACGCGCCATTCAGGACAACACCTTCCCCACCCGCGACGGTACCTGCTACACAAAATACGACTCGTGCGACTTCCTGGGCCGCGATCTGGTACACGGAGTATTCGGCCCGCAGCACGGCCTATGGGTCATTCCCGTGAGCCGCGAAGCCTACAACGGAGGCCCGACGAAGCAGGAGCTTCTCGTCCACGTCGAGCCGTTCAAGGATGAGATGGCCGTTCTAAACATGTTGCACGGAAGCCATTTCGGCAATCCGCCGGGGCGCCTTCCCAAGGGCAAGTTCTATGGACCGTGGCTTGTGTATCTTAATGACGGCAGTTGGGCGGATGCCCTCGACCGAGCGAGGGCCGAAGAGGCGTCCTGCCCGTACGGATGGGTGATCCACGAGCACTACCCGAGACAGCGGGCCACAGTCACCGGTCGGCTCCGGTTGGCGAACGATCGCTCGACCGCGGGGACCGTGGTCGTGCTCGCCGAACCGTTGCCCGACGGAGATTTGAGCGCCATCGTCTCCTCGTACTGGTATTCGGGACGGTGCAACGAGGATGGCTTTTTTCGCATTCCTCAAGTTTGATTCGGTGACTACTCCCTGTATGCCTATGCCACGCAGGGGGACTTCACCGATCAGTTTCGCCGGGACAACATCCGGGTGGAGAGCGGTGAGGCCAATCTAGGGACGCTGGTCTGGTCACCTCCAGGCCCCCGGCGTACGTCATGGTCCATCGGTGTGGCCGACCGAAGCTGCGCGGAGTTCAAACTGGGAGACCGCCCCCGTGCCTACGCCTTGTTCCGCCATGTTCCGCCGAACCTCACCTACCGTGTCGGGGTCAGCCGCCCATCTGAGGATTGGTACTATGCCCAAATCGGCGTCGGCCGATGGACAATTCTTTTCGATCTGGCCCGGCCGTGTTCAGGGACGGCATGGCTGACCGTCGCCATCGCCGGCGCCACTCACCGTCCGGTTGTTCAGGTGCGGGTGAACGATCGACCCATCGGCGAGTTTCCGCGACTGCACGACGGTTCCCTCTACCGCAGCTCCAACGTGGGCGGCCGCTACTACCGGGCGGAATTCGCGTTCCCCGCCAGTTTGCTGAGGACCGGAACCAATTCGCTAGTGTTCGACATGGTCCGTTGCGCCGGTCCCCCAAGTCCGGGAGGAGTTGCGTACGACATCGTCAAACTCGAGGTCGAGGACGCCACCATGGCACCGCCGACCGAACCGGCCGCACAGCGGGCGGCTCAAGGGGAGGCTAGCGGAGCGGCTGGCTCGGGGTAGCCCAGCGATTCGAGGAAGGCCTCCGTCCTTCGCATCGTATCCTCGAAGAAGCGGTTCTCCGAGCGGCCGTAGTTGAAGAAGCCGGGGGGCTGGTCATCGTCGCCGACCAGCTCGCAACGGTTGCCGGCTTTGCGCATCGCCTCCGGGAACTACTCGGCGCTCCGGTACGGCACCGTCGCGTCGTCGCGACCGTGAAAGATGATGTGCGACGGACGGTTGGAGGCCACGTGGTGCAGCGGCGACAGGGCCCGCGGGTCGACGGCCAGACGATCGGCGATTCCCTCCAGTCTTGCCCGGCCCTCCGGAAGCAACCCCTCCACCGGCGCCAACACGAGGACGGGGTTGACCAGAATCATTGCGTCGGGCCGCGAGGAGATGGACGTGTCCTCGCCATCCGCCTCGAATCCCGGCACCAGCCCAGTGCAAGCGGCCAAATGCCCGCCGGCCGAACCGCCCGCCGCGGCGAGCCGTCCGGGATCCACTCCCAGGCGCGCCGCGTTCCGGGGGACCCATCAGATCGCGGATTTGGCATCCTCAACACACGCGGCGGCCTTCACACCGTGCCGCGAGGCGACGCGATAGTCGGCGCAAAACGTGGCGACGCCCCGCGCGGCGAGCCGCTCCGCCTACGGACGGAACTGCGCAACCGAACCGCCGACCCATCCGCCGCCGAAGAAAAAGACGACCGCAGCCCCGGGGGTCGACGCCGGTAACCCGGGCAAGAGCTTGTAGATCTGCAGCCGGACGTCGCCGACCTGTTTGTAGACTTCGGAGGGAACACCGTCCATCGAGCACGACGGCACAGGGGATGCAGGGTGCACCCGGTCGGACGGGGGATCGGCGGCAAGCGCAGTCGCCGCCGCCACCGCGCCCACCACGATCGCCCTCATGCCCGCTACCCCCCTCCCGCCGAGGATGGCGTCATTCGCCGATGATCTTGATCAGCACTCGCTTGGGGCGCCGACCGTCGAATTCCCCGTAGAAGATCTGCTCCCACGGGCCGAAGTCAAGCCGCCCGTCGGTGATCGCAACGACGACCTCCCGGCCCATGATCTGCCGTTTGAGGTGTGCGTCGGCATTGTCCTCGGCACCGTTGTGCGCGTACTGCGAGTAGGGTTTCTCCGGGGCCAACCGTTCGAGCCATCGCTCGAAGTCCTCGTGGAGACCGCGCTCGTCGTCGTTGATGAAGACGCTGGCGGTGATGTGCATCGCGTTTACCAGGCAGAGGCCCTCGCGGACCCCGCTGGCGCGGACCGCCTCCTCGACCTCCGGCGTGATGTTCAAAAACGCCCGGCGGGCGGGGGTGCGAAAGGTCAACTCCCGGCGATAGCTTTTCATGGGTCAGCTCCAACGTTCAGGGATACAACCGTTCGAGGGTCCATCCACCGTCGGCAAGGCGCGAATAGCGGAAGCGGTCGTGGAGCCGGCCGGGGCGTCCCTGCCAGAACTCCAGGACGTCGGGCGCGACCCGGTATCCGCCCCAGTGCGGCGGCAGCGGGACGTCCCGGCCGCGGAATCGCTCCTCGACCTCGCGGCACCGGCGAAGGAACTCGGCCCGGCCGCTAAGCGGTTGGCTCTGTCGGGAGGCCCACGCGCCGACACGGGCCAAACGGGCACGGGTGGCGAAGTAGGCCTCGGCCTCCTCCCGTGAGACCTGCGCTACCCGCCCTTCGATCCGCACCTGTCGCAGCAACTCGACCCAGTGAAATGTCATTGCGGCATATGGCGTGCGGGCGAGCTCGTCGGCCTTCCGGCCGACGGTGTGGGTGTAAAAGACAAATCCCCGGTCGTCGACCCCCTTGAGCAGCATCATGCGCCCTGCCGGACGGCCATCGACTCCGACGGTGGACAAGCAGAAGGAGGTCGGCCAGAAACACCGGGTCCAGCGGGCCGCCCTCATCCACCGTTGAAACTGGCGGATCGGGTCGGGGTCCAGGTCGTCGGTGTCGAGACCGAAGAATAGCCCGGGCAGGGACGCCAGCCGTGTGATCCACGACATGCCGCCAGTATAGCACGGCGGGCGCGACGGGGCGCCTAGCCGAAGCGGCCGGTGACGTAGTCGAGCGTCTCCGGCAGATGGGGGCGCTGGAAGATCGTGGCCGTCGGGCCGTACTCGATCAGGCGGCCGAGGTACATGAAAGCGGTGAAGTCGCTGGTGCGGGCGGCCTGCTGCATGTTGTGGGTCACGATCACGATCGTGAATTCGCCGCGAAGCCGCTCCATGAGTTCCTCAATCTTGTTCGTCGCGATCGGGTCGAGGGCCGAGCAGGGCTCGTCCATCAGCAGCACCGCCGGCTCCGCGGCGATCGCCCGGGCAATGCAAAGGCGCTGCTGCTGACCACCGGAGAGGCTCATCGCGCTGTCGTCGAGGCGGTCGCGCACCTCCTCCCACAGCGCCGCGGCGCGGAGGCTGCGTTCGCACACCTCCTCCAGCACGGTCCGGTCGCGGACCCCATCGATTCGGAGAGGATAGACGACGTTCTCGAAGATGGTCATCGGGAAAGGGTTGGGCTTCTGGAACACCATGCCCATTCGCTTGCGCAGCTCGATCACGTCCACGTGCCGCCCTTGGATGGATTCCCCGTTGAGGAGGATGTCGCCGGAAGTGCGGACATTGCCGACCAGGTCGTTGATCCGGTTGATCGATCGCAACAGCGTGGATTTTCCACAGCCCGAGGGCCCGACGAGGGCAGTCACCTGGCCGCGGGGAATGCGCATCGAGATGTCGAACAGCGCCTGCTTAGTTCCGTACCAGAGGTTGAATCCGCGGATCTCCACGACCGCGTCAACGCCGGCGAGTTCGGCGTGAGTTTCCGTCGCAACCGTCTCGCCCGCCGTGATGGCGGCGAGCCGGCCCGCGGCAACGCCCGGTTGCCGTTGGCCCGTCAAACTCTCCATTGCGACGGTCTCGCGCGGTTCGCTCATCCTCGGCTCCTCAGAATACATCCGACATGTACTTGCGGCGGAGGCGATTGCGGACCATAACCGCCAGCAGGTTCAATACCGCGATGATCGTGACCAGAAGCAGCGCGGTCGTGAAGACCATCGGTTTGGCGGCCTCGCTGTTCTGGCTCTGAAACCCCAGGTCGAAAATATGGAACCCGAGGTGCATGAAGCTGCGCTCGGGATGAACAAACGGCGGGCTGCGGTCGACCGGCAGCGCCGGTGCCAGCTTGACCGCACCGACCAGCATCAGCGGCGCAACCTCGCCCGCGCCGCGAGCCATGGCGAGGATCATGCCCGTGAGGATGCCGGGCAGGGCGCGCGGCAGCACGATGCGCCGAATCGTTTGCCACTTGCTCGCCCCGCAGGCGAACGAGCCCTCGCGCATCGAGTTCGGCACGGCGGCCAGGGCCTCCTCTGTGGCGACGATGACCACCGGCAGGGTCAGCAGGGCCAGCGTCAGAGAAGCCCACAACACACCCCCCTTGCCCAAGGTCGGGTTGGGCAGCCTTGCCGCGAAGAACAGCTCGTCGATCCTCGCGCCGATCAGATAGCAAAAGAAGCCGAGGCCGAATACGCCGAACACGATGCTGGGTACGCCGGCGAGGTTGTTGATCGAAATCCGGATCACGCTCACCCAGGGGCCGGGGCGGGCGTACTCGCGGAGGTAGAGCGCCGCCATGACGCCGACGGGCACGACGGCCAGCGACATCAGCAGGGTCATCACCACCGTTCCGAAGATCGCGGGAAAGACGCCACCTTCGCTGTTGGCCTCGCGCGGCGGCGCGGCCAGGAATTCCCTCCAACGGGCCGCGTACAGACGCCACCGCTCGGCGTGGCTGAGCCGGTTGGCCGGGTACGCACGAACCACGTCGGCCAGCTTCAGGGTAACTTCGTGGTCGTCGGCGGTGCGCAGGCGCAGGATGTATTGCGCATTACGGGCGTCGAGCGAGTCGATCGCCGCCCGCAGCTGCGCAAACTCCCGCGCGCCCTCGCGCTCGACCTGCTCCAGCCGCGCCACCGCCTCCCGATAGCGCTCGCTCCCTGCGCCGGACTTCAGTTCGGCCGAGCGCACGGCCAGCCTCGCCCGTTCGATCCGCCGGCTCAGCTCGCCGGCCTCCACCGTCTCGATCCGGCGGCGGCGGTCCCGCCGGGCCGCCACCGCGGGCAGGTGGCGGCAGATCGCTGCCCAGATCGCACCGGGCTCGCTGACCTCCCCGTCCTCGGGAGCGGAGAACGACACCGGAAAGCCGTAGAACCGGCCCCACGCAACCCGCTCGAAAACCATCGCCCACTCGGGACGGTCAGTAGACTCGACGTCCTCGTCCGCCACCCACGTAAAATGCTCCTGAGTCAGTTCGAAGTTGCCGGTTCGCAGCAGGGTTTGACGCCGTAGGCGGCCGTCCGGCCCGCGGGTGGTCTCGCGCCGCGTGACTTCCCCCATGAAGGTCCGTCCGCCGGCGACGCGGAGGCGGATGACGTCCCGCGGCCACAGCGCCGACAGCCCCTCGACCACCAGCAGCGCCAAGAGGGCGACGATCATCCCCATCGCCGCCAGAATGCTCCCCCCGGTAAGCCAGATCATCGGCTCGCCCCGCGCCAGCAACGAACTGCGGGCGCGGAGGCGCCGGCGCGTCGGAACAACGGATTCGGCGCTCACAGTTCGCGCAGCCTCCGCCGCACGCGCAGACGGACCGTCTCCGCCGCGGTGTTGATCACGAAGGTGAGCAGGAAGAGAACTAGCGAGGAGAGAAACAAAGTCCGGTAATGGGTGCTGTTTCGGACGGCCTCCGGCAGCTCCACAGCGATGTTGGCGGCCAAGGTCCGAAAGCCGTTGAAGATGTTCCACTCCATGATGGGGGTGTTACCGGCGGCCATGAGGACGATCATCGTCTCGCCGACCGCGCGGCCGAGACCGACCATGATGGCCGAAAACATTCCCCCGCCCGCCGCCGGCATGACGATTCGCACCGCCGTCTGCCAGGGCGTTGCGCCCGACGCCAGCGAGGCGGAGCGGAGGTGCTCCGGTACGGCGGAAAATGCGTCCTCCGCGATCGTGAAGATCAGAGGAACAATGGCGAAGCCCATCACGAAGCCGACGACCAGCGCGTTGCGCTGGACATACGTTCCGATCACGCCACCGCGGGGATCCCAGCCGAGGCGGGTGGCGGCGAACGAAAGGGCGGCAGTGACGGCCAGCGCCCCCACCAACAGGGCGGCGAACCGAACCAGGTCAGCCAGGGCGCAGAGCAGGTCGGAGCGGCTGCGGGACCAGCCGCGGATCCACGGGGTCATGAACAGAGCCGAGACGGCCGCCGAGGCAAAGACGCCGAACGGTAAAAGGACGAGCATCCACCCGCCGAACGGGCCGCCGATCTGGCCGTCCAGCCAGCGCATGATGTCGCCGGCGAACCAGGCCCGCTCGACGGCGGAGCCAACGGGCCCCGACCACCGGATGCCGGCAAGGCCGGCCAAGAGAATGGCCAGAGGCCGCAAGGGCGTCAGCCGCAGGAGCCAGCCGGTGGGCAACAACTGCCACAGGTGCGAGGCCGCCAGCACGGCGGCCGGAACGACCGCCAAAGCGGCGAGAACCGACGGCAGCGAACGGGCCACCACCGGCGCGAGGACGAGGGCGGCGAGGAACCCCAACGTCACGCTCGGCAGTGCGGCCATCATTTCGACGGCCGGCTTCACAAGGGCTTTCCATCGCGGCCGCATGAACTCGCTGACGTACAGGGCCGCCAGCAATGCCAGCGGCCCGGCCAGGACCATCGCCACGACGGTCGCCTTGATCGTTCCGAACACCAACGGCATCAACCCGAACTTCGGCTCGAAATCGTCGGTGCCGGACGATGATTGCCACACGTGAGCCGGGCCGGGCGCACTTTCATACCAGACGCGGCCGAACAGCGAGCGCAGCGACACCTCCGGGTGCCGCGGATCGAACGCCCGGACGAGACCTCCGTCCTCCGTGAGCGCCAGTACGGCATCCTCCTTCGGCCCGACGGCAAGGGCGACCACGGCGGTCGAGGCGGCCATCCACCGCCCCAACCCCTTGCCGCTGGTGACGTGCCATGTCCGTACCTCGCCGTTGCCGAACCCTGCCACGAAAAGCCG
>CAKZPT010000054.1 GCA_937139365.1 uncultured bacterium | reverse complement strand
TGGTGGGCGCCATCGACCCCAATCCCCTCCACCGAGGCCGCGGTCTGCGACTGCTGCGGCGGCACGGGGTGCGGGCTGAACTGGGGCCGTGTGGCGGGGAGTGCCGGCGTCTGATCGAACCCTTCCAACGATGGATTCTGGAACGTCGCCCGTGGGTCACGCTCAAGCTGGCCGCCACGCTCGATGGATGGATCGCGGACCACGCAGGTCACTCGCGGTGGATCACCGGCCCGGCGGCCCGGCGGCTGGTGCAGCAGGAGCGGCGACGCGCCGACGCGATTCTGATCGGATCCGGCACCGCGCGGGCGGACGATCCCATCCTCGTCCCTCGTCCGGCCCTCGGACGGCGGCCATGGCGTGTCGTCGCCGACGCCCGAGGTCGCACCCCGCCAGGAGCGCGGCTGTTGGCCACGCTGCGGAAAGGTCCGGTTCTTGTCGCCGTCGCCAAAGACTGTCCGGCCCGGCGCATCCGGGCGTTGCGCGCAGCGGGGGCCGAGGTGGCGGTGTTGCCGGCCGCGTGCGGTGGCGGGGTGGACCTTCGCGCGCTGATGGCCGAACTGGGGCAGCGAGGCGTGATGCATGTGCTGTGCGAAGGTGGAGCCGAGCTGGCGGGGGCGCTCATACGTGCAAAGCTGGTGGATGAACTGCTCTGGTTCGTGGCTCCGCTGACGCTGGGGGTGGGGCGAGTGGCGATCGCGGGGCCCCCACAGCCTCTTCGGCGTGCGACACGTTGGCGTCGGGTCGCTTTGCAGGCGGCGGGCGACGATGTGGCGATCCGGCTGAGACCGGCGTGACGGAGGAACCATGTTTACGGGGATCGTGCAACGGCGAGGCCGGGTCGTCGAAAAAGACCTGGCGAGCGAGTGGGGACGGCTCGTGGTGGACGCTGACCAGTGGGATCGGCCTGTGGAGATCGGCGAGAGCGTGGCGGTGTCGGGCATCTGCCTGACGGTGAAATCCATCGACGGCCCTCACCTGTCCTTCGACGTGTTGCGGGAGACCGTTCGGCGGACCAACCTCCGCGCATTGCCCGCCGGCCACGCGGTGAACATCGAACGGGCGCTGCGATGGGGCGATCCGCTGGGCGGGCACATCGTCGTCGGCCACGTGGACGGGACGGCCACAGTGCGGACCATCGAGCCGGTGGGGCGGGACTGGCGCTTCGAGTTCGCCTGTCCCGCGGAACTGATGGATGGCATGGTCTTCAAGGGGTCCGTGGCCATCGACGGCGTCAGCCTCACCATTGCGGAGATGACGGAAGATTCGATCAGAGTCCACATCATTCCGCATACCTACGAGGTGACCTGCTTCGGCGTGTACCGTCCCGGCGACATCGTGAACGTGGAGGTGGACCTGCTCGGCAAATTCGCACGGCGGTTCGTCGAACGCGGCGTGGCCTTCCCGGGGATTACCTGGGAACGGTTGCGGAGAGAGGGGCTGGTGGCCGAACTCCCGCCCGTTGACGGTGGGGCGGACGGAGTCTAGACTCCACAGTCTTCGAGCGGAGCGGCGAATGCGCGAATTGCTGCGACAATTGATCCGCGTACAGGAAATCGACGAGCGCCTGGCCCGGTTGCGGCGAGAGGCGCAGGACATCCCCGCCCGCAAGGAGCGCGCCAGGAGCCGCCTCGCCGAACGGGAGGCGGCGTTTGCCCGGGCTGAGGCGGCCTGCCAACAGGAGCTGGCGGAAATCCAACGGCTGGAGAAGGAGGTCGAAGCGGCCCGCGCCACAGCGGCCCGGCTGCGTCAGCAGCAGTTCGAGGTGAAGACCAACGACGCCTACCGCGCCTTGTTGCACGAAATCGATACGCTCACCGCGCACATCCGCCAGCTTGAGGACGCGGAGCTTGAGCGGATGGAAAACGTGGAGCGGTACCAGCGCGCGCTTGCGGCCACGCGACGCGACCTAGACTCCGAGTCGGCCACCGTCGAGCGGGAATGTGCGGAGCTCGACGGTCGGCTGGCGACGATGGACTCCGAGCTGGCCAGGGCCGAGGCCGAGCGGACGGCGGCCGCCGGGGAAGTGGACCCGGACTGGCTGCGCCGCTACGAGCGGATTCGCGACCACGTCGGCACGCTCGCCCTGGCGCCGGTGGATCATGGGACCTGCGGAGGCTGCCACATGCGGCTGCCGCCCCAGGCGGTGCACGATGCGCGCCGGTGCGAGCAAATTGCGGTGTGCGCGTTTTGCGGCCGCATGTTATATTCAATCGAAGCCTTGGCGTGAGAAGCCGGCCGGCCGGAGCGGGCGGTCGCTCTCCCAGCCTTCGGGCCGGGGGGGAGGAAAGTCCGGACTCCACAGGGCAGGATGTCCCGTCGAAAGGCGGGAGGCCCCCTGCGAGATCGGGGGGTACGGAAAGTGCCACAGAGAATAGACCGCCTCGTGTGATTGCGCGGGGCAAGGGTGAAACGGTGGTGTAAGAGACCACCGGTTCCGTCGAGAGGCGGAACGCATGGCAAACCCCATCCGGAGCAAGGCCAAATAGGGAACTGGAGGCGGCCCGTCTCAAGCCCGAAGGGGCGCGGTTCCGGGTTGGCCGCATCAGACAAATGACCGCGGGCAACAGAATCCGGCTTACGGCTCCGGTCGGCCGGTGTGGGGGGACGCAATGACCGGCGGCGAGGATTGGGACGCGTCGGCGGCGCCCTGGTTGCGGCGGATCGCGTTGGGCATGGCCATGGTGGCGGCGATGCTGGCCGGGCGGTGGCTGGTGCCGGCGGCCCGCCGGGGGGAGCGGGAGTCCGCCGCGGCGCACGGACTGGCCCCGTCCATTTCGGCCGAATGGCCCGCGGCGCCGCGTTTTTCCCTGGCCGACTGGGGGGCGCTGCGGGCACCCGCCGGCGGCGGACCACCTCCTTCCCCGACGGCGCCGGCCGACCCAGTGCAGGGCCGTTACCGCCTGGCTGGGACTCTTTTGATGCGCGACGACGACTGCCCCAATTCGCCCGCACGGTACGGCCGGGCCGTGATCGATGACCTTGCCGAGCGCCGCCAGCACCTGCTGGCCGAGTGGGAGACCGCCGGCTCGCTTCGCGTCGTACGCATTGAGCTGGACCGGGTAACGGCGGAAATCGACGGACGTCCCGTTGTGCTGACCATGGACTTTGGAGCCGGCCCGACTTCCGGCGGGACGCCCGCCGATCCCGTGGTGGCGGCCGCTGCGGGCATGGCCGCCATCGAAACGAATCGCTTCGGCCGCCGCGTGCGGGAGGACCGCTGGCTGATCGAGCGCGCGAAGGTGATGGAGTACTATCGCGAACTCCGCGACGACCCGGCGCGCATCGCCCGCTTGTACGAGACCTTTCGTCCGCTGCGCGAGGAGGGACGCATCGCGGGGTATCAGATCGACATCCTGGGCGAGCGCGAGTTTCTGGAGGCCGTCGGTCTCCGGCAGGGCGACGTCGTGCGTGCCGTGAACTCGATGAAAATGACCAGTCGTTCGCGCGCCGAGTTTTTCATCGGCGAATTTCTCAAGGAGCAATTGAACGCCGTCGTGCTCGAGGTCGAACGGGACGGCAGACCCCAGCGGCTGGTCTATCTGATCCGTTGACCGAGACGGCGGTCGCGTCCGTGGCGTAAGCCGAACGGCGGCCCGGCCGGGGCGAAGGTCACCTGTCGACGGTGTGGCTCCACCGCCACCAAGCGCACGTCGAGGCGAGAGCCGATTGACGGATCGTGCCGGAGCAGATCGCTGGGCACCATCCCGCGCTGGAGCGTCTCCATGACCTCCACCAAAACGCCCCGCGGCGTGCGCCCCACGGCGATGGCGGGCCAAGGGCCGGTCTCACCGCGATCAAGAAGGGCGCGGTAGAAGGCGACGCGGGCCGCATCGAGGCTCTCCCACTCCGCCTCGTCGGCGAGCCGCTCCATCTCCGAGGAATGACGGGCGATGCGGTCCGCCTCCAGATGGCTGACCGGCGGCAGGCCGCCGCGCTCGATGGCGACCAGGATCCGGTGCACTGTCAGATCGGGATAGCGGCGGATGGGCGACGTGAAATGGGTGTAGGGCCGGAACGCCAGCCCGAAATGGTCCCCGCAGCGGGTCGAGTATTCCGCCCGCTTGAGATGGCGAAGCACCGTCATGGCGGCGACGTGCTCGAGATCGGTTCCCGCAACCCGTTCGAGGAGCGCGTTCAGCGATGCACGATCGGTGGGCGGCGGGCCCAACCGCAGCTCGGCGAGAGCGGCGGCCATGTTTTCCCATTGGCGCTCATCTGGTTCCTCATGAATCCGGTAGATCGCCGGGACGCGGGCCCGGGCCAGACGCCGGGCGACGGCCCGGTTGGCCAACAGCATCAGCTCCTCAATGAGCGAATACGCCCGGTCCGCCGCGCGCCGGCGCACCGCCACCGTCCGTCCGGTGTCGTCGATCTCACAGCGGGCCTCGGGCAAAGTGAACGCGAGCGCCCCACACGCCAGCCGTCGGCGTCGCAACAGCGCGGCCAGATCCGCCATCGCCAACAGGTCGTTCCGGACACCATCGGGCACGGTGGCCGGATCGCCGCCGTCGAGCCATGCCTGGACCGATTCGTAATCGAGCCGAGCTCGCGAGCGGATGCACGAGGGATGGGTCTCCTCCTGGATCGGCCGGCCCGAGGAGTCCAGCACCACGTGCACGGTGTGGCAGAGGCGGTCCTCGCCAGGGCACAGGCTGCAGACCTCCACGGTCAGGTCGGGGGGAAGCATCGTGACGGCGCGATCGGCGAGGTAAACGCTCGTGCCCCGCTCCCGGGCCTCCAAGTCGACGGCGGAGTCGGTCGGTACGTAATGGGCTACGTCGGCGATATGGACCCAGACCTCCCATCCTCCGTCCGAAAGGCGGCTGATCGCGACCGCATCATCGAAGTCCCGTGCGTCGGGCGGATCGATGGTGAAGCAGTTTTGATCACGGTAGTCGCGCCGTCCATCGAGGTCCGCCGGGGTGAGGCGGCGCGAAATCCGGCGGGCCTCGGTCAGCGCGGCAGGCGGGAATTCGTCGGCCAACCCCAACCGGCGGAGGATCTGGCGCGATTCGATGCCGGGATCGCGAGGGCGGCCCAGGTCCTCCTCAACGATGCCCATCAGCCCGGGCTGGCCGGGGGCCCACGGGTCGAGCCGAGCGGAGACGATGTGGCCCTCGACGGGGTCGACGCCGGGTACAAACGCCCGTATGCGGACGTTGGAAGGATGGCGCCGGTGGGTGGGGATGACATACCAATACCCATGGCCGCGCCGCAACAGGCCCGGCAGCCGGGGACGCGGCCGGTCCAGCACGGCGACCACGCGGCCGTTGACCCGATCGCGGCCGGCGGCCGGGCGTCCGGTCAACTCGACCGCCACGCGGTCCCCATGAACGAGCGCCTGGACCTCAGCCGCTTCGACTCGCACCATGAGGCCGTCGGCGCCATCGCAGACCACCATGGCGCGGCCGCGGCCATCCACGTGGAGTGTGCCGGTGCGGCGGCGCGCCGGGTCGGGGCGGGCCCAGCGGTTATTGCGCAGGACCACCAGTTCGCCCCGTTCGCGCATCCGGCGCAACAGTTCCCGCAACTTCCTTCGCTGCGGGGCCGGCAGGCCGAGCGCGGCCGCCAACTCCCTCCGCTTCATCGGCCGGTAGGAGGGCGATTCCAGAAACCGTTTGAATACGCTTTCCAGCGATGGTATCCAGTCCGACATGCGCGCCGTCATCGTAGCACGGCCCGACTCCGGGCGGCAGCGGCGCGCGATCCCATGAAGGTTCTATTCGCCAGCAGCGAAATCGCGCCGTACGCCTCCACCGGCGGGTTGGGGGAGGTGTCCCGCTCCCTGCCCGCCGCCCTGGGCCGCGCCGGAGTGGACGTCGTGCGGATCATGCCGCTTTACCGCCACGTGACCGCCAGCGGCCGACAACTGGAGGACACCGGCCTGCGGCTTCGCATTCCGGTCGGCTTTCGCATGATGGTGGCCGAAATCTACCGTCACGATCTGAACGGGATCACCACCTATTTCGTCGGTCGGGACGAGTATTTCGACCGCCGCGAACTCTACGCGCTGCCGCACCGGGAGTACACTGACAATTTCGAGCGGTTCGTGTTTTTCCAAAAGGCTGTGGTCGCGCTGATCGACGCGGCCGCTCTGGCGCCCGACATCGTCCACGGAAACGACTGGACCTGCGGACTGATCCCGATGTACCTGCGCCACGGCATCAACGGCATGGGGCGCAACGGACACGAGGGCACGGTGTTCACCGTGCACAATCTGGCTTACCAAGGGATTTACCCGGCCTCCGAATTTCCGTTGAGCAATCTGCCCTTCAGTTGTTTTTCGATCGCGGGATTGGAGTTTTACGGGAAGATCAATTGCCTTAAGGGTGGCCTGACCTCGAGCCTCATCTCCACCACGGTGAGCCCTAGTTACGCGGACGAGATCCGACAACCGGAACTGGGCATGGGACTGGACGGAGTCCTCCGGTCGCTCGGAGACCGTTTCATCGGCATTCGCAACGGGGTGGACACGGACATCTGGAACCCCGCGATCGACCCCTTGATCGAAGCCCGGTACAGCGCCGACAACGCCGAAGGGAAGGGGATCTGCAAACGGTCCCTGATGGCCGAGGCGGGGTTCGCCGGGGACGACGACGTGCCCCTGGTGGCCATGATTTCCCGGCTAGAGGACGAGAAGGGCCTGGACCTCCTGGCCGAAGTAATGCCGGAGATCATGTCCCGCCCCCTGCAGATGGTGATCCTGGGCCGGGGGGCTCAAAAATACGAGGGGCTCTGCGTCGAATGGATGAGGCGATGGCCGAACCGGTTCCACGCATGGATCGGGTATAACGAGGCGCTGGCGCACCGCATTCAAAGCGCCGCGGATATCTACCTCATGCCATCGCGACTGGAGCCCTGCGGCCTGAGCCATCTGTATGCGCTCAAGTACGGGGCGCTGCCGATCGTAAGGTCCACGGGGGGGCTCAAAGATAGCGTACAAGCTTTGTCGGACGACACGACGACCGGCAACGGCGTCGTCTTCACAGGATTGACCGGAGCGGCGCTCCTCGAGGCCCTCGACCGCGGACTGGCGATTCGAAAAAGCGGGGCGTGGAGCGCACTCCAGAGGCGCCTCATGCTCGAAGATCACTCATGGGAAAAACCTGTGACCGAATATCAGCGGGTCTATAACGCCGTTTTTGCTTCCCCCCGGTGACCGGCCAGCATCGCCCGCCCGGGCGATCGGACACAACTTTCACAACCCCGCCGTGGACAATAGCCCCCTACGTGGAGACGTAGAAGCTTATTCACAATCAATTCTCCGGCTGCGAATAAACGTATTAAAGGGTCATAGGGCTGTGGGCGCCCTGTGAACAACCTCAAACAACAAGATGTTGGGCCAATTGGCTGTCATCATGCGACATAACATATATTATGCGACGTGGTTATGCTCGTGCTTTAGAGGCCCTTATCTCGTCAAACTCCTATCCGTCGGGCCCTGACCTAAGTTTCAACTGAGGGCGTACTTCTGAATCCTCAGCGACGTTCTGGGTGTCCCGCGCGCTGTGTCACACCCGTTCCGTGGATCCGTCCATCCGGTGTCTTAGTTGCATTCAGGATTCCGATCTGCGATAATCACGCCAGATGCGTAGCTCAGTTGGTAGAGCAGCTGACTCTTAATCAGCGGGTCCGGGGTTCGAGTCCCCGCGCATCTACCAGCCGATGGCGGTCCACCTGGAGTTTTCGGGCAGCGAGCGGTGCTCTCCCGGATTATTTTACCAGCCGCAGAATGGCGCGGAACTCCTCCGTCCCGGCCTCGCCGAGCAGGTCGAACAGTAGCATCTCCGTTGACGCAATGCCCACGCCTATCCGAGCCAGCCGATCTAGCGCCAGCCCGCGATTGGCCGGGTCGCGTGACGCTACCGCGTCCGCAACCACCTCGACCTCCAGGCCCGCCTGGAGCAGGTCGCGCGCCGTCTGGTAAACGCACACATGGGCCTCGATGCCGCACACCAGAAAGGTCCGCCGAAAGGCCGCCTCGACTCGTTCGCGAAACTCGCCGCAGCCCATACAACTGAACGTGGATTTCCCGATCGGCGCCGCGCCGGCCGCCTCGCGGATTTCGGCGAGCGTGGCCCCAAGTTTTTCGGGGATCTGCTCCGTCAGCCAGACAGGTATACCGAGGATGCGCGCCCCACGGATGAGGACCAGCAATCGCCGGACTAACTCATCGCGGTCGGGCATCGTCGCGGCGAGCTTCTCCTGCACATCCACCACAACGAGCACGCAGTCGGATCGGTCCATGGCCTTCCCTGCCCCTTTCGGTCATCGTTTCATGAATCGGTCAGCTCGAAGGAAATCTGGATGTCGCGGTGGGAACCAGTGTGGCTGTCGGGCAACGGCGGCAGGCGCCGTACATCCCTCAACGCCTTTTCGACCGAAGCGTCCATCACCGGATGGCCACTGGGTCGGACCACCTCCGCGCGCAGCACACTCCCGTCGCGCGCCACGCGAATCTGCGCCAGGACGGACATCCCCGGCGCCGGGCGCAAAGTGCCCGGCTGCTCCCATGCGTCGTACATCGCCTTGCGCACCAGCGCCAGATACAAGTCGGGCGCGGCGCCGGGGTTGGCTATGCGTGCCGAAGGGGTCGGCAGCGGCCGGCCCGCCGTGAGCAGTCGCCGTACCTCCTCTGCTGTGAGCGGCTTGGGAGGGGGCGCTGGAGGCGGTCGCGTGACCTTCACCCTGCTGACCTCGACCTGCGGCTTCGGCGGCTTGGGCGCCGGCTCGGGAATATCGCGGGTAGGTGGCGGCTGCGGGACGGGCGGAGGCGGCTGCGGGGCCGAGATCTCCACCCGCGGCGCGGAGATGTCCGGAACCGTGAACACCGTGATGGCCTCGAACCTGCGCGGTTTCGCAAAGCAGCCGCGGACGGTCGAGGCGGCGTACAGGGCCGCGATCAGCGCCAGGTGCGCCGCCGCGCTGCGGGCGATCGTCCGACGCTCGGCGACTGCCATCATTGCGGAGCGCCCTCGGCCTGTTGGATCAGGGCCAGCCGCGCAATCCGGGCGGCATGTAGCGTCCGCAGAACCTCGGCGACGCGACCGTACTCCACTTTCTGGTCGGCCCGGATCATGACGGTCACGTCGGGATCGGCCGCCCCGAGCTGCCTCATCTGCGCCTCCAGATCGGGTAGCTCGATCGGCGCTCGGTCCAGAAAGAGCCCCCCCTTCGCGTCGATTGTGATGGTGCGGGTGGACCGCTCCGGAAGATCCTCGGCCTTGCCCCGCGGCAGGTTGACCGGGACGCCCTGCTCGATCAGCGGAAAGGTGATGATGAACGTGATCAACAGCAAAAACGTCAGGTCGATTAGCGGGGTGAGGTTGATCTCCTTGATCTCGCTCAGGGCGACGATGGTGGTCCGGCGGGGCATGGGGCCTTACTCCCGGCCGAGCGAGCGCTGCACCTCGGCGACGAACTCCTGCGCGAAGTTGTCCATATGCACGGCCAGGACTCGGATGCGGCTGGCCAGCACGTTGTACCCGACCGAGGACGGCAGCGCGACGAGCAACCCGACGACCGTGGTCAACAGCGCCCCGGAGATGCCCGGTGCCACGGCCGACAGGTTGGCCGCGCCCTTGTGCGCCATCGCGCCAAATGCGTCGAGCACGCCCCAGACCGTCCCGAGCAGGCCCAGCATCGGACTGGCGCTGACGGCAATCATCAGGTGTCCCATGCCGCTCTCCAACAGGAGGGCCTGGTCGGCAACCGCGCGGTCCGCAACGCGGCGGATCACCTCAATCTGCAAAGGGCTCAGGGCCAGGCGACGCCGGGATTGGCCTTCGAGCAGGTCGGCCGATCCGCGCATTTCCGACTCGCCGACCTCCGCTCCAATCGCCGCGCAGCAGCTTTCGTACACAGCATAGACGGGGCTTTCCCGGTACGTCCGGTTGCGCAGGAACAACGACAACGGGTGATCCTCGCTACGGAAGGCGGTGAGGAACGCATCCGAGGCCAGTTGGGCGCGGCGCAGATCCCGGTATTTCGAGACCATCACCGACCATGCGACGACCGACGCGCCGATGAGAACGACCACGATCAGCTTCCCGGACAACCAATTGCTGTCGCGAAACGCCTGGATCACGTCGGCGACCACGGGGAACGCCGTCCCGTCGATCAGCCACCACATTGTGATTTCGTCTCCTGCGCACCGGCGGATCGACCGGCGCGTTGCGGCGCATGATATCCGACGGCACCGGCCGCCGCCAACGACCCGTCAGCCTGCCGGCGGCGCGCGACCGAAGTCGCGGCGGGCTGGCGCGTCCGCCCACACGCCCGCACAGACCGCGCCGCAGTCGGGGCAGGCGCCGCACACCAGCCGGTGATCCACCACCCGAAATCCCCGCCGCCGGATCAAGGCCGTTCCACACGCATGGCAGCGGGTGGTCGAACCCTCGTCGTCCAGGACGTTGCCGGTGTAGGCGTGGTGCACTCCAGCGGCGAGGGCTATGTCGCGTGCGCGGTGAAGTGCAGCCGGTGCGGTGGGCGGCCGGTCGAGCAGGCGATAGTTCGGATGGAATGCGGAAAAATGCAGAGGCACGTCGGGTCCCAGACGGGAAACCAACCACCCGGCCAAGGCGCGCAGCTCCTCCTCGGAATCGTTCTCGCCGGGGATGACCAGCGTGGTCACCTCCAGCCAGCAGCCGGGCATCGCGCGAATCCGCTCCAGCGTGTCGAGGACCGGGCCTAGCCGGGCGCCGCAGAGCCGGCGATAGAAGCGGTCGTCGAAGGACTTGAGGTCCACGTTCGCTGCATCCATCGCACTGAAGAAAGTCGCGCCGGGTTCGGGCTCGATGTAGCCGGCCGTGACGGCCACGTTGCGCGCTCCGCGGGCGCGTGCAGCGTCGGCGCACTCGAGCACGAACTCGTAGCTGACGATGGGCTCGTTGTAGGTGTACGAGACGCTTGCGCAGCCGCCGCGGATGGCGAGGTCCGCGATACGGACGGGATCGGCCTCGTCGGGATCGAGGGCCGAGTCGTCGGACGGACGGCTGATGTGCCAGTTCTGGCAGAACCGGCATTGCAGGTTGCATCCGATGGCGCCGAAGGAGAGCGACCGGCTGCCGGGCAGAAAGTGGTAGAGGGGTTTTTTCTCGATCGGATCCACCGCCGCCCCACTGATCCGCCGGGGCGGATCCGGCGCCACACGGCCATTTTGCGCACGCCGCAGGAAACAAACGCCCCGCTGGCCCTCCCTCAGCCGGCACCGATGCGGGCACAGCCCGCACTCGACGCGCCCGTCGTCAAGAACCCGACTGGGTGCGGCGTGGGCAGACATGGCGGGAGGCGGCCGCCGCAGGCGGCGATGCGGAAATAAAACGAAAAACAAAGGGCAGGAGGCGACCCAGGCGTCGGCAACGAAGACCCCGCCCACCCGCCGACGCGGTCCACACGGGCGTCGCCGGTCCGGCAAATTCCGCCAGCACCTGCCGGCAGGCGCCGCACGGCGTCGGGGGCGCGGGGCCATCGGCCACGACGGCCACCGCGGAGATCCGGCGCACGCCGGCGCCCACGGCGGCGCAGACCGCGGATCGCTCAGCACAGATGGTTAGCCCGAAGGAGGCGTTCTCGACGTTGCCGCCGCTGAACATCCTCCCGTCGGACGCCAGGACGGCCGCGCCCACGCGGTAGCCCGAGTACGGCGCATGCGCCGCTAAACGCGCGGCATCGGCGGCGCGCACGAGCGCATCGCGCACGCTGGAAAGACGGCTCACGCGATCTCCCAAAACTGTTTCAGCAAGCGCGCGGCGTTGCCGGCCGCCTCACGGAGAACCTCCAACACCTCGGCATGGTCGAGGATCCGGCCGGCCAAGCCGGCCGCCGCATTGGAAATGCAGCTCACCGCGGCAACCTCGATCCCGGCGGCGCGAGCCAGCAGGGCTTCGGGCGCGGTCGACATTCCGACGGCGTCCGCGCCGAGGGCACGAAGCGCCCGCACCTCCGCGGGTGTCTCGTATTGCGGACCGGCCACGGCCGCGTACACACCTTCGGCCAGTTCGATGCCACATGCGTCGGCGGCCATCTTCAGGCGCGCGCGCAGAGAAGCGGAATAGGTTTCGGTCATGTCGGGAAACGTCGGCGCGGCCCACTCGGGGGGAGCCCCCCCCACAAGGGGCCCCCACCCTGCCGTGAAAATGTGGTCGGCGATCGCCATCAGCCGGCCAGGTACAAGGTGCGGCGCAATCCCGCCCGCGGCGTTGGTCAGCAGGCAGCGACGAGCACCGAATGTCCTCAACAGATGAATGGGGATGGCCACGGGCGTCCAGCCGACCCCCTCGTACCAGTGACGCCGGCCCTGGAAGATCCAAAGCTCGCCGCCGTTGCCCAGCCGCACCCGCGACAGTCGGCCGACATGGCCGGCGACGCCGGGCCGTCCCAGGCCCGGAATCTCGTCGTAGGAAAGGCAACCGACCTCCTCCCAGGCCGCCGCCACCTCTCCCCACCCGGAGCCGAGAATCATTCCGCCCGCTGGCGATGGCACCGATGGCCATCGAGCCCGAACGGCGGCCTCGGCGCCGCGGAGCACCTGCAGATCGATTGCGCCGAGCGTGCCATTCATGCTGGGGGCCCTTCGTGCCGTTCGGTCACCCACTGCGGCCGCGGGACGGGCTCGTCGGAGAAGACGAACGCCCCCGACAACCATCGCCGCGCCTCGTCGCAGCGCGCCTCGTCGTTGGCGTGGATCACGGCGAGGGGGTCGCCCCGGTGCACCCTTGTGCCGACACCGGCGACCTCGTCCACCCCCACCGCCGGATCCACCGCATCGTCTACCGTGCGGCGCCCAGCCCCGAGAATCACCGCGGCGCGCGCCACCCTTTCCGCGTCCACCGCCCCGATCCAGCCCGTTGTGGGCGCCGTCAGCGGGGCGACAATCTCCGCGGCCGGCAGAAGCCCAGGGTGCTCCACGACCCGAGCCTCGCCGCCCTGCGCCGCGATCATCCGTTGGAAAACCATGGCCGCCTCGCCGGACGTCAGCGCCCGGTTCAACCGTTCCATGGCGTTCGCTCGATTGGAGGCCAGGTGCGTCATCTCCAGCAGCTCGGCGCCCAGCTCGATCGCCAGATCGCGCACATCGCCGCCGGCCGCGCCGGTGAGGATCGCCACCGCCTCGCGCACCTCCAAAGCGTTGCCGACGGCACTCCCCAACGGCTGGTTCATATCCGTCAGCAATGCCCGGGCGCGCAGCCCCATGCGGTGCGAGGTGGCCACCAGCATCGCCGCCAGCCGGCGGGCGCCATCCAACTCCTTCATGAACGCCCCCCGCCCCCATTTCACGTCAAGGACGAGAGCCTCAATGCCCTCGGCGAGCTTTTTCGAAAGAATGCTGGCGACGATCAGCGGGATTGAGGGGACCGTGCCGGTGACGTCGCGCAACGCGTAGAGCTTCCGATCGGCCGGCGCGATCCGGGCGGTCGGACCGATCATGACGCACCCGACGTCCGCCAACACCGCCACGGCCTGCTCCTCGGAGAGACGGGTCTGGAAGCCGGGAATGGACTCGAGTTTATCGAGCGTGCCGCCGGTTAGGCCGAGCCCCCGGCCGGAGATCATGGGAACCCGCGCGCCGCAGGCGGCCAGCAGCGGCCCCAGAACCAGCGAGGTCTTATCCCCCACCCCGCCGGTGGAGTGCTTGTCCACCTTCGGACCGGCGATGCGGGTGAGGTCCAGTCGCCCGCCGGAGTGCAGCATCGCATCGGTGAGAACGGCGGTCTCGTCCGGCGTCATCCCGCGGAACAGCACCGCCATCGCGAAGGCCGAGGCCTGGTAATCGGGGATTTCGCCGCGGGTGAATCCGAGGATGAACTCTCGAATTTCGTCGGCAGCGAGCGCCTGCCCGTCGCGCTTCTTCTCGATGACCCACTGTGGGACGATCACGGCCGCTCTCGCTCCGGTAGCTACTATGGCACACGCACGCCCCCGCCGCCACCCTGAGCGCCGCCGACGCTTACAACGGCCGGCCACGGGGCCATGGGGGGAGGCCAAACCAGTCCGCCAAAGTTGCCGCCACATCCATGAACCCGCGGCGCACCCCGAGCGGACGGCCTGGCATGCCCGGGCGGACGACCAGCAGCGGGACCCGTTCTCGCGTATGGTCCGAACCTCGGAAGGTCGGATCGTTCCCGTGGTCGGCGCACAGGATGAGGGCGTCGGACGGGCCTAGTTCGGGCAGGAATTTCGCCATCCATCGGTCCGTCCGTTCCAGTTCGGACGCATAGCCGACGGGATCGCGGCGGTGCCCGAAGTTCATGTCGAAGTCGATGAAGTTGGCGAACAGCAGCCCATGGTCCATCGCCCGGAACCAGCGGACGACCGCCGCGCGCGAATCCGCAGAGGTGCCCGTGTGTTCGGAGGCGGTGATCCCACGGCGGGCGAAGATGTCCTCGATCTTTCCAATGGCGACGACGGAATGGCCCGCCGCGGCCAACCTCTCGAGTACGGTCGGCTCGCCGGGCCGGTACGCGAAATCCCGCCGGTTTGGGGTGCGGCGAAAGTCCCCGGGCCGGCCCCGGAAGGGACGCGCAATCACCCGGCCCACGCGCAGCGGATCGCAAAGTTCCCGCGCGATCTTGCAGGCCCGGTACAGTTCGTCGAGCGGGATGACCTCCTCGTGGGCGCAGATCTGGAAGACCGAGTCGGCGCTTGTGTAGACGATCCAGGCGCCGCTGCGCATCTGCTCGGCGCCCAGCTCGTTCATGATCGCGACGCCGTCGGCGGCCTTGTTGCCGATGACGGGGCGGTTCGTACGGCTTTCGAATTCGCGGATCAGGTCCGGCGGGAACGACGGCGGCCCCGGTGCAAAGCGCGCAAAACCGGGGCGGAGGCACAGACCGGCGATCTCCCAGTGCCCGGTGATGGTGTCCTTGCCCTCAGACATCTCCTCCATTGCGCCGAAGGAAGCCAGCGGCGCGGCGGCGGGCGGCACGCCGGCGATCGGCGGTCCGCCAAAGAGTCCGGGGATATTGCCCAGGCCGAGCCGCTGGAACGTGGGCAATCGCAGGCCGCCGACGGCTGAGCTGACGTGCGGCAGCGTCGCCGCCCCCTCGTCCCCGTATTCGGCCGCATCGGGCGCTGGGCCGATCCCGCAGGAGTCGAGGACGATCAGGGTCGCCCTCACGCTGACGTCCGTCCCTCGAGTTCGCGAAGGATTGCGGCGCCGTTGCTCGTACCGATGCGGTCGGCTCCGGCCGCCAGCATCCGCAGGGCGTCGTCGAGCGAGCGGATGCCGCCGGAGGCCTTCACGCACACCCCCAGCGGATGCGCCCGTGCGGCCAGCCTTGTCACGTCCTCGACCGTCGCGCCGGCGGCACCAAAACCGGTGGAGGTTTTGACGTAATGGGCCCCGCTTCGGGCGGCGAGCTCAACCGCTCGGTCCTTCTCCTCATCGGTCAGAAGGCAGGTCTCGAGGATCACCTTACACAGGGCCCCCGTGCTACGGCAAACCTCCGCCACGGCGCGGAGGTCGTCCAGCACGGCTGTCTCGTCGCCGCCCTTCAGCCCTCCGACGAACATCACCGAGTCGATCTCGCGGGCACCGGACTCGATCGCCAGACGGGCCTCCAAGACTTTGACGGCGGTCGCCGTCGCGCCGAGGGGAAATCCAACCACCGTGCACACCCGCACGTCGCTGCCGGTCAGTCGCTCGGCGGCCAGTGGCACATAGACCGGATTCACGCACACGGCGGCCATCGCGGCCATCCGTGCCTCGTCGCAGAGGCGAAGGATGTCGGCGGCGGTGGCCTGAGGTTTCAGCAGGGTGTGATCGATGCGCCGGGCCATTTCGGCCGGCGTGATGGCGGGCGCCGCCGGCCGCCGCGGCTTGGCAGTCATGGCCGCTCCCTCCCTCCCTCTTCGCAGATCCAGGCCTCTAGGCCGTTCGTGTCGTTCAGGTCATCCACGACCAAATCGGCGCCGGCCCGGACCAGGTCCACACGGGAAAACCGAACGCCGGCGACGGTCAGCGCGCGGGCGCCGATCGCCCGGGCCGCCCCAACGTCCGCGGGGGTGTCGCCCAGCACGCAGAACGTCCGCCGGACGCCCGCCGGCGCCGGCGCCCGGTCGACCGCCGCCCGGGCGATGTCGCAGCGGTCGGCGAATTCGTCCCCGTAGCCTCCGAAGCGGAACCAGCCGGGGTCAAAACCGGCCGCGGCGAGCTTGAGCCGCGCGCACCGGCGCGCGTTGCCGGTCAGGAGCCCGAGTGCGACATCGGACCGCCCCGTCAGCTTGCGGACGAGCGGCGATGCGCCGGGCACGGCGGTGACCGTGGCTCCGGCCAGGGCCTCGGCGAGGTCGCGCTCCAAGCGCTCAAAAAACCTGGCGACGTCCTCGCGGGACAACGCGCGGCCATCGCTGGCGAGCAAACCGGCGAGAATGCCGAGGTCCGTTGCGCCGGCAAAGTCGACTTTCGCCAAGTCCGCTCCCACGCTAAAAGTCTCGCGAAATGCGGTTTGAAATGCGCGCCGGCCGGCTCCGTCGGCGTGCAGCAGCGTGCCATCGATGTCCGCCAACACCACGGTGAAACGCCTCATCGCGCGTCCCCCGTGCCCTCGTCATCGGTTGCGCCGGGCGCGAATGGCAAGAGTCGGACTCCACCAATCCTCGTCGGTCAATCCCAGCCGGCGGGCGAGGTGTTCCGCCTGGCCAAGCCGGCCGACCGCGCCCGGCCGGTGGGCGTCGCTGCCCGGGGCAAAACGCACCCCCGCCTGCCGGGCGCGACGGTACACCTCCTCGATGAACGATTCGAGCCCGAGATGGACGCACAAACGGGGGCTGATCTCCAGCGCCATCCCCTCCTCTGCCACGCGTTCGATCCAACGGTCCACGCGGGCAGGGCGAATCTCCCCAAGGATGTCGTCCAGCGCCGGGCGGCGCACGCCAGGCACCGGTTGCACGAGGATGTAGGCATAAAACGGATGCGCAATCACGTGGGCGCCGGAGCCGACGGCATTCTCCAGGTCGGTCATTAGGCGGTCCGCCCAGGTGACAGGGTCATCCGGCCATACGACCATCGCGCCTCCGGGCAGTTGGTAGTGCGACGCGGCAGCGAGGAGGTAATCCGCGTGAGGGAGCTCGGCCGGCGGAATTGCAAGCTGCTGAAACCCGGTCACCTCCAGTTCGGCGCCGAGCCACACGTGGACGGGACCCCGTTGAGTCTCCCGGAGCCGGTCCAGCGCTTGGAGGTGGCGTGCGAGGCCGGGGCGGTGCGGGTGATCCGTCAGTCCAACTTCGGCCAGGCTCGCGTCCGCGGCGGCCTCCATGACGTTGGCGAAACTCATCGTCGGCTCCGCGCAGGGCGAGAAGAACGTGTGGACATGGAGATCGCGCACCATGAAGCGGTGACCGCGATCAACATAGACTTCGCGTGCGACCGGCGCAAGAACGGCGTCCGGCCGAATCAGCGCACCGGGCCCCACCGTCGCGAGAGGGGCCAGTAGATCATGAAGGCCGGCCCGACCAGAGCGGACCGGTGGATCGGGCCGAAATACCGCCCGTCGAGGCTGCTGCGCGTGTTGTCGCCCAACGGGAGAAACTCGTCAGGTCCGAGTTGGAGAACGTCGCCCGGCTCGGCGAGTACGGGACGGCGGTGGGCGGCGCCGCCGGCCAACTGGTATCCATGGTACCGGGGATCGTGGACCAGCCGCCGGAACGGCTCGGGCGACTCGACCGTCCGGTCGTCGGCGACCAGGTGCGGGGGGCGGATCGAAATCTGCTCGTTTGGAAGGCCGGCCAGCCGCTTGATGTAGAAATCCCCGCGAAGGTCCGGATAATCGATCGCGGTGGTGTCGAAGACGATGATGTCGCCGCGGCGGGGTTTGAAGAAGTTGTAGCGGATCTTGTCCACGAACACGTGGTCTCCGATCGTCACCCGGCCTGAGGCCAGCACCTGCCCGGCGGTCACGAACTCGTTAAGCGTGACCCGCAACGGCAGGCGTGCGCGAACGCGGTGGAGGACTCCTCCATCGCGGTCGCCCGGAGCCGCCGGGCGTTCCCGCACCGGCAACAGGAGGTAGTCGCCGTCGCTTGATGGAACGGGCATGCCCACGTAGCCGTTGCACCGGGCCCGGACCTCGACGTATCCCTCGCCGAAGAGGGCCCAGCCCGCCAGCGACAACGGCGGCAGGTCCCACCAGCGACGCCGCGACTGCTCTGCGACCTGAACCCCGAACATGGTGGGTTGCATCGAGCCCGTCGGAATGCGGAAGGGCTGTACAAAATAACAACGCAAACCCATCGCCACCGATCCGGCCACCGCCACGAGCTCGACGAACTCGCGGACGCGCGGCCATTTGCTGGGCGGAGCGATGCGTGCCAGGGCCTCGTCGAGCCGCCGTGTCTCGGCGTCGAACGCGGCCACATCACCGCGGCGAGCGGCGGCCTCGACGTGGCGCTCGAGTTCGGCTGCCGCCTCCAGATCCTCCGTGGAGGCAACGTCCTCGCGCATCGCCCGGACGTGCCGGGCGTGGTGGAGCACCTCCCTCGCCCGCTTTCGCAGCCGGCGCCGGCGCCACGCGGCGAGCAGCGCGCCGGGGATCCCCGGCCGTGCCCCTCGCTGCGACCCACCGCCATCCACGCGCATCATGTGTCGGCCTTCAATACACGGATAAACGCTTCTTGCGGGATGCCCACCTCGCCCACCTGTTTCATCCGCTTCTTGCCCTCCTTCTGCCGCTCCAGCAGTTTGCGCTTGCGGGTGATGTCGCCGCCGTAGCACTTGGCGGTAACGTCCTTCCGGTAGGGCCGGATCGTCTCGCGAGCGATGATCGTGCGGCCGATCGCCGCCTGGATCGGGATCGGAAACTGATGGCGCGGAATCGCCTCGCACAGCGAACGGCAGATCTGGCGGCCGCGCCCGGCGGCCTTGTCGCGGTGCACGAGGCAGGCAAATGCGTCCACCACCTCCCCGTGGATCAGGATGTCCAGTCGGATGATGTCCGAGGCCTCGTAGCCGGCCAGTTCGTAATCCATCGAGGCATAGCCACGGCTGACGCACTTCAGGCGATCATGGAAGTCCACCAGGACCTCGTTCAGCGGCAGGCGGGCCGTCAGCATGACGCGGCGGGCATCGATCGACTCGGTTTTTTCAAGCCGGCCGCGCTTGTCCATGACGAGCTGCATCATGTCCCCGATGTGCTCGTTGTGGCAGATGATCCGGGCGCGGATGATCGGCTCCTCGATGTGTTCGATGCGGGTCACCTCCGGCAGAACGGCGGGATTGTCCACCTCGCGCATCCCGCCGTCGGTCAGGAACACCCGATAGACGACGCCGGGGTACGTCGCGATGATGTCGCAATCGTATTCGCGCCTCAGACGCTCCTGGACGATCTCCATGTGCAGCAGGCCGAGGAAGCCGCAGCGAAAGCCCAGACCGAGTGCTGCAGACGACTCCGGCTGGAACTGGAGTGCGCTGTCGTTGAGGGCGTAGCGTTCGAGGCTGGCCTTCAGTTTCTCGTAATCTGCGCTGTTCACGGGGTACAGACCGCAGAAGACCAACGGGTGGATGCGGCGGAAGCCCGGGAGCGGTTCGGGCGCCGGCCGCGCCGCGTCGGTCAACGTGTCGCCGATCCGGACTTCCGCGGGATGCCGGATCGTGGAGACGACGTAGCCGACGGAGCCGGGGGGCAGCGCGTCGCAGGGGACCGGCCGGGGCTCGAAGCGTCCGACCTCCTTGACCTCGTAGTCCACGCCGGTGCTCATCATGCGGAGGGTGCGTCCGGCGCGGAGTTCGCCGTCCACGACGCGGACGTACGGCACCACGCCGCGGTACGGGTCGAAGGTCGAGTCGAACACCAACGCCCGCACCTGGCCGGGGCGGCCCGGCCGTGGCGGCGGGACGCGGCGGACGATCGCCTCGAGCACCTCGTCCACCCCCTCCCCGGTCTTGGCGCTGATGCAGATGCGTTCCTCCATGGGAATCGCGAGGATGTCCTCGATCTGGCGCGCCACCCCAGGCACGTCGGCGCTGGGCAGGTCAATCTTGTTCAACACGGGGATAATCTCGAGACCGTGGTCCATCGCCAGCAGGGCGTTGGCGACGGTCTGCGCCTCAACGCCCTGGGTGGCGTCCACCACCAGCAGCGCCCCCTCGCAGGCGGCGATGCTGCGGGCGACCTCGTACGAGAAATCCACGTGGCCGGGCGTGTCGATCAGGTGAAACCGGTACGTGCGGCCGTCCCGGGCGGTGTAATGCATACTGACCGGATGGGCCTTGATGGTGATGCCCCGTTCCCGCTCCAGATCCATCGCGTCCAGCACCTGCGGCACGGCGTCCCGCGGCGAAATCAGGCCCGTCCGTTCGAGTATCCGGTCCGCCAACGTGGATTTTCCGTGGTCGATGTGGGCGATAATGCAGAAGTTGCGGATCAGCTCGGTCGGCGTAGTCATGCGCCGGCCCCGGCGGCCCGCCGGGCCTCCTCCGCCGACGATCGCATGGACCGGATCGCGGCGGCCATGTCTGGCGCCCGGAACAACGTCGTGCCGGCGATCAGCACGTTGGCCCCCGCCGCCGCGCATCGGGCCGCCGTCTCGTCTCCGATACCTCCGTCCACCGAGATGTCCAGATCCGGGCAGCGACGCCGGAGGCCCTCCATCTTGGGCAGGACATCGGACAGAAACGACTGCCCCCCGAACCCCGGATGGACAGTCATCAGCAGCACCTCGTCCACCAGACCGCTGCCGAGGCACTCCGAGGCCAGCTCCAAGGGCGTCTCGGGATTCAACGTGATCCCCGCCCGGACCCCTAGCTCACGGAACCGTTGCAGCACGGGGAGGGGCGCAGCGGGGGCCTCGACGTGCACCAGCACGATCGAGGCGCCGGCCTCCGCAAAGACCTCCGCGTAGAGGTCGGGCCGCTCGATCATCAGATGGACGCTCAACGGCAACCCGCACGACCTGCGCGCCATCCGCACCACGTCCGGCCCGAAGCTGATGTTCCGGACGAAATGGCCGTCCATGATGTCGAGATGCAACGCGTCGGCTCCCGCCGCCTCCGCCCGACGGCACTCGTCGGCGAAGCGGCCGAAGTCCGCCGCCAGCAACGACGGCAGGATGCGGATCGGCGGCTGGTCGTCGTTCATCGCAGCTCGAATCGAGCGGTCCACGCTATCGATCCCGTGGGCCTCCGTCAAGGCGGCGCCGGCCCGCGCCGGGTTGGCCGGCACGGGCGGAGGCCGCAGAATGGAACCGGGTGACGACATGCGCGCCCGGCGGGTCGGATTTACGCTGATCGAGCTGCTGGTGGTGATCGGGGTCATCGCGATTCTGATGTCGATGCTGTTGCCCTCGATGGGGCGTCTACGCGACGAGGCGTTTCTGCTGGGATGCGGCAATAACCTGCGCCAGATCGTTGGCGCGGCGTTGGTGTACGCGGGCCAGAACCGCGGCGAGTGGCCGGGGCCCAACTGGGGCAGCGGTGGGGCGCAAGCGGACCAAGATCGGCTGGCTCTATGACAAGGCGCGGATGGACCGTCTCCAGGACCTTGAGGCGGGCCAGCTCTGGCGCTACCTAGGCAACCACCGCGTGTACCGTTGCCCCGCCGATCCGCAACCGGACTTCGGTGATCCCGACGCCGTGACCAACCGCCCCTACAACACCCGCATGATCACCAGCTACTGCATGAACGGCTCGGTCTGTCGCTACGGCGGCGCGCCGTTTCTGACTGACCGCCGGCAGTGGCGTACGCATCTGGTGAGCGAGTTCAAGGTCGACGACGTCATCTTCTGGGAGCCCTGGGAGGGGACCGCCTCGATCGGATGGTGGTGGGACGGGAGCAACTTTCCTCATGAGGGCGTCACATGGCGGCATTTTTCGCGCGCGACCATCGCCTGCGCGGACGGACACGTGGAGCGGATCACGACGACGAATTACTACTGGCTCGCCAACACCGCGCCCCGCCCCAACCGCCTCTGGAACACGCCTAGGGCGGCCGGCGGGCTTCGATGACCATGTGGGTGCCCGCCCTTGTCGGTCTTGCGCTTGCGTTCGCCATGGCGGTCCGTCGTTCGGCTCCGCTGGCATGGGCCCTTGCCGCAGTGGGCCTGCTGGCGGCGGGGTGGTCGACGTGGTCCAGTTTCCGGCCGAGTGATCGCGGTTCGTCGCACGCCGCCCTCTATGACCGGATCGAGGAGGCCGCGGGCGCGGCGTTGGCGGAGCAAATCGCTCGACACATCCGCCCCGGCGGAGTGGTCGTAGCGATTCGGTCCCCTCCCCCGTCCTCCGGCCGCCCGGATCCGGTGGCGGCCCGCTGGCCGGCTTTCGGCGGCGTCTGGGAGAAGGTCATCCGGTGACGGAGACCATCTGGGCGCGGGGGGAGCCGTTCCCGCCGGCGGCTGTGGGCAGCGGCGACGCGGTGGCGGCCCTGCTGGCGGCGCTGCCGCCCGTCTCTCCCCCGGCTCAGGGGCCGCCTTGGTTCGCCTTCGATCAGGGGCCCGAACGAACGTGGCTCAAGTGGATGCAGTCAGGACGGCTGAAGTGCGCGATCGTGCCCGGCGCCCCCGGCGCGCCGCCCGTTCTGGACGCCAGCGATGCCACGCTGTTCGCATCGGCGTATCGCATGGTCACCCCGGACAACCACCGGGACCTCCTTCCCTACCTTCCCTGAGCGCGCCCGGCCGCGTGCCGATTTCTTGACCGGATTGCGGGAACACGGCAGGATGCCGCATCGCGCGCGAGGGATCGATACCATGCCGAAACGTGAGCTGTGGGCTTCGCGGCTGGGGGTGGTTCTGGCCATGGCGGGCAACGCCGTGGGGTTGGGCAACTTTCTCCGCTTCCCCGTCCAGGCCGCACAGAACGGCGGCGGCGCCTTCATGATCCCCTACTTCGTCGCCCTGCTGCTCCTCGGCGTCCCGCTGGCCTGGTGCGAGTGGGCGATGGGCCGGCTGGGTGGCTCACATCGCACCGGCAGCGCGCCGGGTGTGTTTCATCTGTTGTGGAAGCACCCCGCCGCGAAATACCTCGGGGCGCTGGGCATTTGCTTGCCGCTGGGCGTGCTGACCTACTACCTGTACGTCGAGTCGTGGTCGCTCGCCTACTCGTTCTTTTCGCTGATATGGAACATGATCGGGCGCACCTCCGTCGAGGATTTTCGCGCCTTTCTTGGCGCCTACCAGGGCGGCGGTCATCGGCTGGGCGTCTCCGCGATCGGCTACCTCTTCTTCGCGATCACGATCGGGGTCAATTACTGGGTCATGTCCGGCGGCATCGCCAGGGGCATCGAGCGGCTGGCCCGCATCGGGATGCCTGCGCTGTTTCTGATGGCGATCGGCCTGGTCGTGCGCGTGCTGACGCTCGATCCTCCGTCGGGCGCGCCGCCGGAACAGAACGTGGTCAACGGCCTCGGCTTCATCTGGAACCCGGACCTGGCCAGCCTGCGCAACGGACGGGTCTGGCTGGCGGCGGCGGGGCAGGTCTTCTTTACCCTGAGCGTGGGGTTCGGTGCCATCCAGTGCTATGCCAGCTACCTCCGGCGTCGCGACGACGTCGTCGTCACGAGCCTGTCGGCCTCGATGATGAATGAGTTTGTCGAGGTGATCCTCGGGGCGACGATCGCCATCCCGGCCGCCTACGTTTTTTTCGGCCATGCCGGCACGGTCGAGGTCGCCCGCAGCGGCGCGTTCAACCTCGGGTTCGCGGCGATGCCCTCGATCTTCCTTCGAATGCCGGGCGGGGCTTTTTTCGGCTGGATCTGGTTCTTCCTGCTGTTCATCGCCGGCCTGACCTCGTCCGTCGCCCTCGCCCAGCCGGCGGTGGCCTTCCTCGAGGACGAGCTGGGCTGGAGCCACCAGCGGGCGGTCCGGTCGGTCTGGATCTTTCTCTTCCTGGCCAGCCACATCCCAATCCTGGGGTTCGCCGGCGGAGCGCTGGACGAGGTGGATTTCTGGGCCGGCACGATCGGGCTGGCGTTGTTCGCCCTGGTCGAAAGCGTGATCTTTCTCTGGATCTTCGGCGCCGAACGCGCCTGGAGCGAGATCCACGTCGGCGCCGAAGTCCGGCTGCCCCGCCCCTTCTTTTACGTCATGAAATACGCGACCCCGCTGTTGCTGGCGGGCATCCTCGCGGCGTGGGCCTGGCAGCAGGGGTGGGACGTCGTGCGGATGCGCGAGGTGCCGCCCGAGGCGCGGCCGTGGCGGTGGGCGGCCCGGCTGATGCTGATCGGGATGATCGCGGTCACCGTCGCGCTGATTCGGCGCGCCTGGGCCCGCCGGGAGAAGTCCACATGACGCGGGCCGGTTGGATTCTGATGGGGGTCAGTTGGGGCATCATCCTCGTCCTCACAGGCTGGTGCCTCGTGCGGGTCCTCACCTCGCGCCAGCACTGGCAGAACCCGAAAGAGGACATCGCCCACCTGGAGCACGGCGAATTCGGGCCGCCCCCGGACCGCGACTGACGCATCCACTGCTGCGTTCAGCGCTGCACGCGCCCCGTTCCGGCCCCCTCCGCCAGGGCCTCGACTTCGGCGCGCGTGGCGTAGTTGTAGTCGCCGACGACGGTGTGGGCCAGGCACGATGCCGCCGCGGCAAATGCGACCGCGCGCCCGGGCGAGTCGAGTCCCCACGTCCGCAGCGCGAAGATCAGCCCCGCGCCGAACGCGTCGCCGCCGCCGATCCGGTCCACGATGTCCCGGATCTCGTACGGCGCGTAGCGGCCGTCGCGGACCGGCGCGAACACAGCCCCGTCGCCGTCGGCCGCGTACAACATGCCGCCCCAGCGGTTGTGGTCGGCGCTGACACTCTCCCGCAGCGTGAACGCGACGTGGCGGAGGTTCGGGAACTGCCGGACGATCTCCCGCGCCACCCCGGGATAGCGTTCCACGGCCAACCGGCCGGCGTCCACGTCGGTCCCCTCGGCCCGGATGCCCAATACCTCGGCCGCGTCCTCTTCGTTCGCGATCACCAGGTCCATGAGCGGGAGCAGTTCGCGCATCGTCGCCTCCGCCAGATCGCGCGGCGCGACGCCCGGTTGCCACCGCCAGAGCTTGCGGCGGAAATTCAGGTCGCAGGAGACGGTCATGCCCCGCTCCCTCGCCGCCCGCATCGCGGCCCGGGTCGCCGCGGCGGCCGCGGCCGACAGGGACGGCGTGATGCCGGTGGTGTGAAACCAATCGGCGCCGTCCAGCAACCGCGGCCAGTCGTAGGCGTCGGCGCCGGCCAGGGCCAGCGCCGAATGCTCGCGATCGTAGGCTGGGCCGCTGATTCGGACCGGTCTCGGCAAAATAGATTCCGACGCGACCGCGGGCTACCCGGACGACGCGCGAGACGTCCACCCCCAGCCCGCGCCATTGCATCAGACAGGCTTCGGCGACCGGGTTATCCGGCAGGGCCGAAACGAACGATACCTCGGCGCCGAGCCGCGCCAGCGACGCCGCGACATTGGCCTCCGCTCCGCCGAACGTCGCCTGCAGCGTGCCAGGGAGGGCTTGCGGCAGCCGCAGGTGGCCGGGCGGCGAAAGCCGCAGCATCACTTCGCCGAACGTGACCACTCGCCTCATGGGCATCCCCCCGAGGGTCCGCGGCGCCGGGCGATCACCGCCCCGCCCCGTTCGCGCGCGCGGCTCGCACCTGCTGCACCGCGAGCGCGGCCTCGGCCGCCAGCGCGCGGATCGCCGCCCAGTCCTGGCGCCGGATCGCGTCCAGCGGCGCCAACCATGAGCCGCCCACCGCGGCGATCAGCGGGTCGGCCAGCCATTCCGTCAGGTTCCCCTGAGTCAGGCCGCCCAGCGGAATGAACCGCACGCCGAGATGGATGTACGGCGCCGCCATCGCCTTCAGGTAGGCCAGTCCCCCCAGCGGCATCGCGGGAAAAAACTTCAGCAACGAACAGCCCAGCTCGATCGCCCGCTCCACGTCCGAGGGCACCGCCACGCCCGGCGCGAACGGCAGTCCCGCCGCGAACGCCGCCTCGATCACCCGAGAATGGCAGCCCGGCGAGACGCCAAACGCCGCCCCGGCCGCGATCGCGTCGCCGACCTGTGCGGGCGTCAGGATGGTGCCCACCCCCGCGAGCATGTCGGGCACCTCCGACCGAATCCGCCGCAACGCCTCGAGCGCGGCGGGTGTTCGCAGCGTCAGCTCCATGGCGCCGACGCCACCCTCGAACAGCGCCCGACCCAGCGGCGGCCCGTCTTCGGCCCGGTCCACGACCAGGACCGCCACGACGCCCGCGTTTTCTAGTCGAGCTTGCAACTCCGGATCGAATCCCGGCATATCGCGTCCTCCAAGGGCTCATCGTCATCGGCGGGCGCTGGCCAGTCAAAAGCGCTGGCTGGGTTCCGCCGCGCAGGGCGCCACCCTCGTGCTCCCGCATTTGACACCGCGGACGGCCCCCCTCTAGCATCCCCCGCCGGCCGCCGGTCGGCGGCGGTTTCGGAGTCGTCCAGATGCCCAACTCCCGCTGGTGGTGTCCACTGCCGGCCGTCGAACCCGGCCTTCACCGCATCGACGTGGCGACGGCGGCCGGCGAGGCCGGCCTCGACGTTTCACGATGGCCCCGCTGCCTCCTTGTGCTCGCCGAAAACGTGCTCCGGCACGCCGTCAACGACGAGGCCGGCCTCGCCGGACTCCGCGCGCTGGCGGGCCGCGATCCTGGCGCCGAGATCCCCTTCCGCCCCGCCCGCGTCCTTCTCCAGGATTTCACCGGCGTACCCTGCGTGGCGGACCTGGCCGCGCTGCGCGACGCGGTCCGGCGGGCCGGCCGGGCGGCGAAGGTCGAACCTGAGATTCCGGTCGACCTCGTCATCGATCACTCCGTCCAGCTCGACGCCACCGGCTCGCCCGAGGCGCTGGCGCACAACATGCGGCTCGAGTTCGAGCGCAACCGCGAACGGTACGAGTTGTTGCGCTGGGGGTGCCGCGCCTTCTCGCGGCTGCGCGTGATCCCCCCAGGCGTCGGCATCTGCCATCAGGTGAACATGGAGCATCTCGCCGAGGTGGTGTGCGTCGAAGACGATCCCACGGGGATTCGCCTCGCCCGGCCGGACAGCGTCGTGGGCACCGACTCGCACACCACGATGATCAACAGCCTTTGCGTGCTCGGCTGGGGGGTGGGCGGCATCGAGGCGGAGGCCGCGATGCTCGGTCATGCGATTTCGCTGGCGCCGCCGAGGACGGTGGGCGTACGGGTGATCGGCGCGCTGGGCGGAGGGGCGACGGCAACCGATGCGGCGCTGGCCCTGACGCGGCGGTTGCGGGAGGTCGGCGTCGTCGAGTGCTTCGTCGAATTCTTTGGCCCGGGGTTGCCCGCGCTTTCAGTCGAGGACCGCGCCCCGCTGGCGAACATGGCCCCGGAGTACGGCGCGACGACCGGTTTCTTTCCCGTGGACGAGGCCACGTTGCGCTATCTGCGGCTGACCGGCCGCCCCGAAGACCTGGTGAGGCGGGTGGCATCCTATGCCCGCGAATCCGGCTTGTGGCACGATCCCGCGGGGCCGGCGCCGGTGTTTGACCGTGTCGTCGAGTTTGATCTGGGCACCGTTGAGCCATCGGTGGCGGGTCCGCGACGGCCGCACGAGTGGCAGCCCCTGCGTGACGTCGGCCGGCGATTCGAGGCGGCGATGGCCAGCCCGGACCCGCGAGAGGGGTTCGGCGTGGCGGCGGTGGACTCCCCGGCCGCGGGCGGGGTCGATCACGGCTCGGTCGTTCTGGCCTCCATCACATCCTGCACGAACACCTCGAACCCTGCGCTGCTGATTGCGGCGGGGCTCCTCGCGCGGCGGGCGGCGTCGCGGGGCCTCCGCGTGCCTCCTCACGTGACGACCTCCTTCGCGCCCGGCTCGCGCGCGGCCGTGGCCTTTCTGCGGCGCGCGGAGGTGCTGGCGGACCTCGAACGTCTGGGCTTCCACGTCGCCGCCTACGGATGCGCCGCCTGCATCGGCAACAGCGGCCCGCTGCGGCCGGAGGTGGAGGAGGAGATCCGCCGCCGCAAATTGGTGGTCGCGGCCGTGCTCAGCGGCAACCGGAATTTCGAGGGGCGGGTCCACCCCCTCACCCGTGCCAATTATCTCTGCTCGCCGCCGCTGGTGGTCGCGTACGCGTTGCGCGGCACCGTGAGAGGCGATCTGACGCGCGATCCCATCGGCCTCGACCTCCAAGGGCGCCCTGTGACCCTTCACGACCTCTGGCCCTCCGCCGCGGAGGTCGCGGCCGCGGTGGCGGCGGCCGTGTGCCCCGAGGATTTCCGCTCGGCCTACGCCCCCGAGAATCTCCGCCGGATCGAGTGGGAGGCGTTGCCCGACATCGCGGCGGACGTGTATCCGTGGGACCCGGCTTCGACGTACATCCGGCGGCCGCCGTTTCTCGACGGCGTCGGCCCACAGCCTGCACCGCTCGAGGACATTCGCGAGGCGGCCATCCTTGGCCTGTTCGGCGATTTCATCACCACGGACCATATTTCGCCGGCCGGGCGAATTGCGACCGACAGCCCCGCCGCGCGGTACCTGGCCGGGCAGGGCGTCCCACCGTCCGAGTTCAACACCTACGGCGCGCGGCGTGGAAACCACGAAGTGATGGTCCGCGGGACCTTCGGCAATCCACGACTGCGCAATCGCATGGTGGACCAAGAGGGGAACCGAACCCTTCACTGGCCCGACGGCCGCCCGATGAGTTTCTTCGAGGCGGCCGAGGAGTATCGCCGCGACGGCGTGCCGCTGGTGGTGGTGGCGGGACGGATGTACGGTGCGGGTTCCTCGCGGGACTGGGCGGCGAAGGGGGTCGCGCTGCTCGGCGTGCGGGCGGTGCTGGCGGCCAGCTTTGAGCGAATCCACCGCAGCAACCTTGTGGAATTGGGCGTCTTGCCGGTGGAGCTGCCGGATGGCCTCGACGCCGAGAAGCTTGGCCTGACCGGCCGAGAACGCGTGACCCTCGCCGGCCTGCCGTCGTTGATGCCGGGCGGAAGCGTTCGCGTCATTCTAAGGCGTTCGGACGGCACGGCGACCGAATTCGACGCGCGGGCGAGGGTGGACAACGCCCAGGAGCTGGAATTCTTCCGGCACGGCGGACTCCTTCCCTACGTCTTCCGTTCGCTGCTGCGCGGCGCCTGATCGAGATCCGGACGGGGCCCGGCCGCGGCCCATTCCCCTTCCCCACCGGTGGCGCACCCGCCGGCCTCTGGCGGAGCGCGTCCGGCGGGTCCGTCGTGGGGGAAGGTTGCCGGAGCTCCGCACGCGGGTTAGATTGCCTATACGTGCCATGGAGGTGTTCATGAATCTCCTGCGACGCGGTGTTCTATTGGCTCTGGCCGTGGCCCTGACGTTCGGCGCCAGCCGGGCGGCCGACCGGCCGCTTCGGGCGCTGGTGGTGTACGGTGGCCACGGATTCCCGACCAACGAATTCATGGCCGCGTTCCGCGCGATGCCGGATGTGGAGGTCGAGTTCGACCAGTTCCCCAGGGTCGCGGCCCGCCTGCGACCCGGCCTCGAAGGGGACTTCGATGTGCTGGTCCGCTACGACATGTTCGGGCCGGCCAGCGAGGAGGAACGGCGCTATTTTCTTGCGCTGATCGAGACCGGCATCGGGCTCGTAGCGCTGCACCATGCGATCGCCTCCCATCCCGACTGGCCCGACTATGCTCGGCTGATCGGGGGGAAATACCTGCTCAAGCCGCAGGTCTGGGAGGGCGCGGAGCGGTCCAAGAGCACCTACAGCCACGGCGAGACCGTCCCCGTCAGGATCGCCGACCGCACGCACCCGATCGTGCGCGGCGTGGAGGACTTTATCATCCACGACGAGACCTACGGGGGGGATGTGGGTGGCCCCGGACGTCCATGTCTTGTTGACCACCGACCACCCGAAATCGAATCGCGAGCTGGCGTGGGCTCGTGAGCACGGCCGCGCGCGCGTGGCGTATCTGCAGCTCGGCCACGACGCGACGGCGTACCGTCACCCCGCCTGGTCGCGCCTCGTGCGCCAGGCGATGTTCTGGACCGCCCGGCGAGACCCCGCGCCGTCACCATGAGCGCGTGCCGCTTGGCGACGCGGCGGGCGCGCGGCGCCGTCCAATCCTTGGACGGATGTGGCGGCCCGTGTTCCAAGGCTTGGACGGCCGTGGTGGCGCTTTTCGCGTTCGCGGAGGCGGTCGGGGCGGAGGAGGAGTTGGCCGCCCGCTATCCCGCCGACGCCAGTATTGTGCGGGACCCGGCCGTCCTCTTCTTCGACGACTTCGAGACCGGCGACCTCTCGAAATAGGACGACTGCCGAGGCGATGTGGCGGTGGCCAACGACCGCCCCTGGGCCGGCCGGTTTTGCGCGCGCATGGAGATGATCCGGGGCCTGAACACCGGTCAGGACGCCAAGAAATGGTTTCGCGGCGCCGACCGGGTCCACGCGCGCTGTTACGTGCGGTTCTCGGAGGACTACCGCTACAACCATCATTTCCTGACGCTGCTGGCCAACCAACCCGGCCAGCGATGGTCGGCCTTCGGCAAGGCAGGTCGGAAGCCGGATGGCACGTGGTTTTGTTCCGGCATGGAGCCATGGTTTGCGTGGGGCCGAAACCCGCCACCGGGGGAGCTGTGCATGTACAGCTATTTCCCCGACATGGAGATGGATTCGAAGACCCGGCGGTACTATGGCAATCATTTTTCCGCCCGGCCCCGGCCGGGGGCGGGCGGCGGGGCCGGACCGCGTCGTCCCTCGCCTTGGCGTCTAACAGTGCCGGGAGTTCATGGTGCGGGCCAACACCGCGCCGGATCGGACGGATGGCGGCCAGGCGATGTGGCTCGACGGACGGAAGGTCGCGGAGTTCGACGGCATTCGGTGGCGGTTCGGCCCCGGTTTGAAGATCGATTGCTTCTGGCTCCAGCATTACGGCTACGGTTCCAGCGACCCGACCCCCGAGCACTGGGGAAGGCGGCAGACCGTGTGGTTCGATAACGTGGTGATCACGACCGAGTATATCGGACCGATGCGGCCGTCAGAGGCCCGCTAATTTTTCCCTCCCTAAGGGTTGACAACCATCCTGCACCCTCGTATGGGTGACAACGTGAGCGCGTCGAACTCATCCCAAACGTTAAATCGAGTCGTCGTGTGCTTCGGCCACGGGGAGACTCCTCAGGACACCGGCACCTTCCGCTGTTGCCCGCTGGGCGTGCAGTTTTACTCCGAGGAGGAGATCCGGCCGTATAAGATTCTGGCCCTCGACGTGGCCTATCCCGACGAATCGGGTAACGAGCTGCGGGCGCAATGTCGTGGGATCGCGGTACAGTCCGTGCGGGTTCCGGCGAAGGGACTGTACCGGGTCTGGATCCTCTTCACCGACGCGCCGAAGGAGTTCCTCGAGCGCATGAAGTGCGTATCGAAGCGGCTCGGGACGCAATGCCCGCACTGCATGAACTACTGAAGCGGACGGTCGAACTCGGCGCCTCGGACCTCCACCTCGTGGGCGGGCGGCCGCCGGCGTACCGCGTCCACCAAGAGTTGAAGGAGGAGGCCGCCGTTCCCCCCCTGTCCGACGAGGAGGTCGAGGAGATGGCGGCCAGGCTGCTGCCCGCGCACCTGGCGGACGATTTTCGCGCGCGGCACGACGCCGATTTTTCCTTTGCCGAGCCGGGGGTGGGCCGCTTCCGCGTCAACCTGTTCCAGGCCACCGGCCGCGCGTCGATCGCGCTGCGGTATGTGAAGGACCGGATTCCCTCGTTCGAGGAGCTGCATCTACCGTCGCAGTTGTCCTCCTTCGCGATGCTCCCGAGGGGGATCGTTCTGGCGGCCGGGACGACCGGCTGTGGCAAGTCCACCAGCCTTGCCGCGATCCTGGAGAAGATCAACGCCACGCTGGTGCGGCGCATTCTGACGGTCGAGGACCCGATCGAGTATCTGTTCGCGCCGAAGCGTTCGATCATCTCCCAGCGCGAGGTCGGCATCGACACCCCTTCGTTTCACGCGGCCCTGAAGCACATCCTGCGACAGGACCCCGACGTGATCATGATCGGCGAGATGCGCGACGCCGACAGCTTCCTCGCCGCCCTGACCGCGGCGCAGACGGGGCATTTGGTCTTCAGCACGTTGCATACCGGCACGGCGTCGCAGGCGGTTCCGCGCATTCTCGATTTCTTCCCCGCGACCGAGCGCGACGCGATCCGGATGTCGCTGGCCGACAACCTGCGCGCCGTGTTTTGCCAGCGACTCGTGCCCTCGACGGACGGCGGCGTCCGGCCGGCGGTCGAGATCCTGATCAACACGCCCACGGTGCGGAAACTGCTGGAGCAAGACCGGCTGGACAAGCTGCCTGCCGCGATCGAGACCGGGACGGAGGACGGGATGCAGACCTTCAACCAGTCGCTCTACGCGTTGATCCGTTCCGGCGAGATCACCGAGGAAACGGGGCTGCGGAACGCCGGCAACCCCGAGGCGCTGCGGATGAACCTCAAGGGCGTCTTCCTCGACGAAGCCCGGAGGATTTTGGCCACCTGACGGCAGCGACCGTTCTCCGCACAGTTGCGGTTCGAGCAAGCGCTTGCCTTACCGGGAAATGGGCCCGCATGTGCACTGTGGTGCGCCCCTTGGCGAGGTCGATGGCCGCGGCTCGACCAAGGTCGAGCCCTACGAGCTGCATGTGAAACCGGACGTGACGCGCAGCGCCGCCCCCCGCATCGACCGTTGGCCCTACCCCACGGACGAGGAACAAGTGGCACGGACAAAGCTGGCGACGACGATGGTCCCCCACCCTACCGGGAGGACGAATCCGCCGCGGCCGACTTTCGGGCCGCCGCCTCCGCGGCGCGGCGAAGCGCATTCAGCGCCTTGATCAACAAGAACACCGCCCACGCGACGATCAGGAAGTCGACGACCGTCTGCAGGCAGTTGCCGTAGGTCAGCTTCACCGCGGCCGCCTCGCCGGAGGCCGGCTTCAGCGTCACCGCCAGGTCGCGGAAATTGACGCCACCCAGCAGAAGGCCGATCGGCGGCATCAGGACGTCGTTGACCACCGACGTCACCACCTTGCCGAACGCGCCGCCGATGATGATCCCAACGGCCATGTCCACCACGTTGCCTTTGACCGCGAACTCCCGGAACTCGGCCAACATGCTCATCGCGACGTCTCCTTTCTCGTCTCGCTCGTTCGCGCTTCCCGGCCCGAACGGGCCGACCGCGGCGCGCATCACGGCCGAGGAAACTCAGGGCCGCGCCTCGTGCCAACCATGCGGAGGCGCAAAGGAACGCCCAAACGGGACGGGCTCAGACGATTCGCGCCCCGAGCGGCTCGCCGCGGACGTTGACGATGGAGTAGCCGAAGGCGCGACAGAGATCGGCCGGCGGCGCCGAGCCGACGACCATGACGATCCCGGCCGCGTCGCCGGCCACCGCGCCGGCCCCGGAAATCTTGGCCGCGCCGCCGCACCGCTCGACCTCCTCGACAAACCGGGCCACCTTCTCGGGGACCACGCCGATCCGCCGCAGCAGGCGGTGGTTGCGCCGCACCGCGCGAACGACGCCGTCATGATCGTCGGCCCGGATCGCGGTCTCCATGTCGGTGGCGACGGCGCCGAAGTCGTCCCAGAGGGCTCCGTCCGACGCGTGCCGGCGGCGGACCTCCGCCACGCATTCGCCGGTGGTGGTGACAGGAGCGCCCGTCTGCACGAGCGAGATCGGCACGCGGGGCAGCGGGAGGCGTTCGACCTGTCCCGAGCGGAAGCGGGCGCAGCCGCCATGCAGGGAGATTTGCGTATCCACGCCGCTGGGGAAGCCGTGCTGCAGGCGCTCGACCTCCAGGCTGTACTGGTAGTACCAGTCGGGCCGGAACTCCACGCGGAAGTAGTGGCCCACCGCGCGCAGCAGGGAGAGGATGGTCGCCGCGGACGAGCCCAGTCCGCAGCCGATGGGGATGTTCGACCGTAGGCGGATGTCCAGGCCGTGCGCCAGTTTCAGGTGGAGGCCATCGAGGACGATGATGAAGGCATACTGGAACAGCTCGATCGGCTTGCGCAGCACCTGGCGGATGCCGAGCCGGCCCTCGAGGAACAGCTCGTAGTTGCGGCGGACGCGGCGCTGAAAGTCGCGCAGCGCCATCAGGGTGTAGGATTCGCGCAGGCGCAGGTCGGCCAGGTCGAAGGACACCTCTCCCTCGGGCCCCGTCCCGGCGAAGATCTCCGCGACGGCGCTTCGGTCGATGGCCATTGCCACGGCGGGGCGGCCGTACACCACCGCGTGCTCCCCGCTCAGGATCAGCTTGCCCGGCGCGATCGCCTTCACAGCCGTTCGTAGACCCGCTTGTGCTGGCTCAATCCCGCGAACCGAAAAGGGCCGGTGCGGTACTGGGCGAACACGTGCTCCCCGCCGTCCTTCGGCAGCGGCAACCGTACGATATCCTCATACTGCCGATAGTCCAGCGCAACCCGGTCGGCCAGTTGCCGGCGGTGCGCCTCGGCCCGGAGGACCTCCCGATAGCCCGGACGCACCACGCCGCTAAAGAATTCCGCCGTGCAACCGGATCCGTAGCTGAACAGCCCCACGCGGGCCCCGGCCAGGTCCTCCGCGGCGGTTTCGAGCAGGCAGGTCAACGACTCGTACAGCGACGCCGCATAGGTGTTGCCGGTGTGGCGGTTGTAGGCCAGGCCGTCGGCGATCCGGTCGCGAAACCCCTCAGAAGGCCAGCGCGCCGTGCGCTGCAGGTGCAGCATCGCCTTCTCGGCCATGCGCGTGAACGGCAGGTGGAAGCACTGGCGGCGGAAGGCCGTCCAATCAAGCCCCGACGCGGCCCCGTAGCGCTCCCAGGCGGCCGTCAGGGCGGCCAGGTACATGCGCGTGGAGTACTGGCCATCCACGAGGGCCTCCTCCCGATAGTTGGGCCGCCAGAAGTCGAAGACGTCGTCGGCGTGGACGCCCCGGAACGGATCGATCTCGAGGACGCGCGGCCGCGCCGTGATGCGCATCGCGACGGCGCCGGCGCCCTGCGTCGGCTCGCCCGGATTGCAAAGCTCGTAGCGGGCGATGTCGGAGGCGACGATCAACACGGCGCGGTCGGGACGGGCCGCCACCCAGGCGCAGGCCATGTGCAGCGCGGCGGTGGCCGAGTAACAGGCCTGCTTCAACTCCAACGCCGAGCAGGTGGAGGGCAGCTCCAGCAGGCCGTGGACGAAGGTCGCGGCGGCCTTCGACTGGTCCACCCCGGTCTCCGTCGCCACGAGGATCCAGTCGAAGTCGTCCGCACCATCGGCTTCCACGATGGGCAGGGCCGCGCTGGCGGCCATCGTGACGATGTCCTCGTCCGGAGGTGCGACAGCCATCGTCTCCTGCCCCAGCCCCGACAGGTACTTGTCCGGGTCCACCCCGCGCGCCTCGGCCAGCCGCCGGAGGTCCAGCGCGTAGGCGGGACAGTAAAAGCTGAGCCGGTCGATGCCGGGGTTCACGGACGGGCCTCCGTCGGATCGGGCAGCCGCAGCGCGTCGTTGCCGCACAGCTCGGCGATCGTGCGCGCCCCGGTCAGCCACATCGCCAGCCGAAACTCGCGCCGAAGCCGTTCGATCACCTCGATCACGTGCCCGGCGGACTCCATCGCCGGCTCGAGGAACGGCCGCGCCAGCCCCACCAGGGACGCGCCGAGCACGACCGCCTTGGCCATGTCCACCCCGCTGCGCACGCCGCCGGACGCGATCAGGGTCAGCCGCCCGCGCAGCGGCCGGAGCAACTCCAGCGCCAGCGGGGTCGGAATGCCCCAGTCCTCAAACGCGCGACCGAGGCCGTCGGCGATCCCGGCGGCGCGACGGCGGTGATCCTCCACGCGGCTCCACGACGTGCCGCCCGCGCCGGCGACGTCCACGATCCGGACGCCCGCCTCAAGCAGACGGCTGGCATCGGCCGGCGACATACCCGCGCCGACCTCCTTGACGACGACCGGGACCGGCAGCCCCCGGACGAGTTCGCCAATCCGCTGAATCGCGCCCCCGAACCGCGTCTGCCCCTCCGGCTGAACGGCCTCCTGCAGCGCGTTGCAGTGCACGATCAGCGCATCCGCCTGGAGATGGTCCACCAGCCGGCGGCATTCCGCCACGCCGACGCCGAGGTTCAGTTGCACGGCGCCGATGTTGCCCATCAGCGGAATGTCCGGCGCCAGCGGCCGCAGGTCGAAACTGTCCGCCGCCTCGGGGTGTTCGAGCATGACCCGCTGCGAGCCGACGCCCATCGCCACACGGCAGGCCTGCGCCGCCTCGGCGAGGTTGCGGTTGATCCGGCGCAGGCGGTTGGAGCTGCCTCCCGTCATCGACGAGATCAGCAGCGGGAAGGACAGGCGGCGCCCGAGGAATTCGCAGGAGGTGTCCACCTCCTCCAGATCGACCTCCGGCAGCGATCGGTGGACCAGCCGGATGCGGTCGAAGTGACGGCCGCCGCGCTCGATGCCGGGGTCGTCGCGGAAGGCGTCGATCGCCTCCTCCTTGCGGCGGCGGGTCGCGGAGCCGCTGGGCGGTTTCGGGCTCATCGTGCGTCCCTGCCCTTCCGCTCGAGCCGCAAGTGCGATCGGACCAGTTCGCCGGGGTTGGCCAGCGCGGCCAACAACGACAGTTCGCCGCACAGCACGACGGCCGCCGCGATGGCGGCCAGCCGCCGCGCAGCCCCCGGCGTGCCCGGCGCGCAGCCGAGGGCCTCGAGGTGCCGCCGCGCAGCCGGGCAGTCCTTCCCCGCGCCGACGACGCCCACGATGACGTTGGGCAGCGTGACGGAAAATCTCAACGCCCCATCCGCCACCGTCGCCAGCGTGACGCCCTGCGAGCCTTCGACCACGTTGGCGCCATCCTGCCCCGTAGCCAAGTAGAGCGCCAAGAGCATGTTCGCATGGTGCGCGTTGGCGGACCGCAGCGAACCGGCGAGGATGGAGCCGACGAGGTTCTTCTTCAGATTGAGGTCGGCCATGGCGGCGGGTTCGACCCGAAGCACGGTCCGGCAGATCTCCGCCGGCACGACCGCCTCGGCGATGGCCTGCCGGCCCCGGCCGAGGATCGCGTTGATGGCGGAGACCTTCTTGTCCACGCAGTAGTTCGCGGAGACGGAGACAGGCCGCAGCGTCGGCCATTGCCGGGCGATCCAGTCGAGGGCCTGCTGCGCGGCGCGGGTGGCCATGTTGTGGCCGGCGGCCTCGCCGGTGTCCAACGTCAGGCGGAGGTACAGCAACGCCCCGCAGACCTCCGCGTGCAGGCCCAAGAGCCGGGCATGGCGGCTGCCGTGCTGCGCGGCCTGCGCGAGGTCGCCCTGGCGGGCTTCGATCTCCGAGGCCGCCGCGACCGCGGCGGCCGCGTCGGGGGCCTCGAGCAGCACCGACCGGGTCATGCCCTCGCGCAGCACGACCACGCGAATCCCGCCGGCCGCGCGCGTGGCCCGCGCGCCGCGGTCGACAGACGGCCACAGGGGCGACTCGAAGGTCGCCAGCGGCACGCGGACGTCGCCCGTCGCGTCGGGGCCGGCCAGTCGGATCGGCCCCACCCAGCGGAGCGGCACGGGCATGGCCTCCGCGGAGGGGGCCGGGTCGTTGGCGGAGTCGTGGGGCATCGCGGGAACGCAGGACATCATACGGCCGGCACCCCGCAAGGCAAGGCGGGACGCCGGCGACGGAGACGCTTGATTTTCCTTCGAGAAGCGGCGAAACTGACCACGCTGGATGGCTCCGCCGCGCGCCACGTACCGCGCCCGGCCGTAGTGGGCCGCCCGAACCGAATGAATCGAGGCACGGCGCCGGACATCGAACGCATGCGTCACAGCGCGGCCCACGTGATGGCCGCCGCGGTGTGCCGGCTCTTTCAACCGGTCCGGCTCGACATCGGCCCTGCCACCAACGACGGATTTTACTACGACTTCGACCTCCCGCATCGCCTGGGGACCGAGGACTTCGAGCGGATCGAAGGCGAGATGGCGAAGATCGTCGCCGAGGACCATCCGTTTGTCCGCGAGGAGGTGACGCGGGAGGAGGCGCGGCGGCGGCTCGAGGCGGCGGGGCAGACCTACAAGTTGGAGCGGCTGGCGGAAATCCCGGACGGCGAGCCGATCACCTTGTACCGGAGCGGGGAGTTCTGGGACCTGTGCCGGGGACCGCACGTCGAGAGCACCGGCCGGATCGGGGCCTTCAAGCTGCTCAGCGTCGCCGGATCGTATTTTCATGGCCTCGAGACCAACCCGATGCTCCAGCGGGTGTACGGGACGGCATTCCCCTCCCGCGAGGAGCTGGAGGCGTACCTGGGCCGCCTGGAGGAGGCGCGGCGGCGTGACCATCGCCGGCTGGGCCGCGAGCTGGATCTGTTCAGCGTCGAGGAGGCGGTCGGGCCCGGCCTGATCCACTGGCATCCGAAGGGGGCCCGCGTCCGTTGCTTGATCGAGGAGTTCTGGCGTCGCGAGCATTTCCGCGCCGGCTACGAGCTGCTCTACACGCCGCACATCGGTCGGGCGGACCTCTGGGCAACCTCCGGCCACCTCGACTTCTACCGCGAGAGCATGTACGCGGCGATGAAGATCGACGAGGCCGAGTACTTCATCAAGCCGATGAACTGCCCGTTCCATATCCAGGTGTACAAGGGGCGTCGGCGGTCGTACCGCGATCTGCCGGTGCGGTACGCAGAACTGGGCACGGTGTACCGCTACGAAAAGGCCGGCGTCCTGCACGGGCTGTTGCGGGTCCGCGGGTTCACGCAGGACGACGCACACATCATCTGCACGCCGGAGCAGATGGAGTCCGAGATCCGCGAGGTCATCCGCTTCGCGCGCGCGATGTGGCGGGCGTTCGGGTTCGAGGACATCGCCGCCTACCTCGCCACCCGGCCCGAGAAGGCGGTCGGCGAGGCCGATCGCTGGACAAGGGCGACCGCGGCGCTGGAGGAGGCGTTGCGGGCCGAGGGGATCCCGTACGAGACCGACGTCGGCGGCGGGGCGTTCTACGGACCGAAGATCGATCTGAAGGTGCTCGATGCGATCGGCCGCGAGTGGCAGATGAGCACCATCCAGTTCGACTTCAACCTGCCGGAGCGGTTCGACATGACCTACGTTGGGGCCGACGGGGCGGCGCACCGGCCGTACATGGTCCACCGCGCCCTTCTCGGCAGCCTCGAGCGGTTTTTCGGCATTCTCGTGGAGCACTACGCCGGGGCCTTTCCGCTGTGGCTGGCCCCGGAACAGGTCCGGGTCTTGCCCGTCAGCGACCGCGTGGCGGAGTACGGACGGGAGGTCGCCGGACGGCTCCGGGCGCACGACCTGCGCGCGGAGATCGATCCCTCGCCGGATAAGATCGGCGCCAAGATCCGGCAGGCGCAGGCGGACAAGGTGCCGTACATGGCCGTGGTCGGCCCGCGGGAGGCCGAGTCGGACCAGGTGGCGCTCCGCCACCGGACCGCCGGCGATCTCGGTCCGATGAAGCTGAACGAGGCGATCGCGCGTTTGAAGGAGGAGGCGGCGAGCATGGGCGCCGCCCCGGCAACCTAGAGGGGCAGCGCCCCGAAACACAGGAGGTCCGCCATCAGGACATTCATCCGCACCAATCACCGCATCCGGGTACCCGAGGTGCGCGTTATCGGCCCCGACGGTCAGCAGATCGGAATCATGAGCACCCGCGACGCGCTCGCGTTGGCGGAGCGGGAACGGCTCGACCTCGTGGAGATCGCCCCCAACGCCTCCCCTCCCGTTTGTCGGATCATGGATTTCGGCAAGTACAAGTACGACATGGAGAAAAAGGAGCGCGAGGCGCGGCGTCATCAGGTGGCCACGCGGGTCAAGGAGATCCAGTTCCACGCCAACGTGGATGACCACGACTACCAGACCAAGCTGCGCAAAGTCCGGGAGTTCGTGCAGGAGGGGCATCGCGTGAAGGTCGCGCTGTTCTTCCGCGGGCGCGAAAACGCCCACCAGGAGTTGGGCTACGCCCTGCTGCAGCGCGTCATGGCGGACTGCGCGGACATCGCCTCGCCGGACCAGGTGCCGACACTGGCCGGCCGTATGCTGGTGATGATGCTCGGGCCGCGCCGGGGCCTCCGAAAGCCCGCGGGAACCGCCGCACCGCAGGAACGCCCCGCCGCCGGAGCGCCGCCGGATCGCGCCGCGAGCGCATTCTCGCCCTCCGCGGGCCCCCGCCCGCCGCCACCGGGGCCGGCGGGCGAACCCCCGCGGCCGAGCTTCCGCAATCCCGTCATTCGCTGATCCCGCCCGCGGGCTCAGCCGAGCCCGTGGATCGGGAACACCTCGCGCCGGATCCGTTCCAGCCGCGGTGCGAGTTCCGCCATCAGCGTGGCGGTTTCCTCCGGGTCCGGCACCGTCGGCCGGTCGCGCAGCCCGCCGAGCCAATCGGTGTTCTGCAGCATCATGCCGCCAACCCCGCCGCCGTAGTCGTCCATGCCGTCGCCCGCCCCGCACAGGATGCTCCAGCACAGCGTCCAGCCACGGACGGTGTTCGCGAAATGGTAGCCGCCTCCGCCCACGGCGAGGACGGGCCGGCCGGAACGGACGAGGCGGCTGACCACGTCGGCCGGCGCGTTGTTCGTCATGCGCAGGTGCGTCAGCGGATCGCCCGCCAGCACGTCCATCCCCATTTCGAGGACCACGACGTCGGGACGGTAGGCGTCGAGCACCGGCCACACAACCTCCCGCATCGCCGCCTCGAACACCGGATCCGTGGCGGCCGCCGGCAGCGGTACGTTCAGCGTGTAGCCCCTCCCTTCGCCTTCGCCGATCTCGTCCTCGAACCCGGTGCCGGGAAACAGCGTCGCGCCCGATTCGTGCACGGAGATCACCAGGACGTCCCGGCGCGACCAGAAGGCGTGCTGGACGCCGTCGGAGTGGTGCGCGTCAATGTCCAACACGGCCACCCGCAGGCCTGCATCGACCAGTTCCATCGCGCCGAGGACGACGTCGTTGAGGTAGCAGAACCCCCCGGCGCGGTCGGGCATGGCGTGGTGGAAGCCGCCGGACGGGTTGAAGGCGACCCGGGCGCGGCCGTCGATGAGCGCGCGCGCCGCCACGAGAGTGCCGCCGACCGCGAGGGCCGGATAGCGGTACATGCGGGCAAACAGGGGACAATCCATGGTTCCCAAACCCGACTTAAGGCCATCGAACCCCAGCTCCCCCCTTTCGGCCTGCTCGAGGAGATCCAGATACGCCGGGGTGTGGAACCGCCCCAGATCCGCGCGCGTCGCAGGCACCGGCGGAACGATGATCCGATCGGGAGGGGACAGAAGGCCAAGGCTCTCCGCCAATTCGCGGACCCGGCCCGCCCGCCGCGTGTTGAAGGGACATCCCTCCGGATACACCTCCCCATCCAGCGCCGGTCCGTGCACGAACATGGCGGGCGGTATCATCGGACATCAAGCGCCCAATCTACTCCCAACGTTCTCGATCCTCCAATCTCGGCGGAGCGCACGGACTTCAGGACTGCGGCGCCCGCCCGTGGCCCCGGAACAGGCGCATGATCAGCGGCCCCTCCAGCGGCGGCGTGAATCGGACATGTCCCGCCCCCTCGACCACCAGCTCGCCGGCCGGCCGATCCGCTTGCGGGTCGTACCATTCCCCGGCCCAGCGGTTTGTGGCCGGACCGAGGTCGAGCTCGAACGATCCGCCCGTTGGCGCGTAGACGAACATCGCCCCCGTCCGGCGGTCGGCGAGGCAATAACCGGTGGAGGCCGCCGCGGGCGCGGCTCGATGTCGGCTAGGTTCAGCCGCTCTGCGAACCGTCGCGCCCGGCCGGGGGCCGTCCGGAGGGGATTCCAGTCTTCGGGCGGCGAGCGGCCGAGCACGGCGTTGTCATAGCAGTCCATGAAGACCGGCTGATGTCCCCTGAAGAGCGTCTTCCATGCCCATTCGACCGTGCCCCCAATGCCCCACAGGTGGTCGGTGTCGGACAGGACCACCTTGCGCCCCGTCGCCGGCGGCGGATTGGTCCGGTAGTTCCAAGGCCCAGCAGCACCGTCAGGCGAGATCCAGTCCGCCGCGCTGGCGAAAAGCAACGAGTTGCTCCCGCGCCATTCCGGCCGCCGGGAGTACGGGAAGGCCAGCCTGATCGGATGCGCCTTCCCCCTTCGGCGTTCCTCCCGACGCAGAAACAATACCCAATGCTCTTGCCACGGCCAAGAATAGATCCCCGCCTCGTTGCCGACCTCGTACAGCACGTTGTCGAGGTCGCCCACCGCCTCGACGACCGCCCGCACATACGCCTCCTGAACCGCCAGCACATCCGGGACGCGGAGGGTATGAACCTCGATGCCCCCTCCATCGCCGTCCACGTCGGCATCGAATCCATTCACGGGGTTCCAAGGATGAAACGGATGGTGAAGCCAGCCGTTGGTCAGGTGTTGCATCCCCCATCCCTCGAACAGCATGACCGACACCCAGATGCCTCGCTCCCCCGCCGTAGCCACCCGTTCGCGCAACCGGCGGAAATAGGCCGGGTCAAGCCGGCGCAAATCGCATCGCGGCCGGCCGTCCGAGGCCATCCCCGGCCCTGTGCGCTCCCAGGGGTGCGGCGCGACGCGGTACAGCATCGTGTGGAGCGTCCACTGCGGGCACTGCGACGAGTCCCACGCCAGCAGCTCCCACCGCCAGAGGCGTACGAAGTTGTGGCCGTGCCGTTGGAGAAAGGCCAGATACGCCGCACAGTCGAACGCGGGCGGCGGATCCGATGTCCTGAAGGTTATTCCAGACGCGGGAACCGGTGAGGAAGACAGGACGACCCGCGGCATCGGCAAAATATGGCGGGTTGTCCGAATGGACCCGCAGCGGTCCCGCCGCAAAGGCCGCGCTGGGCAGGCCGCCCAGCACGACCGCTACCCACCGACGGAGAATCGGCACCGCAAGAGGGCCGGCCGCAGCAGGCCGGCTCACGGCGCCCCTCCACCGCCCGTTGCGCGCCGCCGCATCGCTTCGAACAGGTTTGGCGGAATCACCCGGCCCGCGTTGATGGGCTCGCGCCACACGTCGGGCGTCAGCCGGCTGCGGGCCTCGTCCAGCGCGACACCGACCAGGATCGAGTGGTTGAACCCCTCCGGCAGCACGGCCGGCCGTGCCGCTCGGATATTCCAAAACGTGGCGCCGGCCGCCGAGTGCCGACCGCGGTGGCCGCCGCCGCTGGAGGCGAACAGTCGGGTACCGCGGCCAGCGTCGATGTCGGTGAACAGGTTTTCGTAGGGGGCCCACCGGTGATGATCCATCGCGAGGTCCACCGCCCGCCCCTGCGAAATCACACAGCCCATGGCGCGGGAGACGGTGATGTCGTGGATGAATTTCGTTTGAAGCTCGAAGTCCTCGAGCAGGCAATCCTGGCCGGAAAACGAAATCCCATGGTGGCCCGTCGCCCCGTCCGCGGGTGTCCGGGCCGGGTCCGCGCTCAGCCGGATGCCCGAAAGCGTGCAAAACCAGCCGGAGACGAACACCCCACTGTCGGCGTTGCGGATGTGAACATCACGCACCCAGCAGTGGGCGGCGCCCGCCTCCATCGCGATGCCGTTGTAGCCGTCCTCTCGGAAATGGCCGCCGTAGGGGCGGGCCGGAAACTCAAGGCCCAATCCCTCTACGCCCACGTCCGTCACGGCCGCCGCGAAACGGTGGACCCTCGGCCGCCATTCCGGCCGCGCGTCGAACCTCAGGGGGCGGTCCAGTTCGAGGACATTCCCGCTGCGGCCGGTCACTCGCAACGCCTGCCGCGCGATCCAATTGCTCAGTCCCGCGATGTTCCCGGCGTCCCCGCGGTACAAGTACCGCACGAGCGACTGGGCCGCGTCGTCCTGCGCGACCAACACGATCTCGTCGCCGGCCTCGAAGGCCGAACCGGCCACGGACAATCGGCGGTCGCCACGGCGGGCCGGCGCGGCGAGCGCAAACTGCCGTCCGGGATCGGGCATCCGCCCACGGATCGTGATCAGCCCGCCCGACCACGACCAACCGGTGGTCGGCGCACCGTGATCGGTCATCGCCGGCCGCGGCGCGATCTCCTGCAGCGGACGGCGGAACATCAGGATACTGCGGTCGGATCCCGCGCCGCGCAGCACCGTGCCGCCGCTGGCGATCTCCAGCACATCGTTGAGCAGGTATCGCCCCGGCGGGACCGTCACCATCCGCCCCGCCCCGACGGCCAGCGCGCGGCGAAATGCGGCGGTGTCGTCCGCCATCCCGTCCCCCTTTGCCCCAAAGTCGGCGACGGAGACCGATCCGGTGGGGATTCGAAAGCGCTCGATCCCGCGGCGGTAGCCGGCCAGCGAGAAGTCCGGCAGACGCCCTGCCGGACTCCACAATTCGCCGGCCACTCCCCACAGCGCCGACGTTTGCGCGCCCGCTACGGTCGTGGCGGCGGCGACTGCGCCCGTAACCGCCGTTCGGAGCATCCACCCGAGCCGGCGCAAGGGAGTTCCAATCCTTGGAAACTTGTCCCGTTCGGTTGTCCAATCCTTGGAAGCCCGCATCGGTGGTCTCCTTGTTCGGCGCGTCCTCCGCCGCAAACCCATGGGCGCCGGCGCGCCGCCTCATCTTGTCCATTCCTTCTCGCCGATTCCAGCGCCACGGCCTTCCGATACGCGGAGGGCGGCCTCGCTCGGAGGTCCGTGCCGGTAAAGCTCGGTCTGATCCGCATGCGGGGAGTCCCTGCGGTTTGATGACGCCCGACGTCGGAGGAGCCATCTCCAGAAACAACGGCGCGACAGCGACCGTCAGCGAAAGGTGAACATCGAGGCCGGAGACCTCACACCTCGAATGCGCCGACGCGGCGTCGGTGGATGTCTCCGTCATCCGTAACCGCCGTCGAGCAGCGGCAACACGGCGGCCACAGTCGGCTCGACATCGCCGGCCAGGTAACGGCGGCCGTCGTCGCGCCAGAAGACCCAGAGAGGACAGAGCGTGAGCCGATGGACGTGCATTCCGGGGTCGGCATCAAGCCGTGCCGCCGTCAGCAGCCTGTCCCGCATTCGACACACCAGCGCGTGGTCGGCAGGCCGCAGCGGGCCCGGCGGGCAGGGGCATGTCAACGGCTTCGATCATGCCGGTAAAGGCAACGGTGTCCACGTTTTTCGGCCCCGCTCCGAAAGCGCCGTCCTTCAGGCTTCGCAGGTTGATCCCGCCCAGCCCATCGACAGCGGCCAAAACGACTTTTTTCACCAGCCCGTGCGCCTGCTCCGCTCGGAACCGGCACATGGCCTCGCCGTGCCGCAGGCGGGCGGGGCGGGACAAGGGCCAAAGCATATATGGCCAATGCCAACCGTCTGCGCGGCGGCGCACGGGGGCACTGGCTCGCCCCAGAACATCAACGGGGCGCGGTGTGCTTGACGTCGCCCACCCAGATCGGCTTCTCACAGCCACGCTTTTTCGTCCAGTCCCGCTGGAACCGAGCTATGCCCGTGATCTCGCTCGGTCGCTCAACCACTGAGATTCCACCACCCCAAACAGATCGGGGCGGTCGAATGGTTTTTTACGTCCGCGACGGCCCCTTCAATCGCCCGCGTCCGGGCTGGCGTCAGGTCAGGTTGCCAATGGCCGTGGCGGGATCGGGTTGCCCATCGCGCACGCCGGCGAGAAGCCGGCCGATCGACACCACCTTCGCGCGCGGGTTGGGCTTGACGTCGCCCCATATGGAATTCCGTCCCCATCGCCTTAGCCCAGTTGACGCTAACTTCGCGTACACCTTGGCCGGACCGGGAAACATCGAGCCGATCGCAATCGCCGGCGCGGCGGAGGTTGCCGCTCCTGATTGGTGCCGCCGGGCGGAGCACGGGCAGCGCCAACAGCAGGGCCCCGACCTCGCGGCCACGATCAACCGCAATACTCCTCGGCCCCGTCCATGCCGGCCGCGCATGAACGGCGAACTTGCCGCCCCCGGCCATCGCTCTCCTCCTCCGTGACGACCGCCGGCGTCATTTTTGGCGCCCGCGATCATGCCCCAGGTCCGCGCCGTCGGCCGGCGGCAGGGCTCCCACACCCACCCGTGCTATTTGATCTTCAGAAGCTTTTTGGCCTTCTCTAGGTCGGCGTCCGCGACCCAGATGGTCGCGGCGAATCCGCCACGGACGGCCACGGCGTCGAGGCAGGTGATGTTGATCCCCGCCCCGGCCAGGGCGCCCAGCGGTTTGAGGAGGGCGCCGACGCGATCGGTCCCTGTCAGGTATAGGCAATTCGAGGTCTTGGCCTCGATGCCCATCTCCTTCAGCGCCGACTCGAGCTTCGCCGGCTTCTTCGCGATCGCGGCGATCTTGGCGACCTTGTTCGGATCGGTGTACCCCCAGATGGCCAACAGGTCCACCTTCCGTCTGGCCAGTTCTTCCGCGGTTTTGAGCAACTGGCCGGGACGATCCTCCGCCGGCCAGTCGTAGGAGCGAACCACTTTGCCCGGCATACTCTTGTCTCCTTTCACATCGATTCTATCCCGCGTGTCAATCCCGACAAGGTACGACTGCGAGCGACGATGTAAGCGAGATATCAGCGAGTGGCCTCTCAGGGGATCCGCCGGCCCTGGGCTGCCTCCCACAGGGCGTACCAATCCTGCCGGTCGAGTTGCAGCCGCGCCGCCTTCGCCGCCGACCGGATGCGCGCGGGCCGGCTCGTTCCGACGACGGCGACCGGTCCGGCGGGGTGCGCCAGCACCCAGGCCAGAGCCAGCTCCGCGAGTCCCGCCATGTCGTAGCGCGGCCCGATCTGAGCGGCCGCCGCCGCCAGCCTACCCCCCGCCGGTTCGTCTGCGTGGAACAGGCGACCGCCAGCCAGCGGGCTCCACGCCATCGGGCGGATCCGCAGCCGCTCGCACTGCGCGAATGTCCCGTCGTACATCGGCTCCATGTGCAGCAGGTGAAACTCGACTTGGTTGGTCGCCGGCGGGCGGCCCAGCCGCTCGCACAACAACTCCATCTGCGCCAGCGTGTAATTCGAGACGCCGACCGACCGGATCTTGCCCGACTGCGTCATCGCCCCCAGCGCTGCGGCCGTGTCGTCCGCAGGGTCAACCAGTCGGGCCGATGGACGAGGAACATCTCGACCCGGTCGGTCCGCAGCCGCGTCAGCGCGCCGTCCACCACCCGGCCAAGGTGGGCCGCGGTGGCGTTGTAGTGCGCGACGCGCGCTCCGGGGCGCCGGGGGCAGGGCACTTCGATGCCGCCCTTCGTCACGATTTCGAGCCGGTCCCGCAGGCCGGGGGAGAGCGCCATCGCGCGGCCCAGCAGGTCCTCGACCTCATACCGGCCGTAGATCTCGGCCGTGTCCACCGTCGTGATGCCCGCATCAAGGCATTCGCCGAGCAGCCGGTTCGCCTCCTGGTCCGTCGGTCGCCGCTCCCACAGTCGCCAGGTCCCGAACGCCACGCGCGAGAACGCCACGCCCGCCGCCATCTGCACATATTCCATGACCGATCCTCCCGCTGTCCGCTTCTTGCCTCCCGCCGGACCGGCCCCTATGCTCGGGCGGCGTGAGGATCATCGATCGCTATCTTTTGCGCCAGTTTCTGGTGCCGCTGGCCTTCTGCTTCGCGGCCTTCACCATGCTGTACATCGTCTTCGACCTGTTCAACAACCTCGGCGATTTTCTCCAGGGTCGCGCCTCGCTGGGAAGCCTCGTGCGCTACTACCTGCTGATGATCCCCGCCTCGCTGATCTACAGCATGCCCGTCTCGCTGATCCTGGCGGTCCTGTGGTCCATGTCGCTTCTGACCCGGCACAACGAGCTGACCGCGATGCGGGCCTGCGGGATCAGCTTGGTCCGGCTGATGACGCCGCTGTTCGTCGTCGGAGTGATCGCATCGCTCACGGTCCTGGTGCTGAATGAGACGATCGGGTCCGAGGCCGCTTACCAGACGCGGCAGTTCGTGCGTGCGCAAAGCCGGGAGGACAAGGACAGCGTGTACATCGCCGGCCCCCTACCCTATCAGAACAGCGACGCCCACCGATCGTGGTTGATCCGGCGATTCGACACGCGAACTTTCGAGATGGAGGACGTTCGCGTGACGCAACAAAGCCCCGCGGGGCGCGACATCTGGCGCGCGACCGCCGCCCGGGGCATCTGGGCGGGCGGTGGGTGGTGGTTGCAGGACCTCTGGCTGCAGTACTTCGACGAGACGGGCAATCCGGTCGGCGCGCCGCGGACGTTCCCGGTGCGCCACATGATCGAATTCGACGAGAGGCCGCAGGATTTTCTGCAGGAGGTGAAGGAGCCCGAATTCCTCGGCGCGGCGGAGCTGGTCCGCTTTATCCGGTCGCATCCGGAGCTGTCGCCGGCGGCGGTACGGCGGCTGACGGTGGATCTGCACAGCCGGCTGGCTCTGCCGTGGGGGTGCCTGGTGGCCGTCCTCTTCGGCGTGCCCTTCGGCACGACCACCGGCCGGAAGGGGGCGGTGAAGGGCGTGATGCTCTGCCTGGCGCTGTTCTTTTCGTCGTGGGCAGCGGTGAGCCTGGGGATGTGGGCGTCCAAGAAGGGACTGTTGCGACCCGCATGGCTCGGCGGATGGGGGCCGACGCTGGTCTACCTCGCCGCCGGCGCCACTCTCGCCTTACGGAACCGCTGACCCGCTCCCGGCCGGCCGGTCGAGTTCATACGCCAGCGCCGCCAGCACCGCCACCGCGGCCGTCTCAGTCCGCAGGATGTGCGGCCCGAGCCGGAAGGGCACAAAGCCTGCGCGCTCCAGCGCCGCGCGCTCCGCCGGATCGAACCCCCCTTCCGGCCCAAGCGCAACCCGGATTGCCCGGCAGCCGCCCGCCGCGGCCGGCGCCAGGCGGTCGCGCAGCGGAGGACCGCCGGCTTCCCCCGCCAGCGACAAGCCCGTCCATCCGCCCTCGACGGCCGCCTCCACCGACGGCGCCCAGCCCAACTCCGGCAGTCGGTTTCTGCCGCACTGCTTGGCCGCGGCCACCGCGACCGCGTGCCAGCGCGAGATCAGGCGTTCGACGTCGGCGGGCGACGGCCGGCCGACCGTGCGCTGGGCGTGAACGAACACCATGCGGGCGGCGCCCAACTCCGTCGCGATCCGCACGACCAGATCGCGCGCCTCGTTTTTGGGAAGTCCCTGGAGAAGCGCGGCCGTCCATCCCGGCGGCGGGTCGAGGCGGACCGGCCCCGTCTCGACGACGACGCGCCCACGCCCCGTCAACACAATCCGCGCCCAGGCCGAGCCGCCGCGGCCGTCGAAGAGTTCGACCTCGTCGCCGACGCCCAGCCGCAACACCGCGGAAAGGTGGTGCGCCTCGGCGGACGTCAGCTCCAGCGAGGCCGGCGATCCCGGCAGGTCCGGGGCGTAACAGCGCGGCGGGCGGTGTCGGGCAAGCTCACCGCTCGATGGCCGCCTTGCGGTCATAATAGCGGCCCACCCGGCGATGGAAGTCCGCGATCTCGGGATAGTCCTCGTCGGACAGCAACGACGCCAGCTCCTCCATCGCGCGCCGCTGGCGCTGCGTCAACCGTCGCGGCACTTGCAGACGGACGCGGATCAGCGCGTCGCCCTCGACGCCGTTGCGGCGGTCCACGACGCCCTGCCCTCGCAGCCGGAAGACGCGGCCATCCTCCGTCCCCGGCGGCAGTTTGAGCTTGGCGGGGCCGTGAATGGTCGGCACTTCGATCTCTCCGCCCAGTGCGGCGACCGTGAACGGAACGGGCACCTCGCAGACGATGTCGTCACCGTGCCGCTGGAACACCTCGTGGGGCCGGACGTGAAGCACCACGTACAGGTCGCCCGGCGAACCGCCGCGAAAGCCGGCCTCGCCATGACCGGTCAGCCGAAGGCGCGAGCCGGTCTCGACACCGGGGGGGATGCGCAGTTCGATCGTCCGGCGGCTCTTCACGCGGCCCTCGCCCCGGCAGACGCGGCACGGCCGGGCGAGAGTCTCGCCCGTGCCCTGGCACTGCGGGCACGTCCGCCGGACCTGGAAAAAGCCTTGCGAGCTGATGACCGTCCCGCGGCCGCCGCACTGGCGGCAGGTTTCGCGCCGGCTGCCACGCTCCGCGCCGCTGCCACCGCACTCGGCGCACGGCTGCAAAATGGGAAGCTCGAGTTGCCGCCGCGAGCCGAGAACCGCCTCCTCGAAATCGATCTCGAGATCGAAGCGCAGGTCCGCGCCGCGGTGCGACTCCTCTCGTTCCGACGCCGCGCCGCCGAAGAAATCGTCGAAGATGCTTCCGGACCCACCGAAGGCGCCCATGAACGTGCGCAGCGCCTCCTCCAGGTCGATGCCGCCGAACCCGCCGCCGTACCCGCCGGCCGGCCCGGGGCCCGCCCCGAACGCCGCCGGGCCGAACTGGTCGTAGCGACGGCGCTTGTCCGGGTCGCTGAGCACCTCGTAGGCCTCGGAGATTTTCTTGAACTGTTCCTCCGCGGCCTTGTCTCCCGGATTGCGGTCAGGGTGGTATTGGAGCGCCAGTCGCCGGTAGGCCTTCTTAATGTCCTCCGGCGACGCGTCACGGGAGACGCCAAGGATCCCGTAGTAGTCGCGGTCAGCCGCCATCGGCGTTCTCCGCCAGAGGGCCGGAGGAGACGATTACCTCGGCCGCCCGCAACAGCCGCCCTCCCACGCGGTAGCCGCGGCGCGTCTCGCGCAACACCGTGTCCGCCGGCACAGCCGACGACGGTTCGTGGCCGACGGCCTCATGGCAGTGGGGGTCGAACGGTCGGCCTTCGGCCTCCACCGCCTCCACCCCATGACGCGCGAGGACGTCGCGGAACTGGGCCAGCACCATATCGAGGCCGCCAAGCACCGCCTCGGGCGCGTCGTGGGATCGCGCCGCCGCCAGCCCCATCTCAAAATGGTCCAGGACCGGCAGCAGGTCCGCCAACACCCGTTCGGCGCCGCGCTGCTGGAGTTCGGCGCGCTCGCGTTGCGTCCGCTTCCGAAAATTGTCGAAGTCTGCCTGCAGCCGCAGCATCCGGTCGTTGAGCGCCGCGATGTCCGCCTGCAGGTCCGCCGTGGGCGCGGATGCATCGCCCGGCTCCGGCTCCCCCACGTCGGCGACGACCTCCGCCTGACGAGGCGGCGAGCAGCCGGCCGGCGATTCCGGCCCGGCCGTCTCCGACGCCTGCAATTCGTCCGTCATTGTCGAAATCTCCTAATCGCTCTATTGTAGTATGGACTCTCTTCTTGGTTCAATGTTTGACCCTGCAAGCCGCCGCCACGGTCCGACCAAGTCGACCGAAGCATCGGCGCTGGCGAGCCGATCATGAGCCCAGTTGCCGGCGCAGCTCGGCCGCGCCGGCGGGCGTGGTCATGACCACGAGCACGTCGCCGTCCTCGACGCGCCGGTCGGGCATGGGTTTGAACTCCCATTCCCCCCGGCCATGACGCAACGCCATCAACAAGGTCGCCGGCCGACCGTCCACGCCGAGCTCACCCACGGTGCGTCCCGCTGCCGCCGGTCCTACCCGGACCTCCTCGACCCGGAGCACGGGGTCGGCGCTGCGCAACATCGTATCGAGGAACGTCACCACGGTTGGGCGGATCATCTCCGAGGCCATCCGCAGACCACCGATCGCAATGGTCGAGACCGTCGCGTCGGCCCCCGCTCGGCGCATCTTGGAGGCGTTCGACTCGTCCCTGACGCAGGCGACGATTCGCGCGGAGGGGTTGAGCCGGCGGGCCGACAGGGCGATGACGATGTTCGCCCGGTCGTCGTCGCACAGCGCGAAGACCCCGGCTGCGCGTTCGACCCCGGCCGCTCGAAGCGACTCGTCCGCATCCACGTCCCCCACAACGGTCGCCGCCGCCCCGGCCTGAAGCGCCTCCGGCTCCCGGACGGCGCCCGGCACGACGGCGACGAACGGCCGGGCCGTGCGGGCCAGTTCCCGCGCGACGGCCGGCGCCGTCTCCCCCCACCCCGCCAACACGTAATGGTCCTTCAATTCCGCGATTCGCGACTGCATGCGACGCCTCCGCAGACGATCCCGCAGCTCCCCATCCACCGCAAACGAGGTCAGGCTGCCGATCGCGTAGGTGATCACGCCGATGCCACCGACCGCCACGGCCATGCTGAACGCGCGGATGGCCGGCCCGTTACGGCTGAGATCAATGACCTCCCCGTAGCCGATGGTGGTGACGGTGATGACCGTCATGAACAGGCAGTCCAGCCACGACGCCGATCCGCCGGACAGCCAGCGGTATCCGAGCGTGCCGACGGCGACGATGGCCAGGGCCAACCCGCCGAGCACAGCCAGCCGCCGGTTGATCGTTGCCATCGCCTCCGTGGAGACGCCTGCCATGCCGCCAATATGGACGCACCGCCCGCCGCCGCAAGCGCACGGTGGGTGGGGCGGTCAAAGAAGCTGGGTCTCGGTGTCCAACAAAACCCAGCGCGAAGTCGAGCCGAGGAAGGACCGGACCTCCGCCAGCCGCCGTTCGACCACGTCCCGTGTCGCGGCGACGGTGACGAACGCCATCTCGGCCGACTGCCACAGGTCCTGGTCTCCGACCTCCGCCACGCTGACGTTCATGTGCGCGATCAGCCGGTCCTTCAGGCTCCGCAGCGCCGAGCGCTTGTCCTTCAGGGAACGCGAATCCGGCAGGCTGATCCGCGCCGTCAATAGCCCGATTACCACTGCGGCGTCTCCGACTGGGGGGTTAATCCAGCGGTCGGATGCGGACGTTGCGGTACCTGACGGTGGCGCCGTGGTCCTGAAACCCGATGTGCCCCCGCCGCGCGAAGTCCTTCAATGGCCGTTTGAACTTGTTCCGGCTGCCGTCGGGATTGCAGCCGGCCTCGGTCCACCGATCCAGGTCTGCCTCGATGATCTTCACGCCGTTCAGCTCGACGGCAATCTTTAATCCACGGGCCGACAACACCAACCGGTTCCAGCCCGCCCGCGCCGCGTTCGTCGAGGGGGCGACCAGGTCGTAGAGCGCGCCCACGCTGTGGCGGTTGGGCCCGCCCGGCGTGTGGATCTGCACCTCAATGCCCGTCTGAACGGGGTCGCGCGGGTTTTCGGTCCGGAAGAACACGCCGCTGTTGCCCTCCGTGGAGTACTCCAGCTCCAGTTCGAAGTCGCCGAAGGTGTCGCGGGTCCAGATGTATCCTCCACGGCCGGACAGCTTCAGCGCCCCGTCGGCCACGGTCCACCCCGACGAGGGCGGGCGCTTGTCGGACGCCATCCATCCGTCCAGATCCCGTCCATTGAACAAAGTCCGCCATTCCGCGGCCGAAGACGCCGCCGCCACCCCGACCGCCAACGCCATAGCCGCCCGTCTACCTTTCATGCTTGTGGTCTCAGATTGGTAACTTGGAAATGTATACACTCGCCGGCGAAAAGCAACGGCGCGCGGGTTTGTCGCTGTCCAAATGATTTGATGATCGAAGGGTTTTCAAACGCTATGAAAGGTGCGGCCTGGTGGCCATTGTTGTTGGTGCTGGGCATGGCGATCGGGGCGTGGCCCGGAAGGCGCGAGACGGACCGATACCGCCGGGAGATCGAGGAATTGAAAGCCCAGCTCCGACAGCGGCCCCGCGACCTTGGCACGCTGGGCCAGCTCACCCGGCTCGTCCGCCTGCCGGAGTCCCCATCCCTGCCCGAGGCCGCCGGCACCACGACGGGCGCCCCGCCATCCGCGCGCGCCGAAGCGCCCACCAATCGCCCATCGGGCTGGCGGCGAACTCCGCTGTCGGGGATCCGGCCCCGGGCGGGCGACAAACGGACCATGCGGGAGCGCATCGACGCAGCGGCGGAGGCCTGGCGCGTCCGCGCGGAGATCGCCCGCAACGAGTTCGTCTCCAGGGCGAGATTTGACGCGGCGGAGGCGGCCAATTTCGACGTACTGGTGCAGGCGATGAACCTCCGGCTCCGCGACCGCATGGCCGCCTTTGCGCAGGCGGTGGAAGCGGGCCAGGGGGTCACCCCCGAGGCCGGCGCGCGCCTGATCCGGGACCTATCCGCGGCGGTGGTGATCACCTACGACGAGCTGGACCGGACGCTTCCGCGGTGGCGCTCGCCGGAGGCCGGCGCGCTCGACCTGGGCAACTTCATCGATCCGTCGGTGGCCGAGCCGCTGATCTCCGTCGAGGATGCGCTCCGCCGCGCGGACGCGGAACTGGCCCGATGATGCGCTTCTGCCGGCAGACGCTGCTCGTCACCGCAAACGAGTTCGCGGACGCGCTGCGTAGCCGCCGGGCGCTCGTCGTGTTGGTGTTGTATGTCGCGGCGGCGGTGCTGACCACGAACTCGTCCATCAACCTGCTGCAGAGAATCGGGGCGGAGCTGGGCGATGTTCTGCAACTGGAGTCCTCCGGACGAGCGGGCGCGGTCAGCAGCGCCATCTGGAACTCCCCGAGGTTCCGGCGGTTGGTCATTCGGACGGCGGGGGACGACACCCTGGTGGACGATCTGCTCGGAACGCCGCCGATCGTGCTGATCTATGGGGCGCTGGCGTTTTTCTACACGCCGCTGCTGACCGTTCTCATCGCCTCCACGCGCGTGGCCGAGGAAGTCGCGGCCGGCTCGGCGCGCTACGCCCTCATCCGCACGTCGCGCGCATCCTGGAGCTGCGGCAAGTTTCTGGGCCAAGCCGGTCTTGCCGGACTGGCCATCCTGCTGGGCGGGATCGGGGCGTGGATCGTCGCGCTGATCCGGATGGCGGCGGAGGAGGGGCCGGGACTGGCGTCGGGAATGATCCTCACCGCCGGCCGGGCCTGGCTGTACGCCTTGGTCTACGTGGGACTGGCCACGGGCCTGTCCCATTGGACATGCTCGCCCGGCCGCGCCACGGCGATGGCGCTGGTCGGGCTGTTGGCCCTCAGCGTTCTGTCGTGGATGTCGGAGCTTTGGTACGGCCGGAGCTGGCGCGAGTTGTGGCACTTGGCGCACATGCTCACCCCCCAACGGGACCGGCTCGACCTCTGGCGATGGGCGCCGTCCCGCTTTCTGCCCGCGGCCGCCCACCTCGTGGCCCTGTCGTGGCTCTACTTGATGGGCGGTTACGCGGTGCTTCGGAGGCGCGACCTGTGACCAAAAGCGCCATTTCGTGGCGGGGCGTCGTCAAGCGGTTCGGCGGAATGACCGCCCTGGACCGGCTGAGCGTGGACGTGCCCGCCGGCTCGATTTGCGGACTTGTCGGCAGCAACGGCGCCGGCAAGACCACCGCCTTTTCCGTGGCCGCCGGGCTAACCCGTCCCGACGAGGGAGAAGTGATCGTGTTCGGCCGCCGGCCGTTCGATCCCGTCGCGGATGCTGGCCGCCTCACCCTGTTGCCGCAAGATTCGGAACTTCCGCGCGACAGCCGACCCCGCGACCTGCTGGCCTTTTACGGCGCGTTGCAGGGGCTGGACCGCCGGACGGCCGTGCGCGAGGCGGACCGCCTGCTGGAGCTCGTCCACCTGTCCGACCGCGCGCACTCGCCGGTACGCACGCTGTCCCACGGCATGCGCAAACGAATCATGATCGCCCAGTGTTTCCTCGGCGCGCCGGAGGTCGTCCTGCTCGACGAACCCCTCAGCGGCCTCGACCCGCGCGAAGTCGCCCGGATGCGGGAGTTTCTTATCGACCAGCGCCGGCGACGGACGATCGTCATCTCCTCCCACAACCTCCACGAGATCGAGCTCGTCTGTGATCACGTGATCTTCATCGAGCATGGCCGCGCCGTGCAGTCCGGCCCCATCGAGACGCTCACCGGCCGCCGCGACCTTCTCGTCTACGAACTCGTCTCCGGCTACGAACCGGACCTGGCCGCGCTGGCCTCCCCGGACGACGCGCTCGAGCTGGCCTGGAACCCCGCCACCGGGGAATTGTCCTGCCGCTTCGACGCCGACCAGACGGCGCCGGACGAGGTCAACCGACGTCTGCTGCCCCGGCTGCTGGCGGCGGGGGCGCCGCTGCTTGCGGTCCGCCGCGGCGATCGTCTCGAGGAGCGCTACCTTACGCTGGCCGGCTCCTCCGCGAGCTGACGCACCACCGTCCACACGCACTCTGAGGGATCGGAGAAGGAGCGGATCAGAAACCGACGCGCACGGTGTGGTGCCACCGCCACGCGCCGCCCCACTCGTACGTGACCCGTCCCCCTGGATCCGTGGCGGCGTCCAGCCCTTCCTTCTCGCGGTACGCCGCGCGGGGCCCCTCTCCCCCCCCGATGTCGACCACAAAAAGCCGGCAGCCGTCTGGCCGGTGTTGTGTGGCAGAGCCATGCGTTCGTTTCGCCCGGTGGAGCCCACCGCCGAACGCCGGTGCCGGTGTGGCCGAACAACCAGGCCGCCACCCTGCGCCCGGCGACGGCCCGGCACATTCCTTCCCATTGGACCGGCGTCCACCAATCGGTGTCACATCCGCAGTGCGTGAGAAGCACGACCCGCCGCTCCGTGACATCCGCGGCCGGATCCTCGCAAAGGAAGGACAACGCGCCCTGCGGATCGCGCCATGTGGCGCAATACCTGGCCGCGGTGCCGGCCGCGTCGGCGGCATACAGGTTGAGCTGGACGAAATGGGCATCGTCCCAGTTTCGTGAGTAGTGAAGGCCGCTCGACGAAACGGGGGCCAACCAGCCGGTTTCGCGTCGGAGCGCCGTGCGGTGGCGAATCCGCTTTTCGACGCTGAAGCCGTGTTTCACCGCCAACTCCGGGCGGCCGTCGTGGTTACCTCATCCTTCGAACACCGGCCACTGCAGGGCCCCATCGCCTCCCCATAGTCCGAAATCCTCTACAGAAGGCCTACCACTGTTCGCCGGTGAGGTTCCGCGCGCCGGAGGAAAGATCGCCGTCGTCCACCAGGTCGCCGAGCGCGACGCCCCCCTCGGCTTTCCGATCGGGCCGCCGTCCAGCTCCGCCGGCCATTCGAAGCCCGTTACGCGGTTGATCTCGTCCACCGTGGCGCGGTTCAGATGGTTGTAACATCCGCTGATCCGGCGCGGCGATCATGGCAGTCCGAGGTGGCCAGAACCACCACTTCTCGCGCGGCGGCCAACGCAGCGCCGAGGGCACGCGCCGCCGACACCCCTGCCACGCCAACGGCCGCCGACACGGCTCTACGCGAGGCGCCAGGGGTCACGGGCGGGCCGGTCCAGCATCGCGGACGCCTCCGGGTCCCCTTCGATCCGTTCCCGCACGGGATCCCATGTCAACTGCTCGCGGCCCAGCCGCAACAGGATGTTGCCGAGGTGGGCGATCGTGATGCTCCGGTGCCCGACCTCCGCCGGACAAATTGTCGGCCGGCCGCTGTAGATGCAGTCGATGAAGTTTGCCTCGTGGTCGTTGCTCTCGTACAGCCGAACCGCCGAGTCGGGCAGCTTCTCGCGCCGAAGGCCCTCCGGCTGGCTCTCCAACACGCCCCGACTGCAGTAGATCCACTGCCCGTCCTCTCCCTCGAACCGCACGCCGCCGACGCCCATCTTCGGGTCGGCCGTCTCCACGATCATCCGGACGCCGCTGGCGTACTCCGCCTCGAACGAGAACGAGGTCGCCGTGTTGTACAAGGCATCCGACGGAGGGAACTCCGCGCGGCCGTTGAAAAAGCGGACCGGGCCCGAGGAATCGGCGTCGAGCGCCCACTGGACGATGTCGAAATGGTGGGCGCCGAAGTCGGTGACCATTCCGCCGGAATAGTCGTAGTTGTGACGCCAGTTGAGCGGATGCAGCGCCGGTCGATAATCGCGCGCCGGCGCCGGCCCGAGCCAGAGGTCCCAAGCGAGGCCCTCCGGCGGTGGCTCCGGAGCCTGTCGAGTCCCCAAACCGCTCCAGTCCTTGTGGCCGCCCGGCAGATAGACCCTAACCGTCCGCACCCGGCCGATGGCGCCGTTGCGCACCAGTTCGCAGGCCTTGCGGAAATGAATGCTCGAACGCTGCTGCGAACCCGTCTGGAAGGTCACCCCGGCTGTCGCCGCCGCGTTGGCGATCGCCCGGCCGTGCGCGACGGTTAGCGACAGGGGCTTCTGGCAATAGATGTGCTTCCCGGCCCGGGCCGCCTCGACCGCCATCACCGCGTGCCAATGGTCGGGAGTCGAGATGTTCACCGCGTCGATCGAGTCATCGGCGAGGATCTCGCGGTAGTCCTCGGTGACGCGGCAGTAGTTGGCGGCGGCCGGATCCCGGCCGTCGAGCTTGGCATAGTGTTCGTTGACCACCCGCCGGCCGTACTCGCGGCCGCCATCCAGCTCGCCCTGATAGCCGTAGTGGCCCGAGAGGCGATTGACGTCGCAGACGGCGACGACCTGCACCTTCGGGTGATTCAGAAATTGCCGAGCGGTGGTGTGAGCAATCGTGCCGAACCCGATGCACGCTAGGCGGATTCGCTCTGACGGCGGCGGACGGCCGCCGCGCCCCAGCACGGAAGAGGGAACGATCAGCGGCGCGACGGCCGCCGCGCCGGAGGCGAGAAACCGCCGGCGGGAGAAGGATCCAGTGCCTCGTTTCATGGCTGTAGTGTATCGAATCGGCCCCAGCGGGGAAACCCCGCCCCACCTCCCTGGCCGGCGGGCTTTTTCCCTGCACGTTGGCAGGGTATATTGCCGCAACGTCTAAGGGTCGTTTACACAAAGGAGACCGACGATGAAACGCAGAACGATGATCCATACCCTCGGCCTTGCCGCCTCCACCCTCGCCGTTCCCGCCGGCCGTGCCCAGGACGCTCCAACGCGCAAGGG